>JBKQHH010000119.1:0-16431 GCA_052148875.1 Solirubrobacteraceae bacterium
ACCGCCCGCTTGCCGGTGCCGGAGACCGCCTGGTAGGTGCTGATGACGAGCCGCTCGATGCCGGCCGCGTCGTGGATCGGCTTGAGCGCGACGACCATCTGCATGGTCGAGCAGTTGGGGTTGGCGATGATGCCGTGATGGCCCTCGAGCGCATCGGGGTTGACCTCGCTGACGACCAGCGGCACGTCGTCCTGCATACGCCAGCGCGAGGAGTTGTCGATCACCGTCGCGCCCGCCGCCACGAACTTCGGCGCCCACTCCCCCGAGGTGGAGCCGCCGGCGGAGAACAGCGCCACGTCGAAGCCCTGGATCGACTCGTCGTCGAGGCCTCGCACAACCAGCCCACCCTCGAGCTCCCGTCCGACCGAGCGCTCGGAGGCGAACGGGACGATCTCGCGCGCGGGGAACTCGCGCTCGCGCAGCAGGCGCAGCATCAGCGTGCCCACCTGGCCGGTGGCGCCGACGACCGCGACTCGGTAGCCGTTGTCCATCTCGTCAGGGTAACGCGCTCGCGAGGCGCCGGCCGCCGCGCCGGCCGCCGGAGACGGGACGCCCGGACGAGCGGCGCTACCGCTCGCCGGTCACGAGCGCGAGCGCGAAGCCGTCGTGTGTCTGGCCGACGGTCTGGATCGCGGTCGCGCTGAGGCGGGGCTCTGCGCCGAGCAGCTCGTAGAAGCGGCGCATGCCGGCCACGCCGCCCTCCTCGCCCCACGGCTCGGCGGCGTCGGGGTCGAGGATGGCGCCGCCGCCGATCACGTTGTCGATGACGATCAGCGTCCCCGGGCGCGAGAGCTTCAGTCCCCATTCGAGATAGGCGGGGTAGTTCTTCTTGTCGGCGTCGATGAAGATCAGGTCGAACGGGTCGCCGCCCTCGGCGGCGAGCTCGGGGAGGGTCTCGAGCGCGGGCCCGACGCGTACGTCCACGACGTGGTCGAGCCCCGCGGTGGCGATGTTCTGGCGGGCGATCTCGGCGTGGCGTGGGTCGTACTCGAGCGTCACCAGCCGGCCGCCGGTGGGGAGCGGGCGCGCGAGCCAGATGGTGCTGTACGCGCACAGCGTCCCCAGCTCGAGGACGCGGCGCGCGCCCTGGATGCGCACGAGCAGCTCCAGCAGCTTGCCCTCGTTGGCGGTGACGGCGATCGGCGGCATGCCGGCGGCGTCGGCGGCGGCGAGCGCGGCGTCGAGCACCGGGTCGGGCGGCAGCAGCCGATCGCATATGTAGCGATCGACCGCGGTCCACAGTTCCGGGGTGGTGGCCGGCGAGGACCCCATCAGCCATCGCGCCATCCGCACACGCGCGCCTCCGAGCACCGTATGACCATATATGCTCGCCCCCGTGGAAACGCAGGTCGGCATCGTCGGCGCCGGGCCGGCAGGGCTGACGCTCGCGTTGACGCTCCAGCGCGCGGGCATCGAGTCGGTGGTGCTCGAGAGCCGCTCGCGCGCGTACGTCGAGCAGCGCGTGCGCGCGGGCCTGCTCGAGCACAACACCGTCGAGCTGCTGCACGAGCTCGGGGTGGGGGAGCGGCTCGCGCGCGAGGGCCTCGAGCACCGCGGCATCTACCTGCGCCGTCAGGGACGCACCCAGCACATCGACATGACCGAGCTCACCGGCCGGCGGATCACGATCTACGGACAGCAGGAGGTCGTCAAGGACCTGATCGCCGCCCGGCTGGAGCGCGGGGGAGCGCTGCGCTTCGAGGTCTCGGACGTGGCGGTCGACGGCCTCGAGAGCGAGCGCCCGCGCATCGCCTACGTCCACGAGGGCGAGCCCCGGGAGCTGCGGTGCGACGTGATCGCCGGCTGCGACGGCTTCCACGGCGTCTGCCGCCCGTCGATCCCGGCGGACGCCCGGCGCGAGCACGAGTTCGTGTACCCGTTCAGCTGGCTGGGGATCCTCGCGGAGGCCGCGCCCGCCACCGACGAGCTGATCTACGCCTGGCACGAGCGCGGCTTCGCGCTGTACTCGATGCGCTCGCCGCGCATCAGCCGCCTGTACCTGCAGGTGCCGGCCGACGAGCGCATCGAGGAGTGGCCCGACGAGCGCATCTGGGCGGAGCTGCAGGTGCGGCTGGCGAGCGATGGCTGGCGCGTCAACGAGGGGCCGGTGATCGAGAAGGGCATCACCCCGATGCGCGGCTTCGTGTGCGAGCCCATGCGGCACGGGCGCCTGTTCCTGCTCGGCGACGCCGCGCACATCGTCCCGCCGACCGGCGCCAAGGGCCTGAACCTCGCGCTCAACGACGTGCGCCTGCTCGCCCCCGCGATCGCCGACTGGTACGCGAGCGGATCCACGGCGGCGCTCGACGCCTACTCCGAGATCGCGCTGCGCCGAGTGTGGCGGGCGCAGGACTTCTCCGACTACATGACGCGGCTGCTGCACGACCTCGGCGAGGACCCCTTCCAGCGTCGGCTGCAGCTCGCGCGACTCGACTACCTGGAGCGCTCGCGGGCGGCCGCGCGCAGCCTCGCCGAGAACTACGTCGGCCTGCCGGCGGCGCCCGACTTCTGAGCTACACGATCTGTGGCTGGAACCAGCCGCGAGCGCTCGCTCCGTCTTTCCAGCCGATGCTGCGGGGGTCCTCCATCGCGGCGGGATTCTCGAGGATCCAGCGCTCGTGCACGGCGGCGAGCGCGTCGTGGAGCCGATCGACACCGGTGAGCTCGCGGGGGTCGAGCGGCTCGGCGGCGTCGACCCACACGCGGTGGCCCACGCGTCGCGTGCGCAGCGGCACGACCAGCGCGTCGGCCCGCACGGCCAGCTGCGCGGTTCCCTCGGCGAGCGTCGCCGGCTTGCCCAGGAAGCGCGTGTCGCGCGGGCCGGGCATGTCGAAGGCGAGGAAGACCGGTTCCCCCTCTTCGAGCAGGGCCTGGATGATCCGAAACGATCCTCTGGCGGGCACCGGGCGGCTCTTCATGCCTTTGCGCCAGCGTGCGAGACGCCGTCCCCAGTGGTTGTTGGTGGGCGGCTCGAAGAACCAGGGTCCGGGGACGGTGTACGTGATTCGACCCCTGAAGGCGGGAGCGGACTGCAGGCGGTAGTGGGGCCCCAGGTGGCAGGAGCTGAGCAGCACCCCCCGGTTCCCCGACAGCGCCTCCCGCAGGCGTTGGGCCGACGGCGCGTCGGTCTTCGCCGACCACGGGTGCGCCCAGAAGAGCGCCCTGTCGACGGCGCTCTCGATCACGTGCAGCCGCGCGAGCTCCTGCAGCTCGCCCGCGCGCGAGGTGCCCGCGACGATCGTCTCCATCGCGGCGAGCGCATCCTCGCGAGCCTCGGCGCTCTGCTCCCAGATCGCCTGTCCTCGGCGTTCTGCCCGTTCCACCGCCAGTCGCGTCGGCAGCAGGCTGCGCAGCAACGGCGAGGTCTTGACGCGGAGGCCGAGCGAGGCGGGCGGCATCCGCGGCGGAGCGGGGGGGCGTGCGACCGACTCCAGCGCGCGGGCGAGATAGGGGGCCTCGTCTGCGCCGCCAACGCTCGCCGGCGGCTCCCCGGCCCGGCCGCTCGGGCGGTCCGGCTCTCCCGCGTCAGGCTCGACGCCCTCCGCGAGCGAGCGCAGAAGCCGTGCGACAGCCTCCGGCGTGGGGTGGTCGAAGATCAGCGTCGAGGGCAGCGCCAATCCGGTGGCGCGCTCCAGGCAGTTGCGCAGCTCGACGCCGGTGAGCGAGTCGAAGCCGAGCTCCTCGAACGCGCGTCGCGCATCGGCCGCGCCGACGGCGCCGTCGCCCAGGACGGCGGATATCTGCGCCAGCACCAGCTCCATGACGGCCTCGTCGCGTTCCTCCTGCGCGAGGCCCTCGAGCGTGTGCGCGAGCGAGGGCGGCGCATCGCCGTCGCCCGGCGGGGCGCCACCCGGCAACGTCGACGCGCTCGGGCGGGTCGGCTCGCGCTCGGCCAGCTCGCGCTCGATCATCTCGCGGAGCATGAAGCGGCGGGGCTTGCCGTTGAGCGTCTGCGGGAGCTCGTCGACGAAGCGGATCAGATGCGGGTATTCGTAGTCGCGCAGGCGCTCTTTGCACCACGTGCGCAGCGCGTCTTCGAGCTGGCGGTCGGCGCTCGCGTCGGCGCTGCACCTGACGAACGCGGCGAGCCGGTTGTAGTCGTCGACGGCGACGCCGACGACGCCGACCTGGGCGACGGCGGGGTGCTCCAGCAGCACGCGCTCCATGTCCAGCGGCGACACGAACAGGCCGCCGATCTTGAGCATGTCGTCGGCGCGGCCCTCGTACACGTACGCGCCGTCCTCGCGCCGTCGGAAGTGGTCGCCGGTCCGCAGCCACTCGCCGCGCATGCTCAGCTTGGTCT
This sequence comes from Solirubrobacteraceae bacterium, assembly GCA_052148875.1. GTDB lineage: Bacteria > Actinomycetota > Thermoleophilia > Solirubrobacterales > Solirubrobacteraceae > Palsa-744. The sequence continues at coordinate 4,304 of JBKQHH010000119.1, forward strand.
GCTCGTGCCGGTGCCAGTAGTAGGCCGCGCACGAGTCCCCGCGCACCTCCAGGGTGCCCTCGGCCGCGCCGTCGAGCTCGTTGCCCGCCTCGTCGGTCAGGCGCAGCTCGTAGCCGGGAACGGGGCGCCCGGTCGTTCCCGGCTCGACCTGGCCGGGCACGTTGGAGCAGTACGCGGTGAACATCTCGGTGGAGCCGATCCCGTCGACGATCTCCAGGTCGAAGCGCTCGCGCCACTGATCGAACGTGCGCAGCGGCAGCGGCTCGGCGGCGGAGATGCACAGGCGCACCGAGTCGAACGCCCCCGCTGCGTCGCGCTCGGCGACGAGCTGCCTGTACAGCGCGGGCACCGACAGGTAGACGGTCGGGCGCAGCTCGCGCAGCGTCGACAGCAGCCGCTCGGGCGTGGGCGCGCCGTCGAGCAGGATCGCGGTGGCGCCGTAGTGCAGCGGGTAGGAGAGGCTGTTGCCGAGGCCGTATGAGTGGTAGAGCTTGGTCGTCGAGAAGATCCGGTCCTCGGCGCGCATCGCGAGCACGTGGCGGGCGAAGGTCTCGCAGGTGACCTGCATGTCGTGGTGCAGGTGGACGACGCCCTTGGGCTTGCCGGTGGAGCCGGACGTGTACAGCCAGAACGCCATGTCGTCGGGGTGCGCGGCAACGACGTCCAGCTCGTCCTCCTGTGCCGCGAGCGCGCCGTCGAGCTCGACGGCGCCGTCGTGCGCGCCGCGGGCGAGGAAGCGCACGTCGCGATCCGCCAGCGCGGCGTGCAGCGTGGGGAGCATGTCGGCGTCGCACACGACGACCTCGGCGTAGGAGTCGTCGATGAAATGGCGGAAGTTATCCGCGGTCTCGCGCACGCTCACGGGCACGGGAACGGCGCCGATGCGAAGCGCTCCGAGGAAGGCGATGGGGAAGGCGATGGTGTCGTCGAGCACGAGCAGGACGCGCTGTTCACGGCGCACGCCGAGGTCGCGGAGCAGGTGCCCCATGCGATTCGCCTGCCGGCGCAGCTGATCGTAGGTGAGCGACTCCCGCGGCGTCACGTACGCGATCTGCTCCCCCCCGGCGGCGTCGATGCCGCGCTCGATTACCAGGCTCGCGTTACAGCGATCGGCAGCCGCCATCTCAAAGCGAGGGCGATGCGCCGCTGCCGACGGCCGGCCGGCTCCCGGCGATCGCGACCGCGCCGGGGCGGCTCTGGGCGGACCCGTTGGCCGTTGCAGACCCGTTCGCGTTGGCCGCTGCAGACCCGTTCGCCGCGCCGTTCGCGGTGGCGGCGTCCGACTCGGGCGGGCCCGTGAGGTGGTAGAGGCCGGCGCGCAGCTCGACGACGAACGCCTCGGATATCAACAGGGCGGGCGCGCCCTGTGTGAGCACGCGGTAGGCGCGCGTGAGCGAGGTCGCGCCCGGCGTGGCGCCGTCCGCCCACTGCGGCGGCGGGCCCAGGCCGAACCACAGGAGCTCCCGCCAGCTCTCCAGCCTGAGCTGCTGGAGCGATCCCCCGATGCCCTGCGGGTCGCCTTCGAGCAGCTCGAGAAACTCCCGCGGCAGCCTGCGCGGCACGACATGCGACTCCGCCCACACCGACACGCCCGCTCCGCCGATCCTCATGGCCACCCGCCGGCGCACGCACTCCTCGGCCTGCGGCACGCCCAGGTAGCGGGCGACTCGCTCGGGCGCCGGGCTGGGCGCCTGTTCCACCGCTTCGACGGCGACGTCTTCGAGCGTGTGGGCTTCCAGCGCGCGGCTGACGGTTCCGTCGGTGAACAGCACGCTGCGCAGGAACGGGTCCAGTTGGGTGATCTCCACCTGGTCGAGGTCCGGCGACGCCTCGTGCTGCGCGGTGAAGTGGAGGCCCGCCAGGCGGTCGGCGACATTCATCGGAAATTCAAGCTACTAAAGAAAACATAAGAGTCAAGGCGCGTGGCCACCTGTTGCAAGCGCTCGCCCAGCTTCGCAGGCGCTCGCCCGGCGCGGGGAATCGACGCCGCGACGGCGGCGCGGGGCGGCGTGCGGATCTCTACGCGCCGGTGTGCGTGGCCATGAAGAAGATCGTGACCAGCACGAGCACGCTCAGCAGCGTCCCGACCCGCGTCAGGCGGCGCACGAGCGCGCGGTACTCGTCGCTGAGCTCGACCCGGGTCTCGCCGCCGCCGCCCGCGGCCAGATCGCGCGTGGCGATCTGCTCGGCGCGTTTGGACGTGGGGATCATCACGGACCCGACCAGCGCTCCGATCACGACCACCGCGCCGAGCCCCCACTGGACGAAGAAGTCGCTCCAGTAGTGGCCCTTGCTGGCGAGGTACACGCCGGCGATGACCACCAGCAGCAGGCCGGGATTGACGAGCATGCGCTCGATCGTGTACTCGATGCGGTGCAGCAGCGGCAGGCCGCGCGGGTCCTGGCGGGCGGCCACCGCGAACATGATCGGGTACGCGAACGTCACGCCGAAGGCGATCACGACGGCCATGACGTGAACCGCGAGGACGACTTCGTATAGCGATGCGGCGAGGACAATGTGCACGGATGGAGACATTAGCGGGGCGCCGGGAGGCGTGGATGTGGGTCGTGTGGGAGTAAGCACGACTACGGCGCGGCCCAGGACCGTCGCCTATTTAGAATCAATCGATGGGCTCAGGCGCCGCCAAACCCCGCTTATCGGCGATCGACATCATCAAGGGCTTGGCGATCGTGTCGGTGATCTGCCTGCACACGCTATCCACGAACACTCTCTATGCGATAGCCGCGCTCTTCCATATCTGGCAGGCCGTCCCAGTGTTCATCTTCCTGATGGGGCGCAATGCCGCCTCTTCACTGGAGCGACGCGGGAGCCGATCGGTACGGGAGCTCTACTCCCGGCAGTACCTCGCTTCTCGTATCGACAGGATCTACGTCCCCTTTCTGGTGGCGTTCGCGGCGAGCGTGCTCCTGACGGTCCTCACCCACACAGCCCACGACCACGCTCGCACGATCGCCGGCGGGCTGCTCGTGGGGATGCTCCCAATCGCCGGGCCGGGCAACTACTTCATCACGCTCGTCTTCCAGTTCGCACTGGTCTTTCCGCTCGTGTTTCGGGGCCTGCAGCGATGGCCGGTGGCGACGCTGCTCCTGTGCTTGGCGATCAACGTGACGTTCGATCTGTATGCCCGACGTATCGGTGTGATCAGGGACCACCCGTACATCTACGAGGTGTGTCTCGCGCAATATGTGCTCCTCGTCGCGCTAGGAGGCTTGCTCGCTCGCATTCCAGCGAGGCGCCTGCTCACCGCACGATGGCTCTGGGTCGGCGCGCTGGTCGGCGCCGCCTATCTGGGGCTCAACTCGATCGACAACTCGAACGGCCTTTTCGGCGGCTCGAACTGGGCCTTCGCGTCGGTCTTCTACACAGTCTTCATCGTCGTGCTCGGAATGGGCAGCCTGCCTTCGCGCGAGCACGGGTGGCTGTCGAAGGGCCTGGTCGAACTCGGTCGTGCGTCGTACCACGTGTTCCTCGTGCAGATCATCTGGTTCGGCCTGGCCGTCTGGACGCCGGGCTCGGTGCCGGTGCTGCTGGGCAACCTGGCCGTCACGCTCGCCGCTGGCGTCGTGTTCTTCAGGGCCATGGCGCGAATGCCGCTGCCCACCGCCGCAGGGCTGCTGGCTCGGCGCCACGCCGCGCTCGATGTGGCGGCCCCCTGAGCTCTACGCGTACCGTCGAGGAGTCCTAGAACGTCGGCGCGTACCTGCCGAACACGTCCTGCATCGCGCCGCACACCTCGCCCAGCGAGCAGCGGTCCTTGAGCGCCTGGCGGATCGCCGGGAGCAGGTTGTCGCTGCCGCGCGCGACGTCGCGCAGCTCGCCGAGGCGGCGCTCGACCAGCGCACCATCACGGTCGGACTTGAATCGTTCCAACCGCTGCAGCTGCTCGCGCTCGGACTCGGGATCGACGCGCAGCAGGTCGGGAACCTCGACGCTGTCTTCCTGAAAGGCGTTGACGCCGACGACGACGTCCTGGCCGATGCGGTAGCGCTCCTGGTAGCCCCACGCGGACTCGTCGATCTCGCCGGTGATGAACTCGATCGCGTGAACCGAGCCGCCGAGGGCGTCGACCTTCGCGATCAGCTCGTTGGCGCGCGCTTCGATCTCGTCGGTGAGCGCCTCGACGAAGTACGAGCCCGCGAACGGGTCGACGGTGTCGGTCGCGCCGGACTCGTGCGCGAGGATCTGCTGGGTGCGCAGCGCGATTTTCGCCGCGCGCTCGGTGGGCAGCGCGAGCGCCTCGTCGAAGCCGTTGGTGTGCAGCGACTGCGTGCCGCCGCACACGGCGGCGAAGCCCTGCAGGGCAACGCGCACGATGTTGTTCTCGGGCTGCTGGGCGGTCAGCGTGACGCCGCCGGTCTGCGTGTGGAAGCGCAGCATCGTCGCCTTCGGGTTGGTGGCGCCGAAGCGCTCGCGCATGACGTGCGCCCACATGCGCCGCGCGGCGCGGAACTTGGCGACCTCCTGGAAGACGTTGTTGTGGCCGTTGAAGAAGAACGCCAGGCGCGGCGCGAACTCGTCGACGTTCAGGCCCTTGTCGATCGCCGCCTGCACGTACGCGATCCCCGAGGACAGCGTGAACGCGACCTCCTGCACGGCCGAGCAGCCCTTCTCGCGGAAGTGATAGCCGGAGATCGAGATCGTGTTCCAGCGGGGGACGTGCTGGTGGCAGTACTCGAACAGGTCGGTCGTCAGGCGCATGGTGGGCTCGGGCGGGTAGATGTAGTTGCCGCGCGCGATGTACTCCTTGAGCACGTCGTTCTGCGTGGTGCCGCGCAGCTTCTCGCTCGGCACGCCCTGCTCCTCGCCGACGAGCTCGTACAGCAGCAGCAGGCACGCGGCGGGGGCGTTGATCGTCATCGACGTGGACACCTCCTCGAGCGGGATGCCGTCGAACGCGGTGCGCATGTCGTCGATCGTGTCGATCGCCACGCCCGTGCGGCCGACCTCGCCCAGGCAGCGCGGGTTGTCGGAGTCCAGGCCCAGCTGCGTGGGCAGGTCGAACGCCATCGACAGCCCCGTGGAGCCCTTCGACAGCAGGTAGCGGTAGCGCTCGTTGGACTCCTTCGCCGAGGCGTAGCCCGCGTACTGGCGCATCGTCCACGCCTGCTTGCGGTACATCTCGCGGTGCACCCCGCGCGTGTACGGGAACTCGCCCGGCTCGCCCAGGTCGAGGTCCTGCGGCAGGTCGTCCTGCGTGTACAGCTCGGCGATCTCGATGCCGGAGTCGGTGAAGCGGCGCGGATCGGCGGGCCCGACGATCGGCGCGACGGTCAGGTGCTCTTCCTCGGTGGCGGCCATGTCCGAGAAGGATAGTCCCGGGAATCACTAAGCTTCTCCGCGATGTCCACCTGCCTGGTCACCGGCGGCGCCGGCTTCCTCGGCTCGCATCTGTGCGACGAGCTGCTCGCGCGCGGCAACCGCGTGATCTGCGTCGACAACTTCGAGACCGGATCGCTGGCCAACATCGAGCACATCCGCGACCCCGACCGCTTCATGCACGTGGGCGTGGACATCATCGAGCCGTACTTCATCGACGAGCCGATCGACTTCGTCTACCACCTCGCCTCGCCGGCCTCGCCGATCGACTACCTGCGCCTGCCGCTGCACACGCTGAAGGTCGGCTCCTACGGCACGCACCACACGCTCGGGCTGGCCAAGGCCAAGCGCGCCCGCTTCCTGATCGCCTCCACCAGCGAGGTCTACGGCGATCCGCTCGAACACCCGCAGTCGGAGAGCTACTGGGGGCACGTCAACCCGATCGGCCCGCGCGGCGTATACGACGAGGCCAAGCGCTACGCGGAGGCGCTGACGATGGCCTACCACCGCCAGCAGGGGGTTGACACTTCGATCGTTCGTATTTTCAATACCTACGGGTCGCGCATGAGACCCCACGACGGCCGCGCGATCCCGACGTTCCTGCGCCAGGCGCTGGCCAACCGGCCGATCACCGTGTTCGGCGACGGCAGCCAGACGCGCTCCTTCTGCTACGTCAGCGACCTCATCCGCGGGATCATCGCGCTCGCCGAGTCCGGTCACCACCACCCGGTGAACATCGGCAATCCCGACGAGTTCACGCTGCTGGAACTGGCGGAGATCGTCAAAGAGCTGACCGGCTCCACGGCCGAGATCGTGTACGAGGCGCTCCCCGAAGACGACCCCAAGCAGCGCAAGCCCAACATCGCCCTCGCGCGCGAGCTGCTCGGGTGGTCGCCGGAGGTGTCGCTGCGGGACGGACTGCAGCGCACGATCGAGCAGTCGGGCGTCGAGCACCTGGTCGGTGGCGGCGCCAGCTGACGCACCGCGCGGGTGCGCCGTCCCCGCCGTCCGGCCGAGCGATCACGGGTGCATCGGCCCTGTCGTCCAGCCGTGTAACCGCTCCATCTGCGAGGCTGCGGTGTTGTGAGCAGCGAGATGGGACCACGCCTGTCGGAAACGTCCACGCCGTCGGCCCCGCCAGCCCCTCGAGCGCGCACCCGCTCGCCGGCCGCGTCCGGGAAGGCCGCCGCCGCGCCCGGGAAGGCCGCCGCACAGCGATCGACGCTGTCCGTGACGTCGCGTCGCACCGAGCGCTCCGATCGCGACATCCGCCGCAAGCGCCCGCCGGCGCTGTCGTTCCTGCTGCGCATGTCCACGGTGTGGCGCGGGGCACGGGTGGTCTCGCTGCTGGCGCTCGACTTCGCGGGCGTGGCGCTCGCGATCTTCACGGCGCTCGTGCTCAAGGAAGCGGTGCACGGCCGGGTGCAGGCGGTGCATTCCCGTGAAACCACCGAACATTTCCTGCCCTTCGCTTACCTGCTGACCGCGCTTCTGTTCGCGCGCTCGGGGCTGTACGCGCAGCGCGCGCTTCGCCCGGGGCTCTCGCGGATCGTGGGGTCGCTGTTCCAGGTGGCGTTCGTGGCGCTGATCTACGCCGTCGTCAGCGGCGAACACTTCTCCAGCTACTACCTGTTCTGGAGCTCGCTGGCGTTCGCGATCTTCTACATAGGCTCCGCGCGCGCCGCGTACGAGCGGCTCACCGCGTTCCTCCTGCGCGCCGCCGGCTACCAGCGCCGCACGGTGCTCGTGGGCAGCGGCCGGCACCTGGCCGACGTCGCGCACGCGCTCGCGGCCGAGCCCCACGCTCCGATCGAGGTCGTCGGGTTCCTCTCACCCAAGCCGCTTCCCGCCAACGGCCTGCGCTCGCTCGGCTCGCTCGCGGATCTCGAGCGTGTGCTGAGCGACGAGCCCATCGACGAGGTGATCATCGCCGACCCCGACTTTCCCCAGGACGACGCCGTGGAGCTCGTCGACCAGTGCCACCGGCGCGGGGTGCGCGTGCGCCTGGCGCCATCCACGATGGAGATCCTGATCCACCGCGCGGAGTTCGTCCCCGGGCAGTCGGTGCCGCTGTTCGAACTCGGTCCGCCGGTGTTCGAGGGCGTCGACTTCGCCCTCAAGCGGACGTTCGACATCGTCGGCGCGACGCTGCTGCTCGTGCTGCTCAGCCCGTTGCTGCTGGCCATCGCCCTGGCCGTGCGCCTGAGCTCGCGCGGGCCGGTCGTGTTCCGCTCGATGCGCCGCGGAATCGGGCAACGTCCGTTCGCGTGCCTGAAGTTCCGCACGATGCACACCGACGCCGAGGAGTTCCAGGCCGAACTGGAAGAGCTCAACGAGGCCTCCGGGGCGCTGTTCAAGATCCGCGAGGACCCACGCCTGACCCGCGTCGGCCAGCTGCTGCGGCGCTTTTCGCTGGACGAGCTGCCGCAGCTGGTGAACGTGCTCCGCGGAGAGATGTCGCTCGTCGGGCCGCGCCCGCTGCCGGAGCGCGACTACGCGATGCTCGAGGACTGGCACCGCAAGCGCTATCTGGTGCTTCCCGGCCTGACCGGCCTGTGGCAGGTCTCAGGGCGATCGGAGCTGGACTTCGACGATCTCGTGCACCTCGACTTCATCTACCTCGAGGACTGGTCGCTCGCGCTCGATCTGACGATCCTGCTGAAGACGATCCCCGCCGTGCTCACGCGGCGGGGCGCCTACTGAGGCTCGAGGCCGTCGATTCCCGTCGTGCCAGCGGGGCGCCGGCGCAGCGCCCGTGCCGCGGGACGCGCCGCCGTCATCCGTGGTCCCGCGGCGGGGGCCGCCGCGCGCGCGTACACGCTCCAGGTGGCGCGCGCCGCGTCCTCCCAGCTCCACGCGGGCGGCGCCGGCGCCGGGCGCCGCGCGGCCTGTGCGGCCGCGATCAGGCCCTCCATGTCGCCGGGTGCGACGAACGTGGCGCGCTCGCCGAGGACCTCGCGCAGGGCGGGCGCGTCGCAGGCCGCGACCGGCGTTCCGCACGCCAGCGCCTCGACGGCGGTCAGGCCGAAGCCCTCATCCGCGGAGGACAGCATCAGCGCGTGTGCGGCGCTGTAGATGGCGGCGAGCTGCTCGTCGGAGACCTGCCCGGTGAGGATCACGCCGGGGAGCTCGTGGGCCCACGGGCGCGTGGAGCCGACGAGCACCAGCGGCAGCTCGCGCGGCGCTGCGGCGAGCTTGACGACGTGCTTGCCGGGGTCCGGGTGGCGCAGCCCGCCGACCCACACGAGGAAGCGCTCGGGTAGCCCGAAGCGCGCCCTTACGGCGGCGATCGCCTGTGGGGTGCGCGGGTACATGGCGGCGTCGGCGGCCTCGGGGATCACGACGACCTGCTCGCGCGCGATCCGCAGGTGCGCGACCGCGTCGCGCGCGACCGCCTCCGTCGGGACGATCACGCGTGCGGCGCGCTGGACCGCGAGGTGGCGCAGGCGCAGGCGCAGGCCGCCGCGCAGGTGCTCGCTGCGGCGCTTGAGCGCGGCGAGATCGTGGATCGTGACGACCGTCGGGCACGGGCTGTGCAGCATCGCCCCGTCCATCCACGGCGAGTGGAAGACGTCGGCGCCGCGCGAGCGCGCGAGCGCCGACGGGCGGTGCGTCTCGAACACCTCGTCGCGGGCGGCGGCGGTGTCGCGCAGAGCCGCCAGCAGGCACCGCGAGTAACGCCCGACGCCGTCCGGATCGGACACGGGACGGCTGTCGAACGCGACCCTCACCGCCGGCCGTCCACCCTCACTCGATCCCCCCGCACGTTCACGGCGCCAACAGTAATCGCTTTGCCCACGCTTGGGTAGATATGAGAGCCATGCTGCAGCGTGCGAGAGCCATATGGTTCGCTGGCGATGCCCTCGCGCGCGTACCACGAAGGTCTCTGGCAGCGAGTGCCCGAGGGTCTCGAGCCGTCCGACTTCGCCCTGCGCAGCCGCTTCCTGCTGGAGCGTGTGCGGGAGGGCGAGCGCGTGCTGGACGTCGGCTGCGGCGAGGGGCGCTTCGCGGCCGAGCTGGCGCGTGCCGGCGCGCGCGTGGTCGCGGTGGACGTCGCCGAGGAGCCGCTGCGCCGGGCTCGGGCCCGCCACCCCGAGCTCGATCTGCGTCTCGTCGACGGCGAAGGCTCGTGGGAGCTCGCCGACGCGTGCTTCGACGTGGTGTGGGCTGGAGAGGTGATCGAGCACGTCGCCGACACCGCCGCGTGGCTGTCGGAGGTGCGCCGCGTGCTGCGCTCCGGAGGACGTCTGCTGGTGAGCACGCCGGCGCACGGGCGGCTCGCGCTCGCGCGCCTGGCGCTCTCCAGGCGCGCCTTCGCCGAGCACTTCGATCCGCTCGGCGATCACCTGCGCTTCTACAGTCGCCAGACGCTCACCGGGTTGATGGGCGAGTTCGGCTTCGATGAGATCCGCGTAGCAGGCCAAGGAGGCCCGCCAGGCCGCCGCCGGCTCTTGCTCGCGCACGCGATCCGCTCGCGCTTCTGAGCCGAGCTGTTCGTCGCGCGGCCGTCCGCGTGCTCGCTCCTCGCGTGGCCGCCCGTCGCGTCGCTGCTCGCCGCGCCGATTCCCGCCGCGCCGATTCCCGCTGTTCGGATGCCCGCAGCGCCTGGATGTAGTCGTTCTGGATGGCGATCGCTTCGAGGCGGCCGTCGGCGATCGCTTCGGGGGCGATCGACTCGGGGTTGAGGAAGATCGCCGCCTGCAGCTCCTTGACGGCGGCAGAGGGGTCGCTCGCCAGGTCATAGCGTCCCAGCGTCAGCCACGTCTGCCAGTTGGACGGCTGCAGGCGCACCGCCCGTTCGAGCGTCGCCCGGGCGAGCGCCGGTCGACCGGAGACCTGCTGGGCGCTGGCGAGGGTGAACAGCGCCTGCACCGACAGCGGATCTCGCGAGACGGCGCTGTTGGCGGCAGCGGTCGCCGCGCGCGGGTCGTGCGTCTGGAGCAGCGTCTCAGCCTGCTGGACGGCTTCTTCGGAGCGCTGCGGTTGCCACTGCGACCACATCGCCAGCAGCGCGGCCACGACCACGGCGCCGGCGATGCACGAACGCGCGTAGCTCGGTCGCAGCCTCGCACCGTGCGGCCGGTGAGCGCCGGCGGTCCGCGTCGGCGGCGCGGAGCTCGACGACGCCTCGTCCGCCGAGGGGACCAGCTCTCCACGGCCGGCAAGCCAGCCCGCGCAAAGCAGCGCCACACACGCGTCGCCAGGCACGTACCAGGTCCAATCGACCAGCGAGTGCGCGCCGAACACGACGACCAGGCACAGCATGCTGAGCATGCCGATCCGCTCAGGCGTGCAGCGAGCCCGCTCGCGGTGCAACGGATGCGTGGGACGGCGCGCGGCGGCCATCCACGCGCACAGCAGCGCGAGCGCGAGGACCAGGCCGAGGAGGCCGAGATCGGCGAGCGTCTGCACGAGGAAGCCGTGCGCGTGCCTGACTTCGAGCGTCTGCGTTTCGTAGCGCAGGTGCGCCGTCACATAGCCGCCGGCGCCCGCGCCGAGCACGGGATGCGCGTCGAAGACCTGGAAGGCCTCCTTCCAGTAGCGCGCCCGCTCGCTCGCGACCGCCGTCAGACGGCCGGGCGTGTTCGCGGGCGGTTTGGCATTCGGGTTGGTGAGGGCGTTGAAGTCGTGCGAGATGCTCCCGGTGAAGCCGCGCTGGCTGTGCGCGAGCGCCCCGGCGAATGCGATCGCGACGAGCACGATCGCCGCCAGCAGCGCCCCGCCGGCACGCCGGCGCGCGAGCACCGACGGCGCCCGGCGTGAGGTGAGGAAGCCGATCGCGATCCCCGCGACCGTGAGCGCGGCGAGCATCGCCACCACCAGCGCGCCCAGCTGGTGCCCCGCGGTGGCGCGCTCGGCCAGTGGCACGCCTTCCGAGCTGAGCGCGTGCCTGGAGAAGTCCCACGCGGCCACCGCCACCGCCCCGCACGCCCCGACGATCAGCAGCGCGGCTCCGCGCAGGCGCAGCGGCATCACGCAGAACCACAGCAGCAGGCCGACCGCAAGCGCCGCCAGGGCCCCGCGCGAGTAGGCGAGCACGAGCGTCAGCAGCAGCAGGCCCATCGCCGGGTAGGCGAGCGCGCGCAGCAGCGCGTGGCCGTCGCGGCGTGCGCCAAGCCACATGCAGCAGATCACGCCCATCGCCGCGGTCAGGCCGACGGCGTTCCAGTAGCCGTAGGGTTCGTTCAGGCGGGCGAACGTGTCCAGCGGCGCCAGGCTCGGAAACACCTTCGTGAGCAGCGCATAGCCGCACACGACGACCGCCGCCAGCGTCAGCCCGCCGAGGACCGCGGGCCAGCGCTCGGGCACGACGCGCACGAGCGCCACCCCGGCGCCGAACACGCCGCAGTAGGCGAGCATCCGTGCGGATTCCTGCCAGCTGATGTCGGGTTGCACCGACCAAACGATCGAGAGCGCGGTCAGGACCGTGAACGCGAGCAGGAGCCCGACGGGCCACACCCCGTAGGCGCGCCTGCCGGGCGGGGCCAGAAGCACGCTCGCGGCGATCACCAGGCCCGCCACGAGCGTGAGCGCCATCTCGGTCGAGGTCATCGATTCCAGGTTCAGGCCGCCCTCGGCGTGGAACGTGATCCAGCAGAAGATCGCTGCGATCAGCAGCGTGGGCCACCACAGCGCGTGCCGCGCGCCGGATGGGCGCGCGCCGGGCGCCGGCAGCTGCCACGCGCCGTGCCGGGGCGCCGGCGCCGGGGCCCCGCCCACGCCCCGCGCCGGCGCGGGCGCAGGCGGGGCGCCCGGCCCGGACACGGTTGCGCCGTGCGGCGCCCCCGAGC
>JBKQHH010000120.1:0-8455 GCA_052148875.1 Solirubrobacteraceae bacterium
GTAGATCAGCACCTGGCCGTCGTCGTTGACGTCGATCTGCGAGTCGTACTCATCGGACAGGCCCCGGATCATCTCGCCGCCCTTGCCGATCAGCAGCCCGATCTGCGAGGGGTCGATCTGGATCGTCTGGATGCGCGGCGCGAACTGTGAGAGCTGCTCGCGCGGGCTCTCGATCACGTCGGCCATCTTGGCGAGGATGAACGTGCGCGCCTCTTTGGCCTGCGCGAGCGCGTCGCGCAGGATGTCGAAGGTGACGCCCGTGATCTTGATGTCCATCTGCAGCGCCGTGATGCCGCGCTCGGTGCCGGCGACCTTGAAGTCCATGTCGCCGAGGTGGTCCTCGACGCCGGCGATGTCGGTCAGCACGATGTAGTCATCGCCCTCTTTGATCAGGCCCATGGCGATCCCCGCCACCGGGCGCTTGATCGGCACGCCGGCGTCCATCAGCGACAGCGAGGAGCCGCACACCGATGCCATCGAGGACGAGCCGTTGGACTCGAGGATGTCCGAGACCACGCGGATCGAGTAGGGGAACTCCTCGATCGAGGGCACCATCGGCGTGAGCGCGCGCTCGGCGAGCGCGCCGTGGCCGATGTCGCGGCGCTTGACGCCGCCCATGCGGCCCGCCTCCCCGACCGAGAACGGCGGGAAGTTGTAGTGGTGCCAGTAGTACTTTTTCGTTTCCAGGCCGAGCGTGTCGATGCGCATCTCCTCCTTGAGGGTGCCCATCGCCACGACGCTCAGCGCCTGCGTCTGCCCGCGCGTGAACAGCGCCGAGCCATGCGTGCGCGGCGTGACGCCGACTTCGATCGAGATGTCGCGGATCTCGTTCTCCGAGCGCCCGTCGGGGCGCATCTTGTGGACGGCGATGCGCTCGCGGATGATCGCCTTCTCGAGCTTGTCGAACGCGAGCTGGACCGCCGCACGACGCTCCTTGGCGTGCGCGAGTTCGCTCTCGGAAGCGCCGTCCCCGGCGGGCGGCGCGTGGTGCTCGAGGATCGCCTCCTCGACCTCCTTGGTCGCGTCCTGGCGTTCGAGCTTGTCCACGACCTGCGTGGCCGCGTCGAGCGCGGCCCCATGCGAGGCGCGGATCTGCTCGAGCACCGCCGGGTCGACCTGGATCGCCTCGAAGACTTTCTTCTCCTTGCCGACTTTCGCGGCCAGATCGCGCTGCAGCGCGCACAGCTTCTTGATCGCCGCGTGCGCGATGTCCAGGGCGTCGAGGATCTCCGCCTCGGGGATCTCGTTGGCGCCGGCCTCGACCATCAGGATCGCCTCCTCGGTGCCCGCGACGATCAGGTCGAGGTCCGAGCCGCCGTCCTCGTCGCTGGAGAGGAGGTCCTCCTCGCTGGGGTTGACGACGAAGTTGCCGTCGATCTTGCCGATGCGCACAGCACCGACGGGCGTCGGCAGCGGGATGTCGGAGATCATCAGCGCGGCGGACGCGCCGTTCATGGCGAGGATGTCATACGGATGGACGTGGTCGATCGAAAGCGGGATCGCCACCAGCTGCGTGTCGTAGCGCCAGTCCTTCGGGAACAGCGGCCGGATCGGGCGGTCGATCATGCGCGCGGTCAGCGTGCCCTTCTCACCGGGGCGACCCTCGCGCTTGAAGAACGAGCCGGGGATTTTCCCGGCGGCGTACATGCGCTCCTCGACGTCCACCGTCAGCGGGAGGAAGTCGACGTCGCGCAGGGAGCCGGCGACGGCCGTCGCGAGCACCATCGTGTCGCCCTGGCGGACGACGACTGCACCGGAGGCCTGCTTGGCCATTCTGCCGGTCTCGAACGAGATCTCGCTACCGGCGATCTCCACGGAGACCCGTGTAACGGCATCACTACTCATATTCACTGCCTTCCTGTTCCGCCCGTCGGTCGGCGGTCCGTTTCTTTTTTCTCTTTTCCCGAACGGACGGAGCTTAGCGAAGTGCGCGCCCCGCCCGGGGACGCCGGGCGCGCGCGACCGCGCAATTTGCCGCAGCGCGAGCTATGCGGCGGCTGCGGCCAAGCCCTCGCGCAGCAGCTCGACGCCCGGCAGCTCGCCGGGCGAGGCGGCCTGGTGGCTCCAGCGCACGACCCCGTCCGGACCGGTGATCACCAGGGCGCGCTCGGGGAAGCCGCCAGCATGGAGCACGCCGAAGGCGGCGCAGGCGGCGCCCTTGGGCTCGAAGTCCGAGAGCTGCTCGCTGCCGACGCCGAGCTTGTCCTTGAACGCGCTCTGCGCCCAGGTCGAGTCGCAGGAGACGCCGTACAGCGCGTCCCCGCGCGCGGCGAGCTCCCCGCGCACCTCCTCGTACAGCTGCAGCTGGTCGGTGCACACGGGGCTGAACGCGAACGGATAGAACACGAGCACGCTCGTGCGGCCCTGCAGGTCCTGCTCTGTGAAGCTCTCGCCGTCCGCGCGGGCGAGCTCGAAGCTCGGCGCGGGCGTGCCGGGAGCGATCACCGCCATCGCGCCTACTTTCGCAGGCCGAGCTCTTTGATCAGCGCGCGGTAGCCCTCGAGGTCGTGGCGCTGCAGGTAGTCCAGGAAGCGCCGACGGCGCCCGACGAGCATCAGCAGGCCGCGGCGCGAGCTGTGGTCTTTGCCCTGCGCGCGCAGGTGCTCGGTCAGATGGTTGATGCGCTCGGTCAGCAGCGCGACCTGGACCTTGGTGTTGCCCGTGTCCTGCTCGCCGGAGCCGAACTGCGCGGCGAGCTCGCGCTTGCGCTCAGATGTGATCGCTGCCATAGCCGAGGCACCGTAGCAGACGCCGGCCGCGCGTCCGGGCGCCACAGGCGGCGGCTAGGACAGCTCGACGGCCATCCGCCGCACGCGCGCATGCCTGCCGCGGCCGCTGACGAGCGTCAGCGTGTAGCGACCCGCCGCCAGGGCGCGCGTCGCGCGCAGCAGCACGCGCCCGCCGCTGACCGTGCCGGTCGCGTACACGAACCCCCGCCGCCCGAGCGACGCGCGCACCTCGCTGTCGGACGTGAACGTGGCAGGGCTCGAAACCTGCCTGGACGTGCACCTGGTGACTTTCTTCGGTTTGTGGTTGACGGTCTTGGTCGAGGTCGTGCACGTGACGAGATCGACCTGCCCGGCCGCGCCCTTCGGGCCGGCCGGCCCGGTCGCGCCCGTCGCGCCGGCGGGGCCGGTGGCGCCGGCGGGGCCGGTGGCGCCCGTGGGACCGCTGTTCTGCGCGATCACGGCGAGCGAGCCGCTGGTCGCCGACGCGGTGAGCAGCGGCAGCGGTTCTGCGGTCACGTTCGAGAGCAGGTAGGTGACGGTGACCCGGCAAGACAGCGCGTGCCCGACGTAGGCCGAGCCCGGCGTGAACGTCTGCCCGGTGGCGCCCGCGATCGGCGAGCCGTCGCTCAGCCACTGGTAGCCGTCGTAGGAGAACGCGCTCACGAGCGGCTGCTGGGCATCGAAGTCCGACCAGCGGTCGCCCTCGCACGCCTGCTGAGTGCCCTGCTGGCCGGAGCCGGCCACGACCGGCGCGGCGATCGAGGCAGCGGGGGCGCCCGTGCCGATCAGGCCGATGCCGTAGCCGATGTGTTTGCCGGAAATGTTGTTCTGGTTGCCGAACCACATATCGCCGTCCGGACCCGCCACGATTCCGTCGGGGAGTTCTTTTTCGGATTTGACGGCGAACTCGGTGATTGCGCCGACGTTCGTGATCCGCCCGAGCGCTTTGGGTTTGCCATCGTCGGTGAACCAGACATCTCCTTCGGGGCCGGGCGCGATGAACCCCGGCGTGGCTTCTTTCTCCAGGCCGTCGCTTTCGCCGAACTCGGTGATGACCCCGGCGGTCGTGATTCGACCGATTGCCGGCGGGCTGCCCTGGTCGGTGAACCACAGGTTGCCGTCCGAGCCCGCGACGATGAGCTCCGGCAGGCCGCCTGAGTCGAGTCCATTGGCTTTGCCGAACTTTGTAATCGTAGGCGTGCACGGCAGCGAGCAGGGAACGAGGCGCACGATCTCGTGGGTGCTGCCGACGTCGGTGAACCAGACGTCCCCGTCCGGACCTGCGGTGATGAAGTTCGGTTCCACGCCGAGTTCGAGCGAGAACTCGTTTATTTCGCCAGTCGGGCTGACCTCGCCGACCGCCTTGGTGGTGCCGTGGTCGGTGAACCACATGTTCCCGTTCGGTCCGAGCGCAATCCAGAAGGGACTGGCGCCTGGGTTCAGGCCGGCGCTGAACTCCGTGATGGTCGGCGTGCACGACAGCGACGAGCAGGGGACGAGGCGCCCGATCTTCTTGGTGCCTTCGTCCGTAAACCAGATGTCACCTTCGGGGCCGGTGGCGATGCTGCGGGTCACGCCGCCGCTCGGGAGCTCGAACTCGGTGACCGTCCCGCTGGGGCTGATCACACCGATCTCTGACACTGTTCCTGTCCCGCCGGGATCGGCGAACCAGACGTTGCCGTCCGGGCCGGACGTGAGCCCGTAGCCATATTCTTCGGAGGGGATCGGGAAGGTGTTGCCGTAGGTGCCGAGCGGCGTCGCCGCGGCGCTGGCGAGCCCCACCGCGAGCGCCAGCGCGCAGCTCCCGGCAAGCGCGAGCGTGAGCGCGCGCGGCCGGCTCAGGACCCAAGCTCCGCCTCGTACTCCAGTCACACCGCCTCCTTTGTCCCTTTGTGGACCGACCAGGCACGCACGATCTTACGTCCTGCGCCGACACGCCTGGGCCAGCTAGCGCGCTAGCTGGCCGCCGCGAGCACGCGCGCGCGCTGCACGTCGCGGTGCATCTGCTCGATCAGCGCCGCGGGGTCCTCGAAGCGCCGCTCGCCGCGCAGGCGCTCGAGGAAGCGCAGGCGCAGCCGACTGCCGTACAGGTCGCCGTCGAAGTCCAGGATGTAGGCCTCGATCAGCTCTCCGCGTCCGGTGTTGAACGTCGGGCGCACGCCGATGCTCACGGCCGCCGGCAGGGTTCCCAGCGCCTCGCTCTCGGCCAGGCACGCGTACACGCCGTGGCCGGGGCACGCGAGCGCCTCGTCGGGAATGAGGTTGGCGGTGGGGAAGCCGAGCTCGCGCCCGCGCTGGTCGCCGTGCACGACCTCCCCGCGCAGCTCGAAGCTCGCGCCCAGCAGCCGGTCGGCCTCGGCGACCTCGCCGGCGAGCACCAGCCCGCGGATGTGGCTGGAGGAGACGATCTCGCCGTCGACCTCCAGCAGCGGGTGCACGATCGTCGCGAAGCGCTCGTCGGCTGACAGCAGCGGCGGGTCCCCCTGGGCCTTGTGGCCGAAGCGGAAGTTCTCCCCGATCGCCACCTGCCTGGCGCCGAGCGCGCCGACGAGCACGTCGTCGATGAACTCGCCGGCGGAGCGACTGGCGAACTCGCGGTCGAAGGGAATCACGATCAGCTCGCGCACGCCGAGCGAGGCCACGAGCTCGGCCTTGCGCTCGAGCGTGGTCAGCAGCTTGGGCGTGTGCTGCGGGGAGACCACGGACACGGGGTGCGGGTCGAACGTGAGCACGCTGTCCGCGCCCTTGATCACCTCGCGGTGGCCCACGTGCACCCCGTCGAACGTGCCCACCGCGACGCTGCGCTCGATTCCGCGCTCCACGTCGGGCAGGCGAGTGACCTTCACGGCGCAAAGCCTATTTGGAGATCACCCCGAGCGCCTGCTCAACGGGAATCAGCGGCGGATCGCGCCACGGCTGTCCGCGTGGCGGCAGGGCGAGGGCGTCGCGCACCTCGAACGGCCCGATCGCCGTGCGCCTGAGCTCGAGGCAGTAGGCATCGCCGAGATCGGCGATCAGCGAGCGCACGTACGTCCCGGACCCGCATTCGATCGCAAAGGCGGCGCGCGGGGGCTCGCCCGGCAGGGCGATGCCGGCCGGCGCGTCGGGATCGCGCCACAGCTGCTCGAAGCGGTGGACGGTGACGATCCGCTCGGGCATCTCGAAGCTCTCGCCCCGGCGCGCGCGCTTGTACGCGCGCTCGCCGCCGATCTTCGCGGCCGAGTAGATCGGCGGGCGCTGGCGCAGCTCGCCGGTCGGCAGCGCGGGCGGATCGGGCGGCAGCCGCCCGGTGTGCGTGATCTCCCCCTCGGTGTCGCCGGTGCTGGAGAGCGCCCCCAGCTGGACCACCGTCTCGTAGCGCTTGGGCAGCGCCATCAGCGCGTTCTGTGCCTTGGTGGCCCTGCCGACGAGTACGAGCAGCAGGCCCGTCGCGAACGGGTCGAGCGTGCCCGCGTGCCCGGTGCGCGCACCGCCGAGCGAGCGTCGCACGGCCGCGACGACGTCGTGGGAGCTGATCCCGGCCGGCTTGTCTATCAGCAGTACGCCGTCCATCGTGCACCGCTCCCGCCCACGCTCGCCGCCGCGTCCGCTCAGGCGAGCGTGGCGGCGGCGTGCCCGTCTGAGGATGGGTGCAGCTGCGCGGCGATCGCCTCGCGCAGGAACACGATCAGCTCCTCCGGCTCGAGTCCCGTCGAGAAGCCGGCCGCGCGGCGGTGGCCGCCGCCGCCCTGGGCGCGGGCGATGATCGAGACGTCGACGTCGTCGTCGGTCGCGCGCAGGGAGACTTTGTGCTGGCCCTTGCGCTCGCCGCTCGAGAGCTCGCGCACGAGCACCGCGACCTTCGTCCCCTCCAGCGCGCGCAGCTGATCGATGATGCCCTCCGAGTAGCTCTCCTCCGCATCGGCGCGGTCGAAGTCCTCGGCGCTGAGCGTCGCGATCGCGAGCTCGCCGGCGTCGTAGCGCTGCAGCTGCGCGAGCGCGAGCGCGAGCAGCGTGAGCTTGCCCAGCGGCACGCCCTCGTACAGCCTGCGGTACACGCCCGGGACGTCCACGCCCGCTTCGATCAGCTCGGCGGCCATCACGTGCGCGCGCGGCCCCGTGTTCTCGTACATGAAGCGCCCGGTGTCGGTGATCAGCCCGATGTACAGCGCCTCGGCGACCGGCGGCGTCGGACGCACGCCGAGCCCGTGCATCAGGTCCCACACGATCTCCGCCGTGCACGAGGCCTCGGGCACGACGTGGTTGAGCGTGCCGAAGCGCGTGTTGTCGTGGTGATGATCGATGTTCAGCAGGTGCGCGCCGTCGCGCAGCACGCTCGCCGAGTTGCGGTCGATGTTGCCGCAGTCGAGGAACACCACCGTGCGCTGCGCGATGTCCGCCGGCGGCAGCCGGATCAGGCCGTCGAGCGAGAAGAACCGATACTCGCGCGGCAGCGGCAGGTCGTCGGGCGAGATGAACATCGCGGAGTCCTTGCCCAGCGCCCGCAGCAGCCCGTGCATCGCCACGAGCGAGCCCAGCGCGTCGCCGTCGGGGTTCTCGTGGGCCGCGAGCACGAAGCGCGCGTCCTCACGCAGCCGCGCGAGCACCAGCTCGCGCGTCTCGGCGACCGGAGGGATCTCGCTCACGGGCTCTCGACCTCCTCCCGCTGCCCCTCCCCCTCCGGGGACTGCGCCGGGGACTTCGCGGGAGACTCCGCGATCAGCTCCTCGACGCGCAGCGCCCGGTCGGTCGTGTCGTCGTAGAAGAACTCGAGCGCGGGCGTGCGCTTGAGGCGCAGCTCGCCGGCGACGCGCGCCTGCAGGAAGCCCTGGGCGCTGCGCAGCCCATCGAGCGTCATCTCGCGCTCTGACGGCTGCGAAACGCCGCCGTCGGCGCCGAGAACACTCACGTATACACGTGCATGGCGCAGGTCTGGGCTGGTTCTCACGTCGGTCACGGTTACAAATCCCACTCTCGGGTCCTTGAGGTCCCCTGCCACGGCATCGCCCAGCACCTGCCGGATCGCCTCATCGACCCGGCGCATCCTTCCTGTGCTCATCCTACCCCTCCAATTCCCCGCCGCAGTCTCGGTCCCTGCAACGCTCCTGAGGTGTGACTTAGACCGATAGCTCGCGCTCGACCTGGCGTGTCTCGTAGGTCTCGAGCACGTCGCCCTCGTGCAGGTCCTGGAAGTTGCTCACCACGATGCCGCACTCGAAGCCCGCGGCGACCTCGCGTACGTCGTCGTTGAAGCGCCGCAGGCTCTCGATCGTCGTGTCGTAGATGACCGTGCCCTCGCGCACCACGCGCACCCTTGCGCCGCGCGTGACCTTGCCCTCCGTGACGAAGGACCCGGCGATCGTCCCGATCCGCGAGGCGCGGAACAGCTGGCGCACCTCGGCCTGGCCGAGCGAGGTCTCGACCTCGGCCGGCTCGAGCATGCCCTGCATGGCAGCGCGCAGCTCCTCGATCGCCCTGTAGATCACCGCGTAGGCGCGGATCTCCACGCCCTCGCGGTCGGCCACGTGACGGGCGTCTCCGACTGGGCGCACGTTGAAGGCCAGGATGACGCCCTCCGAGGCGGCCGCGAGCATCACGTCGGACTCGTTGATCCCGCCGACGCCGCGGTGGATGATGTTGACCTTCACCTCCTGCTGGGGCAGCTTGGCGATCTCGTCCTCGATCGCCTCCAGCGAGCCGGCGACGTCGGCCTTGATCACGAGGTTGAGCTCCTGGAGGTCGGACCC
>JBKQHH010000121.1:0-16200 GCA_052148875.1 Solirubrobacteraceae bacterium
TCGGCGAGCGCTGCACGATCTCCGGCTCGGAGGTCGAGCACTCGATCCTGCTCGCCGGCTGCACCGTGTCAGACCTCGACGGGCGCATGGAGTCCTCGCTGCTCGGGCGCAACGTCACCGTGCGCCGCGGCGACCGCCAGCCGCGCGCGTACCGCTTCATGGTCGGCGACAACTCCGACATCTCGATCCTGTGAGGCTGCTCGTGACAGGCGCCGCCGGGATGCTCGGCCTGGACGTGCTGCGGGCTGGGGAGCGTGCCGGCCATGAGCTGGTGGGGGTGGATCTCCCGGAGCTGGACATCACCGACCCCCGGGCGGTGGAAGACGCGTTCGCGCGCATCCGTCCCGAGGCGGTGCTCAACTGCGCCGCGTGGACCGACGTGGACGGCGCCGAGAGCCACCGCGAGCAGGCGCACGCGGTCAACGCCGACGGGCCGCGGAACCTGGCGCTGGCCGCCGCCTGGGAACGCGTGCCGCTGCTGCATGTGTCCACCGATTATGTGTTCAGTGGGGAGGCGTTCGTAGATTCCCGCGGCGCGCCGCGCGCGTACGTGGAGTCCGATCCGACGGGGCCGCGATCGGTGTATGGCCAGACGAAGCTCGCGGGCGAGCGCGAGGTGCTTGGCGCCTCACCGCGTCACGCGGTCGTGCGCAGCGCGTGGCTGTTCGGGATCGGCGGTCGCAACTTCGCCGACACCATGCTGGGTCTCGCCGGCGAACGCGATGCGGTGCAGGTCGTCACCGACCAGGTCGGCTGTCCGACGTGGACCGGCCATCTCGCCCCCGCGCTGCTCGGGCTGCTCGAGCGCGGCGTCGCCGGCATCGTGCACCTGGCGGGCGCCGGCCACGTCTCGTGGAACGGCTTCGCCGTCGAGGTCTTCCGCCAGGCGGAGGTTAGCTGCCGTGTGGAGGAGGCGACTACCGAGCAGATGGCGCGCCCGGCGCCCCGCCCCGCGTGGTCGGTGCTCGAGTCAGAGCGTGAGGACGTGATCCCGCTGCCGCCGTGGCAGGACGGACTCGCGGGCTACCTGGCGGCGCGCGGGGGGATCACGCGCTCTTGACCAGGACGGGCTCGCCGGCTACCTGGCGGCGCGAGCTGGGATCGTCCGTACCTGAGGCATGACGGCCGATCGCCGCGCGATCAGCAGCCTTCGCCGGTCGCGCTCGGCGGAAACGGGAACATGTGCTCGACCTCCAGCGCGAACCCCTCCAGCAGCTCGCTGCGCAGCGTCGTCCCCCCGCCGAGCACCTCATCGGGAGCGATGCCGGGACGCACCCGCGTGACGGTACGCGCATCGGGGTCCACGAGCCACAGCTCGCGCACGTCCGAGCGCATGTACAGGTCGCGCTTGACGCCGAGGTCGTTTGCGCGGGTACTCGGCGAGAGCACCTCGACAACGAGATCGGGGACGGTCTGCCTCATGCGCCACTGCAGTGCGCCCGGCGGCGCGGACGGACGGCGCTCGGTGCTCCACCAGGAGATGTCAGGCGCCAGGCGGCTCCCTCCGGGAAGCGCGACGAATACGTCCTGCAGTACGACGCCGCCGTCGCCCCAGTCCTCCTGCCAGCGGCGCAGGGACAGGTAGAGCTCCCCCTGCGTCGAGGCCGCACGGTCTCCGATCGGAGGCACTAGGACGGCCTCACCGAGGATGAGCTCCATGTCCATGCTCCAGCCCGCGTTTTCCTGGAGCGCCTCGAATTCCCAGGTCTCGACGCGAGGATGGACGACGCGAGGATGGACGACGCTGGCCATGGACTCATGCTAGCCGGGGAAGGCGCTGGGCGGGTGTGTTGTGGCGGTCATGTACGCCATCCAACCGCGCACCTGGGATGGAACTCTCGGGCGAGGCGACCGCGCCTCGCGCGGCTGGATGGGATGATCCGCGCATGAGACTGCTCGTCTGCGGCGGTGCCGGGTTCATCGGCTCGACGTTCGCGCGCCAGCGCCTGCGCGAGCACGGCGACGAGGTCACGGTGCTCGACAAGCTCACGTACGCCGGGCGCGAGGAGAACTTCCACGACCTCGTCGAGGATGCGCGCTTTCGCTTCGTACGCGGCGCGATCGAGGACCGCGAGGCGGTCGCGGGGGCGATCGAGACAGGTTCTCCAGAGGCGATCGTCAACTTTGCCGCCGAGACGCACGTCGACCGCTCGATCGCGCAGCCCGATGCGTTCGTCTCGACGCACGCGCTCGGCACGTACGTGCTGCTCGAGGCCGCGCGCCACCACGGCCTGCGCTACGTGCAGGTCTCCACCGACGAGGTATACGGCTCGATCGAAGAGGGAACGTTCACCGAGGAGAGCCCGCTGGCCCCGTCCTCGCCGTACTCGGCCACGAAGGCCGGCGCCGACCTGCTCGTGCAGAGCTACTTCCACACGTACGGCCTGCCCGCGCTGATTTGCCGCGGCTCCAACAACTACGGCCCTTATCAGTACCCGGAGAAGCTGATCCCGCTGATGATCCTCAACGCCTTGCACGGCGACCCGCTGCCGGTGTACGGCGACGGGATGCAGGTGCGCAACTGGATCCACGCCAGCGACTTCGCCGCCGCGATCGGCCACGTGCTCGAGCACGGCCGCGAGGGCGAGGTCTACAACGCCGGCGGCCCCGACGAGGAGGCCAACATGGCCGTCGTGCGGCGCATCGTCGAGCTGACGGGAGCGGCGGAGTCGCAGATCGAGCACGTCACCGACCGGCCCGGGCACGACCGGCGCTACTCGCTGTCCTCCGAGAAGGTGCGCGCGCTCGGCTGGTCCCCGCGCGTGCGCTTCAGCGGGGGCCTCGAGCAGACGGTCGCGTGGTACCGCGAGAACGCCTGGTGGTGGGAGCCGATCCGCTCGGGCGAGTACCGCGGGTACTACGAGCGCCAATACGGCCGCTCGCTACAGCCCTGACACCTTCCACTCGCCGCCTTCCTTGACCAGCGAGACGGCGCTGGCGCGGCTCTTGCCTTCGTGGATGCTCTTGACCTGAGCGGTCGCCGTGGTGCCGGTTGCGGCGAGCTTGACGGACAGGACGCTGACTTCGAGGCTGTCGACCTGGGCGAGCTGGCTTTTGATCGCCGCTTCGCAGCCCTTGGCGCCGCCGAGCCGCGTCACGACCGTGGCGGCGAGGTCGTTGGCGCAGATCTTGCTCTGTTCCGCGGCCGTCGCGTCCGCCTGGAGGTTGGCGATCGTCTGCGCGACCTCCTGCTCGGTTCCCTTGAAGCCGGACGTCGAAACCGTGCTGCCGCAGCCCGCGAGCGCGAGCGCGGTCAGCGGCAGGCAGAGCAGGGCCAGCGGGCGGCGCATGGCCGCAAGGCTACTGGTCAGTTCTTCTCGTCGTCGCGTCTATAGCCGAGGCGCGCGGAGATGCGGTCGGCGGTGGAGATGAGGTGCGGGCCGAGCGCGTCGACGAGCTCCTCCAGCGAGATCATCGAGCTGTGCGCGGCCAGGTTGACCGCGGCGACGACGTCGCGGGCCTCGTTGCGCACGGGCACGGCGATCGCATACACCTCCGCGGCGAGCTCCTGGTCATCGACGGCGAACCCCGCCGCGTGGATCTCATCGAGCTCGTCACGCAGCGCTTTCTTGCTCGTGATCGTGTTCGGGCCACGCTTCGTGAGCTTCATCTCGGCGATCAGCTCGCGCTGCTCGCCCTCGGGCAGGTTCGCCAGCAGCAGCTTGCCGATCGACGTGCAGTACGCCGGCAGCCGCGAGCCCGTGTGCAGATCCAGGCCATTCTCGTTCCGTCCGCGGCGGAAGCTGCGCACACGATCCACATACAGGACGTCGGTGCCGTCGAGCACGCCGAGACTCGTCGTGTACGACGTCCGCTGGCGCAGCTCCTCCAGATACGGGTGCGCGTGCTCACGTAGCCCCGTCGAGTTCAACGCCGACATCCCCAGGTCCGTCACACGCAACCCCAGCCGGTACTTGCGCGACGCGCCCTGCTCCAGATACCCCAGCGCGACGAGCGTGATCACATAGCGGTGCGTCGTCGAGCGACTCATGCCGAGCTCGTCCGCGATATCGGCGATCCCCAGCACCGGACGCTTGGGCGTGAAGCAGCCGAGGATCGCGAGGCCGCGCTCCAGCGACTGCGAGTAGCGCGGCTCGCGCAGGCTCGGGATCGACCAGGCGGGCTCCTGCCCGTTGCTGGCGGCTTTGGCTGTTGCTGAACTCGTTCTGGGCATTGGCATCTTGTCCCTGTCTTGTCCCGGATAAACTACCGATGTATCGGAAGTTCCACGTCTGATAAACAGACCATAGTTCGATATAGCAGCTCTGACAATCAGAAACACTAGAGTTTCAAGGGTGCGGCAGGGATGCCGGGTCGGGCGCAGCCGAACGGCGAAGAAGAGAGAAACAAACTGTTCGGATTCTTGACGCGGCGTCGGAGCATCGGCTAGCGTCGCGGCATCGATTCGCTCCCGGTCGCGGGGGTGCTTGCCGTGCCAACTTCCAGCTCCGACGCTCGATGTCACCCTCCCGCTCACGCCAGGTCCGCCGCGCGCAGGCGCGCCGCGCCCAGAAGGGCGGCGCCGGGCGCTCGCCCGGGGCGGGCGGGGGTGGGAGCTTCCTCGGCGGCGGGCCAGACCTCCTCGGCAGGATCCCCAGGGCCGGATGGCTCGCCGTGGCCGTGCTCGTCCTTGTCGTCGCGGCGGTCATCGCGCTGTTGTCGACGAGCTCGTCCTCCTCGCCGGACAGCTCGCTGCTGACCGGCTCGGGCTACCCGAACGTCAACACGTCCAACACGCGCTTCGTCGGCGGCCCGATCGACAGCGCGAACGTGTCGAAGCTCGAAACCGCGTGGACGTTGCCGATCACCACCAAAAGCGAGTACGGCAGCTACTCCTCCGCGCCGATCGTCAGCAATGGCGTGATCTTCTCTCAGGACCTCGAGTCCAACGTTCAGGCGATCGACGAGAAGACCGGCAAGGTGATCTGGACCAAGACCTACGAATCGCCCGACCAGGGGCCCAACGGGCTAGTCGTCGAGGGTGGACGCGTGTACGGCGCGACCACCAACGCCGCCTTCGCGCTCGACGAGAAGACCGGCGAACAGCTGTGGTCGGTGACGCTCGCGCGCAACGAACACGAGGGCATCGACATGTCACCCGGCTACCACGACGGCATCGTCTACGTCTCCACCGTGCCCGGGAACACGACCCAGTTCTACAAGGGCGAAGGCGTCGGCATCCTGTGGGCGCTGGAAGCGAAGACCGGCAGGAAGCTGTGGCACTTCGACACCGCCCCCGAAAACCTGTGGTCGCCCGAAAACGTCGACATCAACACCGGCGGCGGCCTGTGGTATGCGCCCGCGTTCGACGAACATGGGTCCATGTACATAGGGACCGGCAACCCGGGGCCGTTCCCCGGCACCAATCAGTTTCCCTGGGGGTCGAGCAGGCCGGGGCCCGACCTGTACACCAACTCCATCGTCAAGCTCAACGCGAGCACCGGCCAGGTGCAGTGGTACTACCAGCTGACGCCCCACGACCTGTACGACCGGGACCTTCAGGACCCGCCGATCCTCGCGAACATCGGCGGCAGGCAGGTCGTGATCGCGGCCGGCAAGGCCGGCTTCGTCATCGCCCTCGACGCTCAGACCGGCAGGCTGCTCTGGAAGCGCTCCGTGGGCACCCACAACGGCCACGACAACGATGGCATCTACGCGATGAAACACGAATACTCCAAGCTGACGCTGCCGGAGACCGTCTACCCCGGGCTGCTCGGCGGGGTGATCGCGCCGATGGCCACGAACGGGTCGACCGTGTTCGTGCCCGTCGTCAACCACTCGGTCACGATCACCTCGCAGACCGAAACCGAAGAACGCAGCCCCATGGAAGGGGAAGTGGTCGCGCTCGAAGCCGCCACCGGCGCCGTCAAGTGGGTTCACAAGCTCCCCTCCGCGGCGTTCGGGGCCACCACCGCCGTCAACGACCTCGTGTTCGTCACCGCCTTCACCGGGCAGCTGTACGCGCTCGACGCGAGCAACGGGAGCGTCGCCTGGGAAAGCAAGCTGCCGGCCGGCACGAACACGGGCGTGTCGGTCTCCGGCGACACCGTCGTCGCCCCCGCCGGCATCGCCGTCGAAAACGGCCAGACCCCCGAAATCGTCGCCTACCGGCTACCCGGCGGCGGCTAGCTCGGGCTCCGGGTCGCCCGTGAAAAGCCACGGGGCGCGCATGCCGATGACCTCACCGCGGAAGCGCTTGCGTTTGCCGTACACCACCCACGTCGTGTCCACCGCCCCGTAGACCTCCTCCACGCGCAGCAGCTCCGGGTGTTCGCAGGCGTGGTGCAGGTGGGTCAGGCCCGCGTCGTAGTCGCCGGCCAGCAGGTGGCGCGCGACGACCGGCTTGGACGGCTCGTCGACGATCCGCTCGAAGCGCGTCAGGTCGATGTAGCCGCGGGTGGCGTTGACGATGCCGAGGCTCGTCGGGCGCTCGACGTCCGTGCGCACCAGCAGCGCGAGCTCCTTCGTCGGATAGATGAACGTGTCCACCACGAACACCTCGCGGTGGTGTCGCTCGGTGACGAGATGGACCTGCAGGTGGGCGCTGCACTGCACCAGGAACGTGTCCTCGCGCTCGCGCACCAGGTCGATCGCCGCCAGCAGGTCTTCCCTCAGCAGGATCTCCGCCGAGGAGATCCCCTGGAACTCCAGGTAGCGCTTCAGCGCCGCCTCGTGGCACGTGCCCGCCGGCCCCAGCGTGATGAACGTCGGGTGGCTCATGCCGCGCGCCCGCCGGGATCGGCCCACGGCGCCTCGATCAGCTCGTCGTCCGGCAGCGAGCCGATCAGTTCGTCCTCCATCTTGCACGTAGCCGCAATCAGCAGCTCGAACAGCGCGCTCGTGAAGTCCGGGGGCAGGGCGCATTCGGCGCCGCGCGCCCGGTAGCGCGCCCGCACCTCGGCGACGCGGCCCGGCTGCATCATCGGGATGCCGTGCGCGCGCTTGTGCAGCGCGATCTCGCGACAGACCTCGAAGCGGGCGCCCAGCAGCCGCGCGATCTCCTCGTCGAGCGCGTCCAGGCGCCGGCGGTACGGATCCAGGCCGGTCATCTCGCCGCGCCGGTCGTCTCGCCCTCGGGCTGGCCGCTCGCGTCGGCGTCCCCGAGCAGGCCGCTCGCGAACGCGTAACCGCACGCGGCCAGCGAGTCCAGCGCGTAGCCGCCCTCCTGGACGACGCACACGGGGAGCCCCGACGCCGCCAGCAGACCCCCGATCTCCAGGAACACCTGCGGCGAGAAGCTCCAGCAGCCGTGCGGGTCCCCCGCGACCGTGTCGTATCCGAGCGACAGCACGAGCACCCCCGCGGAGGCCGACAGCGCGTCGATCGAGTCGGCCACCGCGCCGAGGTACTGCTCCTCGCTTGGCGCCCGCGCGAACTCGACCACCCGCTCGCGCTCCGTGCACGGACGCGCCGACTGCGACGGGACGTTCACCACCGGCCACGAGTGCAGCGAGTAAAGGCTCGTGTCCGTCATGCGCGCGGCGATCGCCGCGGTGCCGTTCGGGTAGTGGATGTCGAGGTCGAGGATCGCGACCGGTCCCACGCCGCCCGCGCGCAGCGTGTGCGCGGCCGCAGCCGCGTTGTTCAGGTAGCAGCAGCCGCCGAGCCAGCCCGGCCCGGCGTGGTGGCCCGGCGGGCGGCACAGGGCGTAGGCGAAGCGCTCGCCGTCCACGATCGCCCCCGCCGCCGCGATCGCCGTGCGCACGCCCTCGTACGCGGCCCTCGCGACGCTCGCGCACACGGGCGTGTCCGGCTCCATGCCCGGCGCCGCGAACTGCGCCATCAGGACGGGCTCGTCGGACTCGAGCAGCGCCAGCGCGCGCAGGTAGTCGGGCTCGTGCAGCGCGCTCAGCGTCCGCTCGACCTGCTCGGCGCTCGCCTGCGCGCTCGCCGAGCGCACCGCCGGGTGGCGCGTCAGCCCCGCGCGCAGCTCCGACAGGCGCCTGTCGTGGTCGTGGCCCTGCAGCCTCGCTCCCGCTCGGCTCAGCAGCCATGGCTGGACGGCGGCGGTACCCTCGCGCTGCTCGATCATCAGCATCCCGCTCACGACAGCAGCCGCCGCATCCGCGGGCCGTTCGGCGTGAAGCCGTTGCCCAGGTAGAAGGCCTCCGTCGCCCCGAAACGAGCGAAGCTCTCGCGCGGCAGCCCGACCTCCACGCGCTCGAAGCGCCTTTCGCGCGCCAGTTCGAACAGCGCCTCGAGCAGGCCGCTGCCGACCGCCCGGTCGCGCCAGCCGGGGCGCACCCACAGATCCTGGATCAGCGCGTAGCTGCCCGGCACGTGAATCGCCATCTGCCAGCTCGCGCCGAGCACCCCAACGAGCTCGCCCTCGGCCTCCGCGACGAGCACCGTCCCCGCCCACGGGCTGTCGATCAGCGTGCGCGCCGCCGCCTGCATCGCGGGCAGGGCGGACGGCGTGCCGTCGAGCTCGGCCAGCAGCTCACGCACCGCCGCCGCCACAGCCTCCACGTCGTCGCGCTCGGCGCGGCGCACCCGCCACTCCCGCGACGCCGCGGGCGCGGCTTTGCTCATCGGCGCCGCCTCGCTCGTCGCCGTACGGTCGCTCATGGCGCCCCCGCGATCTCGTAGGCGGGCTCGAGCTCGACCGTCCACGCGTCCGGCGCGGCGCTGCCGGTGACCGCCTGGGCAATCGCGGACATCGGCGCGCGCGCCTTCAGCAGCAGCTCGTCGAACTCCTCCGCGGGGTCCGACTGCATCACGATCGCGCCGCCCGCGCCGATCGTCGTCAGACCCCGGCGCAGCACGATCGTGCGGATCACGATGCTCAGATCTACGCTGCCGTCCAGCCCGAAGTAGCCGAGCGCGCCCGAGTACACGCCGCGCGCGACACGCTCGACGTCGTCGATGATCTCCATCGTGCGCAGCTTCGGCGCGCCCGTCATCGAGCCGCCGGGGAAGCACGCGCGCACGCAGTCCACCGGCGTGCGATTGGCGGCGAGCACGCCCGTGATCGTCGAGGTCAGCTGGTGCACCGTGCGGTAGCGCTCGCCGGCCATGAACTCAGACACGCGCACGCTGTCCACCTCGCACACGCGCCCGAGGTCGTTGCGCAGCAGGTCCACGATCATCAGGTGCTCGGCAAACGTCTTTTCGTCTCCCAACAGCTCGTTGCGCAGCGCCTCGTCGCGGGCGGGGTTCGGCGAGCGCGGGGCCGTGCCCTTGATCGGACGCGCCTGCACGCTGCGGTCGCGGTCGACCGACAGGAAGCGCTCGGGCGATGAGCTCACCACCGCCACCTCGCCCAGCTTCAGGTACGCCGCGAACGGCGCCGGGTTGCCGTGCCGCAGCACCCGGTAGAGGTCGAAGGGGTCGGGGCTCTCGCTGGTGGAGATCTGGTCGGTCAGGCACACCTCGTAGGACTCGCCCGCGGCGAGCGCCGCCTGGCAGCGGGCGATGTCGGCGAGATACTGGCGGCGTCCGCGTCCGCACCGAAACCTCACCGGAGCGGGCGGGCCACCGCCATCCCCATCGGCCCGCGCCCGCTCCGGTGGCGCCGCCGCGGGCGCGGCCAGCGCGTCCCGCACAGCGGCCTCGGCGTCGCTCAACCAGCGCTCGGCGTCCGCATCCTCGCTCGCGCCCAACGCGAGCAGATGCGTGCGCTTGCCGACGTGGTCGACCGCGACGAGACGATTGGCGAGCATCATCACCGCATCGGGGACGTCCGAGCGGTGGACGTTGCGCGAGCCGCAGTCGGCCTTGCACTCGTAGCCGAGGTAGCCGACGAAGCCGCCGAGCAGCCCCCGCGCGAGGCCCTCAGGCGGCTGCACCGCGCCGGCGGCGAGCTCGCGCTCGAGCACGTCGAAGATCGACCCGTGCTCGACCACCGTCTGCCCGCCGCGGCTGATGGTCACGGCCGACTCCGCCACGTCGTACTCGAGCACGCAGCGCTCCGCGCCCGTCGTCGTGCCCATGTACGAGCACTGCGCCAGTCGCGTCGGCGCGTCCGCGCTGTCCAGCCAGAACGCGTACTCGGCGTCCGCGAACAGCCGTTCGAATACCGGCTCGGTCGGCGCCTCGCCCTCGATCGTGCGCATCTGCAGCCGCAGGCGCGAGTCGCCGCCGGGGCGCACGGGTGGACGCTGCGATGGGGTCACGAGCCTTCTCGAGCCGGGCGAGCGCGGCGGCTTGTG
This sequence comes from Solirubrobacteraceae bacterium, assembly GCA_052148875.1. GTDB lineage: Bacteria > Actinomycetota > Thermoleophilia > Solirubrobacterales > Solirubrobacteraceae > Palsa-744. The sequence continues at coordinate 10,152 of JBKQHH010000121.1, forward strand.
CCGGCGCGCGAGCTCGTAGAAGTTCTCGATCAGCTTGCGGCCGTGCTCGGTGGAGACGGACTCGGGGTGGAACTGCACGCCCCACATCGGGCGGCTGCGATGCTCGATCCCCATTACCACCCCGTCGTCGGTCCACGCGGTCACGCGGCCGTCGGGCCCGATCGGCCCGGTCACCGCCAGCGAGTGGTAGCGCACGACCGAGAAGTCCTGGGGGATGCCCTCGAACAGGCCGTGGCCGACGTGGCGCACGTGGCTCATGCGCCCGTGCATCGCCATCGGCGCGGCCGCCACCGTGCCGTCGAGCAGGCGCCCGAGCCCCTGGTGGCCGAGGCACACGCCGAGGATCGGGATCTCGCTCCAGCGCAGGATGTCCGCGCACACGCCGAAGTCGTGCCAGCGCTCCGGGCGCCCCGGCCCGGGGGAGATGACGATCGCGTCGAAGTCCCAGCGCGACAGCGCCCCCCAGGACACGGTGTCGTTCTGGATCACGATCGGCTCCTCGCCCGAGACCGCCGCCAGCAGCTGGTAGACGTTGTACGTGTAGGAGTCGTAGTTGTCGACCAGCAGCGTGCTCATCTCACCGCGCCTCCTCCAGTCCCAGGCCGCGCGCGCCGCGCTCCAGCAGCGTGTGCGCGACGCGCGCCACCGGTTCGCTGCGGTCGGCCTCCAGGTACCAGCGCGCGAGGTGCACCACGTAGCGGGCGAGCGGGCCGGGGTCCATGCGCTGCACCGCGATCCGCAGGTGGCGGCGGTGCAGCTCCGACTGCACGACCGCGAAGCGGTAGTCGGGGTCGCGCGCCAGCTCGCCCGCGGGCGCGCCGGCGCGGCCCTGGCGCGCTCGCGCCTGCACTAGCTCCCAGCCCGGGCTCTCGCGCACGTCCAGCAGCTTCTCCGGGTGGAAGTCCACGCGCGGCGTGACCGGGCGCGGCACGAAGAACCCGAGCGCCACCTGGCCGGCGACGCGCTCGGCCGAGCCGAGCCTCGCGAGCACCTGATCGCTGCCCGGATCGGCCTCGATCTGCGCCTCCAGCCACTCGGTCAGGTCGTCGATCAGCAGCGCGCCTTCGTCGCTGGAGGCGACCGCGCGCTTCTGGCGCGAGACCATCCCGTGGAAGATGTCGCTCGTCGGGTGCATCCCCGCGCCGCCGTCGCCCATCAGCTCGCCCATCAGCTTGCGCCTGCACGTCACGTGCCCGACCCACTCCTCCCCGCACACCTGTACCGAGGTCATGCCCTCCAGGCCCGGCGCCGCCATCCAGTAGGCCATCGCGCGCATGTGCTGGGTCGGCAGGTCGTCGCCGCGCACCAGCGGGAACTCGTCGAAGTCCTCGCGCTCGGTCGGGTAGATGACGACGCCGTCCTCGCGCCGGCGCAGCAGCCCGTCGCGCAGGCCGCACGCGGTCAGCTCGGCGGCCTCGGAGAGAAAGTCGGACTCGAAGAACACCCGGTCGAACGCGATCCCCAGCCGCGCCAGCGTCTTGCGCTGCCCCGCGATCGCCCACGCGCGCGTCTTGTACCAGAGCTCCAGCGCCTGGCGGTCTCCGCTCAGCACCCGCCGCAGCAGCTCGTCGGCGTCGTCGCCGCGCACGGTCAGCTCGCGCGTCAGCGACGCCTCCGGCTGCTCGGCGCCGTTGCCGTTGTACGAGCGCCCGGCGGCCACGTACTCCGCGTAGCAGCAGCCGACGAAGTGGTCGCTCTTCTCGTTGCGGTCAGGCCACGCCTGCGCGTGGCGGCCGCTTTTCATCACGCCCGCCATCGCCTCGCCCATGCTGCGCCCGGCGTCGGAGATCAGCGCGCGGCGCTCGACCTGCCCGCCCGCCTGCGCCAGCGCCGCGGCCAGCGCGTTGCCGATCGCGAGGTTGCGCAGGTGGCCGACGTGCAGCGCCTTGGTCGCGTTCGCGTCCCAGAACTGCACCGAGTAGCGCCGCCCGCGCGCGAGGTCCGAGAGCCGCTCCTCGCCGCCGTCGCCCGCCTCCAGGGCCGCGCCCGCCGTCTCGATCCACGCGTCGTCCAGCCGCAGCTCGACTCCCCGGTCGGTGCGCGTCACGCTGTCCACCCACGGCTCGCGTTCGATGCGCTCGAGTGCCTCCAGCGCCTGCGCGTCCTCGCGCCAGCCCGGAGCGCGCGGCATCAGCTTCAGGTCGAAGCGCTCGCTCGGGCGCAGTGGCGTGCGCGCCGCCCAGTGGCCGCCGTTGCCGTCGTCCTCGACGGATTCCTCGAAATAGTCGAAAAGATTGATTGTCGTGAGCATCGGGATGGGGTTGCGGTCGGCCGATGCACCAGCCGGGGCTCGAACCCGGATCCGCGGCTTTTAAGGCCACTCCCTTAACCGATTAGGGCACTGGTGCTCTGGACCCGGAGCCGCATCCCCGTCGCCATCTGGACGCAGTTTGCGCAGCCGGTCCTGAGCGGGTCACCATACGGCGCGTGGTGAGGAATCGCACCTTTTCGATCTCGCGTACCCGTGGCGCGGGAGAGGGGCCCGCGGCGCGCGAGGGCTTCGCGGCGCGCGCGGGGCTGCCGCCCGGCCCACGCATGCCGAGCGCGATGCAGGCGGTCGGCTGGGCGCTGCGCCCGCTGCCGCTCCTGGAGGGCTGCGCGAAGCGCTACGGCGAGCGCTTCACCCTGCGCGTCCGCCGCGGCAGCCCGTGGGTGGTGCTGAGCGACCCCGAGGACGTCAGGCTGGTGTTCACCGCCGACGCCGACACGCAGCGGCCGACGGCGGTCGAGGCCAACCCCGCGCTGGGGTCGCTGTTGGGACCGCGCTCGGTGATGCTGCTCGACGAGCCCGAGCACATGCGCCACCGCAAGCTGATGCTGCCCTGCTTCCACGGCGAGCGCATGGACGCCTACGGCGAGATGGTCGCCGGGGTCGCCCGCCGCGAGATAGCCAGCTGGCCGGTGGGCGAGCGCTTCGCGCTGTGGCCGCGGATGCAGGCGATCAGCTCCGAGGTCCTCATGCGCTCGGTCTTCGGCGACGTCGACGGCGAGCGCCTGCAGCGCCTGCGCGAGCTGCTCAAGCGGCTGACCTCGTGGCTGAACGATCCGCGGCGCCTGGCGCTGACGACCACGCTCGGCCCGCACTGGCTCACGCGCAGCGCCGGCCTGCGTGCGGTGATGGAGCCGGTGGAGGCGGCGGTGCTGGAGGAGGTGCGCGAGCGTCGCGCCTGCCCGGGCGCGATGGAGGGCGATGACATGCTCGCGATGCTCGAGCGCGCGTATGAGCGCAGCGGCGCGCCGATGGACGACCGGGAACTGCGCGACGAACTGATCACGCTGCTCTCCGACGGGCCGACGTCCACCTCGCTGGCGTGGGCATTCGAGCGCCTGCTGCGCCATCCTGAGAAGTTGGGCCGTCTGCGCGAGGAGGTGCTCGCGGGCGAGGACGACGCGTACGCCGAGGCGGTGGTCAAGGAGACGCTGCGCCTGTGCCCGGTGGTGCCGCTGATCATGCGCGGGCTGCTCGCGCCGCTGGCGCTCGACGGCTGCACGATCCCCGCCGGCACCACCGTCGCTCCATCCCCCTACCTGATCCACCGCCGCGAGGACATCTACCCGAGCTCGCGCGCGTTCCTGCCCGAGCGCTTCCTCGGCCAGAGCGCGCCCACGTACGCATGGATCCCGTTCGGCGGCGGCGTGCGCCGCTGCATCGCCGCGAGCTTCGCCCAGCTGACGATCAAGCGCGTGATCCAGACGGTGCTCAGCGAGGTGGAGCTGCGCCCGGCGTCCGCGGCTGGCTCCGAAGGCGCGACGCGTAGCTCCGTCGCGTTCGTGCCAGATCAGGCGGCGCTCGCGATCGTCACGCGGCGAACGCCGCTCGCCGCGGCCGGCTCGCGCGCTCTGTCCCTTCCCTGAAGAGCGGCTCGAGCACCCGGTCGGCGAGCAGGCCGAGGGCGCCGAGAGTGGAGAAGCCGGGGCCCTGGCTCAGCGCCGCGAGGCCCGGGATGTGAACCCGCGGGCGCACGCCCTCGAGCTCGAGCGAGCGTCCGATCGCCACGTCGTCGCACGAGCGGCCCCACAGCGGCCCCACCTGTCGCTCGAGCTCATCGCGCGCCGCGGGCTCGAGCAGCCGGCGGAGCTGCTCCAGCGGGTCGTAGCCGGTGCAGTTGATCACGTAGTCGTGCTGGGCCTTGGTCGCGGCCCCCGACGTGGGAACGTATGCGACGGACGCCTTGCGCCCGTCCTCCGCCGAGGCGACGTGCGTGACGCGGCCGGTGACGAGGCGCAGCCGCTCGTCGTAGCCGAACGGCAGCGCGCGGTCGGCGCCGAACACGCCGCGGTCGCTGCGCGCGACGAAGTCGCGGCGTGCGTCCTCGCTCAGCGCGGTCCAGTCGACGTCGTCGGGCCTGGAGAAGACGCGGTTCTCGAGGAAGCTCTCGACGCGGCTCATCGGCAGGTTCGCCGTGTACACCGTCAGCTGCGCGTCTGGCCGGCGCGCGCGCACGAACTCCAGGCAGCTCAGGGCGCTCTCGCCACCGCCGACGATCGCGATGTCCGAGCTGTCCTCGCTGGGCACGCGCGCGATCTCCATGCGCCCGCTCTCGCAGTCGAGCACCCGTGCGGCCGCGTCTACGTCGTGGGGGAGGATGCGCTGGGCGCCCTGACCCGTCAGCGCAAACGCCCTGCAGGCATAGCGGTCGGGCCCCGCGGAGCCGTCCACGTCGACCAGCCAGCGCTCGCCCCCTGGCTCCAGTGACACGCGCGCGACGCGGCCGTGCACGGTCTCGACCCCCTCGCTCGCGCGGGCGAGCACCCACGCGAGATATGCGCCGAACACGCGGCGCTGCACCGCCGGCGAGCCCGCGTCGATCCACTCGGCGTAGCGCCCTTCCTCGACCAGGTGCTGCTGCCACGAGAACGACAGCGCCGCCCGGTCGACCGCCGCGCCGTCCTGCCCGAACGCGCGGCCGCCCTGATACGGGAACCCGATGTCTTTGCACGGGCCGAGGCCGAGGATCTCCCTGCTGGAGGTCACGCCCTCGCCGTCGCGCCAGGCCGCGGCCGGCCCGGCGGCCTCGACGACCGTGAGCGAGATGGGTCCCAGTCCGAGGGCGTTGAGGACGTGGGTCTTCATCGCGATCGCGGCGCCCTTGGCGCCGGCGCCCAGGACGAGCAGATCGGTATCCGCCTGGTTCGCCACCTCGTTCAATCGGCCACGGGGACGGTCTCCCCGCAGTTCGGGCACACGAGCGTGTGCGCTATGGCCAGTTGCTTGGGGGGATCGCCTGCGTCGGCGAGCTCCGCTCCGGCGCGCCGCGCGCTGCGCAGCTCCACGCGCAGATCGGCCACCGACAGCTTGTCCGCGCTCGCGCGCGAGAGCCAATGCTCCTGATCGGCGACGTCCAGCGCGGCGACCGCAGCGTGGTGGCTCCACGACAGGTTCTCCCGACGTCGGTAGATCTCGAAGCGGGACGCGACGTAGACCATGTTCATCAGCGACTGGGCGTCGTAGCCGGTGAGCTTGACCGCCCGGGAGTAGCGCTCGCCGAACCTGGCGTTGCCGTAGTGGATCCAGTCGCCGAGCCACCACTGGCTGCAGCGCCCGATCTCGCCGAAGCGCCGCCCGACGGCCGACCATTCGTCGAGCCCGATGTCCGTGGACGGGGTCCATCCAACGCGCGTGAGCTCCGCGGCGGGGTGCGCGGAGGAGACGGGCTGGCCGGGCTGAGGGCGTGCGGCGCCCAGCTCAGGCGTCTGTAGGCTCGACGCCATCTAGCGAGGCCTGCCCGTGTTTGGGTGACTGCTCGATTCGACCAGCACGCTTGACCCCACTCGACCGTGACCAGAGCGCATCCTCCACCGCGAAGGATGCCTGCATGGACGAACTATGCAACGGTGTGGCGGTTTGTCAACGCGACCTGCCGAGCGGTTCGGGAGCCGGTCGTTGGCCCGCGCCCTTTTTCCCTGCAAACTGCAATGATCCAGTAAGCGTTCAGTTGGGTAGGGGGACATAATCCCGGCGCGTCGAATCCGTGTGCGTGGAGCGCGCCGAGGCGGAGGCGATCTATGACGCTGGGCGGGAGGTCGTCGTCGAGGTGCTGCTTCGGAT
>JBKQHH010000122.1:0-13323 GCA_052148875.1 Solirubrobacteraceae bacterium
GACCCGGCGCCGCCCCCGCCCCCCACTCCGTACGTGGTGGCGTTGGCGGCGATCGTGACCGAGGCAAACCGGCCCGCGCCTTCTGTGAACAGCGCAACCCCTCCGCCGACGCCGCCGATGCCGGCGCCGCCGGAGCCCCCCGTCTTGGCACCGCGCGCGGCGCCACCCGAGCCTCCGGCGCCGCCACTGGCCGTGTTGCCGGTGATCGTGACATTCGTCAGCGCCGCCGGGCTGTTGCTGTACAGCCCGCCGCCGTCGGACGGTTCGCCCTGGCCGCCGGCGCCCGGGGCGCCCGACGCGGTGCCCCCTTCGCCGCCCTGGCCGCCGGTGCCCGAGTTGGCCTGGTTGTCCGCGATCAGGGTGTCCGTCGCACTCAGCGACAGGAGCTCTCCGAGATCGATGCCGCCGCCGCTTGCTTCCCCCGCTGCGCCTCCCCTTCCGCCTTCGCTGGTCGTGCCCCCTGCGCCGCCGCTGCCACCGCTGCCGGCCTGGGCGACGTTGTTCGTGATCGCCACGTCGGTCAGGCTGAGCGGGCTCCCGCCGGAGATCCCGGCGCCACCGGCGGTGCCGCCCCTGCCGCCTTCGCCACCTCTGCTGCTCCCCGACCCGGCGGCGCCGTTTCCCCCGTTGCCGGCGACCACTCGGTTGCCGGTCACGACGACGTTCGTGAGGGTCAGCGCGCCGCCAGCCTCGATGCCGCCGCCGAACACGTTCGTACCCGATCCGCCCGCGCTCCCCGCAGCGCCCACCGGGTCACCCCCGGTGACCGTCACGCCGCTCATGCTCAGCGCCGCTTCGGCGTCGATGACGCGAGCCTGGCCGGTCTGCTCGATCGTCGTGGCCGGTGCGCCGGCGCCAACGATCGTGATTTCGTGCGTGAGCGTGAGTTCGCCCCGACTCAGCTCGTAGGTCCCGGCGGAGAGCTCGATCGTGTCGCCAGTCTGCGCTGCTTCGACCGCGCCACGCAGCGAGCAGCTGTCAGCCGGGGCGGGCGGTTTGCAGTTGGTGCCCCCGCTGGCTGGATCGTCGAAGCGATTCGGCACGAACGTGGTGGCCTGGGCCGAGGCCGCGCAGAGCAGGGTCGCGAGCGCAGATGCCATTGCGGCAAGGTGCGAGGTGCGGACGGATGGCGTCATGGGTCGGACAATAGTGGGCGTCCAGCCCAACGGAGGAAGTGGAGCATCCTGTAGCCTGCGAGGAGCCGAACTGCTTCAAAGAGCGGTGACCATCGACGAGAGGAGCAACATGCCTGAGCTGACCGAGTCGCGACCGGAGGCGGGGCCTGTGCGCCTCACCATTCCGGCGAGCGTGGCGAACGATCTCGACGGACTGCAGGAGACCTTGGTTGACCTCGCCGGGCGCATCGGATGTCGCTATTGCCATTCGGGACGCGACCCCCTTTACCTGAAAACGGCAAACGAATACACCCTCGGGGACGACGGGTTGGAGCCGGAGCCATCCCCGTGGATCGAGGGGCTCGCGACCGGCAGAAACGTGGACGTGCTCGTGCCCGACAGCGTCACCCACGACATCGAGCTGCTCAAGCGAGCGGTCGCGATCACGGTCGGGAAACTCGGCTGTCTCGCGTGCTGCTCGGGATTCGACATCACCTTCAGGCGTGAGAGCGCGGTGCTGGCCCTGACCGAGCAGGAGGTGCGGGGTTCCGAGTAACCCGACCGGCCTCGGGGTCGGCATCACATACTCGGCTGCGATCGAGGAGCTGCTCGAGGGCAGCCCGGCGCTGTTCGACGTGGTCGAGATCGAGCCCCAGACGCTGTGGACGAGGCTGCCCGGCGGGCCGCCGCACCTTCGTGTGCGGGGCGAGGTGCTCTCGCACCTCGCCCGTCTGCCAGGTCGCAAGCTGATCCACAGCGTCGGCACCCCGGTGGGCGGGACGATGGCGCCCGACCCCGAGCAGCTTCAGCTGCTCAGGGAGATGCTCGAGCGGTTCGACGCGCCGTGGGTCAGCGATCACCTCAGCTACAACCAGACACCCGAGTTCGCGACCGGGTTCTTCCTCCCGCCCCGCCAGACGCCGGCCGGGGTCGCGACGGTGACCAGCTCGATCGACGTTCTCCAGCAGGGCCTCGGGGTTCCGATCGCGGTCGAGACCGGTGTCAACTATCTGCGCATGCGCGCCGACGAGCTGCCGGACGGCGCGTTCGTCGCCGAGGTCGTGCAGCGCGCCGACTGCGGCCTCTTGCTCGACATGCACAACGTGTTCACAAACGCGTTGAACGGACGTCAACCGGTCGACGAGTTCCTCGCCGAAATCCCCCTCGATCGCGTCTGGGAGATGCACCTGGCCGGCGGGATGGAGCTCGATGGCTTCTGGCTCGACGCCCACTCGGGAGCGATCCCCGACCCGCTGTTCGCGCTCTGCGAATCGCTCGTGCCACGGCTGCCAAACCTCGCGGCGATCATCTTCGAGATCTTTCCGTCGTTCGTTCCGGTCGTCGGGCTCGACCTCGTTCGCGCGCAGATCGAACGCCTGCACGAGCTCTGGGATATGCGCACGCCGACAGCGGCTCGGCAGCTGCCGACGCCGAGCATGAGCACGAGCGCGAGCGCGCACCGCAGCGCACACCCCGTCGACGTGCTGCCGCCACCGGCATGGGAGCGTGCGCTCGGCGAACTGGTGATCGGACGCAGGCCCTCCGGCGAGGAGGCGTCGGAGCTCTCCGAAGATCGCGGCGTGCGGCTGATCGAAGGGCTCGTGCACGAATTCCGCGCCTCGATGGTCGTGGGCGTCCTGCGCCTGACCTCGCGCCTGCTGATGCTGACGCTGGGTACCGACGCGTTCCGAACGATTCTTCGCAGTCACTGGTCGGTGAACCCGCCCCAGCTTTTCGCAACGGTCGAGGCCGAAGCCTTCGCCGAGCACCTCGCGAGTCTCGACCTCGCCGTTCCACACCTGCTCGAAGTGCTCCGCTTCGAGCAGGCGGTCACAGCGACGCTCACCGACGACGAGACACGCATCGCCACGTTCGACGTCGATCCGCTGACGCTGCTGCGAGCGCTTGCGGCGGGCCGTCTTCCCGACGAGCCACCGCAAGCGGGCCGATACGAGATCGAGCTCACACCCGATGGCCCGACGGGAGCGACCGGCCTCGACACGCACGACATCCGAGCGGCGTTCCCGTATCACTAGGCGCGGGAGGAGATCGCCGCCGGCGACCTGCCTTCGACGGCGGCGCACAGCTCGACCATGCCGACATCCAGTCCCGTCGCGATCCGGCGCACCGTGTTCCATCCCGGCACCGCCTGGGCCAGCTCGATCCGCGCCAGCGCGCACGGGGTGATTCCACAGCGGACCGCCAGCGCTTCCTGAGTGATCCCGCGTTCCACGCGCATGCGGCGCAGCGTGGCTGCCAGCGCCGGGTCGGGCGGCGAGGAGCGGGGCACGCGGCAAGCCCCACGCATGCTCATGACCACGGCGCGGCGTGCGGCGAGGGCCTGCGCTCGGTCGGCACCCACAGGCCGGTGAGGAGATCGTCGATGGTGACGCCGAGACCGTCGGCGAGGATGAACAGGGTGGTCAGCCGCGGCTCCACGATGCCCTGCTCGATTTTGCCGATCTCCGTGCGATGCAGTCGGGTGGCGTGGCATAGCCGTTCCTGGGAGCAGGGCGGGCGCTTGGCCGTCCGAACGCGGCGGACGTTGGCGCCAAAGCCTTCGAGGAAGCTGGCGAGCTCCGCCTTGTAGGCCTCCATAGTGCTCATCGCCCCACTCTTCCTGCCGGAAGAGAGGAATGCGACCGACGTCCATCCGCCACTTGATTGAGTGGCCGCTGGACGTCAACCACTTGGCTGAGTGGCCGCTGGCCATCAGCCACTTGGCCAACCGACGGACGTTTGTCTGCGAGCCTGCCGAGCGGTGGACCCACGTGCGAGAGGTTCATGGATCCACGCGAGCCCATACGAACATATGTTCGCATAAACCGGCCGGCGCAGCCCGCTTCTCGTACATTCGTCCAGAAAGCCGCCGCGGAGCGCGTTTCCCTTCCATCCGGCGGCTCGGATCTGCACACTCAGCCACCGATCAACAAATCTGCAGGGGCAAACCCGTCGTGAGGCGGGGTCGCAAAGTAAGGGGTCTCGCCGAGACAGCCCGACTGCCAGCCAGGCAAGGAGGCCCACCGTGATGCTGCCCCAGTCGAACCCGTCGCGCCGCACCGCCCGCGCAGAGCACGCCGGCACCGGCGGCTGGCGCCGCCTCGCGGGGCGCACGAGCGAGAGCGACGGCTTCTCGCTCCCCGAAGTGCTGGTGGTCGTCCTGATCATCGGCATCCTGGCCGCGGTCGCCATCCCGGCGTTTCTCAGCACGACCGCGAAGGCGACAGACGTGCAGGCGAAGGAACTCGCGCGGAACGCCGAGACCACCGCGGAGACGATCGCGCTCGACCACGGGGGCAGCTACGCCGACGTCACGGCCGCGGAACTGGCGGCAGAGGAGCCGACGATCGCGATCACCGCGAGCAAGCAGCACGCCTACCTGAGCAACGCGATCCCAGGCGCAAACGAATACTCCGTCACCGCGACGGCCACGAACGGCGACGAACTGACGATCACGAGGGCCGCGGACGGGACGATCAGCCGCACCTGCCACAGCCAGAAAGCGAACTGCTCGGGAGCCGAAAACGCGAGCTGGTAGCGACTTGGGGGAGACAGGCGCGGTCCTCGAGGGAGGGCCGTCCTGAGGGGATGCACCGGCCCCCGCGGACGTGAGGGACGCCCGCGGGGGCCGTCATCGGCTGGCGCTCTGCAGCCACGAACGCTTGCGTGACGGGCTGCACGATCCCGGTCGCCGCACGTCCGTCCAGCCCTCGATCCCAGGTCAGGTGCCGAACCAGCGCGTGCGGCGGCAGCCCCTACGCGCTCCAGTCGGGACTGTTGGCGTGACGAGCGAGCACCCGCAGCTTGCCGCCGCCATACGGGACCATCACCACGTCGCTGTCGCTGGGATCGGGCCCACCGGTGGTGGCGAGAATCCAGCGCCCATCGCGCGAGAGCGCGTAGCCGACGAGGCCCTGGGCGGGAACGCCCACACGTCGTACCTGCCCCGTCGACGGGTTGACGGTCTCCGCGTAGCTGGTGTCCTGGCCGACGTGCCGACCCACGTCCTTGTACTTCTTCGGCATGAACCCGACGCCCTCCCGGTCGACATGACACTGGGGAGCGGGCGGGCCAGGGCGCGGCGCTCAGCGAACGGCGTACCATCGACTACGTTCTTCGTCTCCTGCTCGATCGAGCCTTGGGGGTTCATCGGTTGGACGGTCTGCGACGATCTGGTCCCGGTCCCAGTGTGAGCGATTCGCCGGATGCGCCCGACTCCCCGCCTGCCTCGGCGTCGCTCGCTTGGCTGGCGGCGCGCCGCGAGCAGCGGCGCAAGGCTGCGGCCAAGCGCAGGCGCCGACGCCTGCTCCTCTTGATCGGGACCCCTTTGCTCGGCCTGCTCGCCTGGGCGATCACCTCCTACGCGATCTGGATGCTGAAACCGACGAGCATGTCGTTCAGCGCCCGCAGCGTCGAGTGGGTGAGAGCCGAGGTGCCCTTCGGGAACACGATCGTCGACGACATCGAGCACATCTACTACACCGCGAACGCGCCGAAGAAGGGCGGACCGGCGCCGAAGCGCCTGCCGGCGGTCGGGCTGAGCCAGCCGCGCAGCAAACGGACCGCGGCCTGGCCGCCGCCGATCAAGCCGGTGTTCGCGCATCCGCTGCCCGAGGAAGGGATCTGGAAACCGGCAGTGCCGCCTGTCGACGGCGGCCCACCGGTGCTGGTGACGACCTTCCGCCCCGAAGCCGAATATCCGGAGCTGCTCGCCTACGTGGCCTGGTTCGACCACACACGCAGCGCGATCGCCTACTACCCGGGCCGCTACGAGCCGCCCAACGCGGCCGTGCGCGGGCCGATGATGGTGCCCTACGGCCAGCGCTGGCGGCTGCTCGCGACCTTCAACGGCGGCTTCACCTACGAAGACGGCGAAAACGGCTCGACCGTCAACGGCCGGGTCAACGAGCCGCTCAAGGACGGCAAAGCCACGCTCGTCGGCTATCGCGACGGTCGCGTCGCGATCGTCAAGTGGAACGGCGGCGCGAACGCGGGACCGGACGTCGCGTGGGCGCGCCAGAGCCTTGCGCCGATCGTCTGGAACGGGCGCCTGAACCCCGCGTTGAACGACAACCCCAACAGCCCGGAATGGGGGTTCACGCTCGGCGGCGTAACGCGCGTGTGGCGCACCGGCGTCGGCATCGATCGCCACGGCGACCTGATCTTCGTCGCTGCCGAAGGCCAGACGGTGATCTCCCTCGCGAAGACCCTCCAGCACATCGGCGCGGTGCGCGCGATGGAGCTCGACATCAACCCCGATTGGCACACGCTGATCACCTACACCCACGACCACGGGCTCGTCCCGAGGATGGTCGAGCCCCAGCCGAACCAGTCGGCCGATCGCTACCTCGTCCCCGACGATCGTGACTTCTTCGCCGTCTACCGGCCTCTACCCGGCCCAGTCACCGTCCCCTTCAAATAGGAGGATCGCGCCGGCTTCGGCGAAGCAAAGTCCGCCCAGTCGAACCGCGCGGCCGGCGAATCGACCGGAGGGCGAAACATGGAGACGGTGGGAATCGAACCCACGCAACGTTCCCGCCGTGAGCAGCGTTAACGCTGGATTTGCAGACAAAACGCTACACTGCGTTTTCGATGCAGAGCCACCAGAGCAACGGCGAATCGAGCACAGACACGGTGCCAACGAATGGCTTTGAAGCGTTCGAAGTAGCGCTTCGAACGCTATCCGAACGCGTGCGGACCGACGATGCCTTCGCACACGATCTGTACGGCGCGCTTTGCAACATGCGCTGGCGCCGCCGACACGCCGACACAGAGCCCATTTCGATGAGCTGGCGCTATGCAGGGGACATCGTCGCCCACCTTGCCTGCAAGGGAGGCTGGTACCTCGACTACTACTGCTCTGGCAACGAGGGCGTAGTTTCCCCATGCATTCGCGATGCCCTCGGCACACTGGGATGGATTCCGGCTCCGTGGCCAGGGGACGAAGGGTGAGCAGTCGAGCGACCCCGGCAGATCACTGTGGCGCGGCGGTTCTGCTGCAGTGCAACCTCGCCGACCACAGGATTGACGTTGGCCAGGCATGGTTCTGGAACCTGGACTGGCTCTCTGGCGAGCTTGAAGCCGACCGCGAAGCACCTAGTGACCCTGGCGCCATCTACGACGACGCCGAGTCCTTCAAGGCCGCGCTACATGCAGCGCAGAGCGAGTAGCGCCGACCTGCCATCTGCGGCCGAGCAATGCCCGGACACACCGACAGCGAAATCGAGCAGGCTGCCCAGCGTTTCGAGCAGCTCGCTGACACGCTCGCCCCAACGACGGCACAGGTCGAAGGCACCGACGAAATTGACGGTTTGATCAACCCCGCCGAGCCGTCCCCCTCCCCGACCGCCGAGCTGTAGCGAGCGTCGCGACGGAGGCGACGGGTACGCTTCCGTGCCGCTATGAGTGCCCCCGAGCCCCTATCGCGCGAGATTCTCGATCGCGCCCGTGTGTACGTGCGAGTCGATCAGCGGGCCGTCGCGGCGCTACCGGAGCTGGGCTACGCGATCCGCTCCTTCGAGCCAGTTCCCGGCCCCGCCGGGGAGAGCGTCGCCGAGTGGCTGACCGAGCGGGCACTGAATGAGCCGCAAGAGGCGACCGTCCGCATACGACTCAGCCACGGCCAGGTGACTGGCGTGTACGCGCTGTGTGCTGCCCAAGTCGCGCTCAGCAGCGACGAGCGCACCCAGCTTGGCGGCGTGCATTACCGCACCCAGCCGGCGATCCTGCTCGCGCAGTTCGCGCGCTCTGCGCAAGCATCGGGCATCGGCCCCGAGCTACTCACCCATGCGGCGAGGACCGCGCAGGAAACCTTGTGGTACGTCGGTGCGACGGCGCTGGTCGTCGATCCCTTCGACGAAGCAACCGAGGCCTACTGGCGGGAGCACTGGGGCCTACGCCTTTCAGAGCAGCGCGTGCCGGGGAACCGCCAGTTGCGGAGACTCTACGGTGCGATCCCTCGCGAAAGCTAGAGATTCGCGCCTTCGGCCTCTAGCTCGGCCACGAGCGCTCGTCCCTGCTCGAATAGGGCATGCACGCGCGGATCGCGGCGCGAGGCCTCCAGCTCGTCCTCATCGATCACGATCACCGCTTCATCGAGCGCGTCGTGCAGCTTGTCCTTGTCAAGCGATGTAGCCACGGGTTCAGTGTACCGGCGACGAGTGCGCTCCGGCCGAGTGGCTAGCTCTGACTCGCCTTCAGCAAGAGTCAGCGCCTCGGCCTTCAGTTCAGCCAGCAGCTTGTCGTCGTTCTCCCATAACGCGCGCACACGAGGATCACGCCGCCGTCAAGTCCCGCTCGTCAATCACGTTGGGACACGCTAATGGGAGCGGCGGCTTGCAGTGGCCCCGGCGCGGCGGCTTGGAGTGGCCCCACTTCGCGTCGGTTGGTGTGTGTGGTTGATCTTCTCTGATTGGTGGGTGCGGTGGCGTCTCGTGGAGCGGAGCCCGTAGGGCGTAGCGGAGCGAGATGCCACCGGCGCGACTCGCCGTTGGGGGGTCAGGCGGCTCCTTTCTGGCCGCGGGCGAGTCCGTGGCGGAAGCGCCAGGACTCTTGGCCGGTGTCGATGATGTGTGCCCGGTGGGTGATGCGGTCGACGACGGCCTTCGCGAGGCGGGCGTCGGGGAACACCTTCGTCCACTCCCCGAAGGGGAGGTTGGTAGTGACGATCAGGCTGGCGCGCTCGTTGCGCTCGGAGATGACTTGGAAGACGAGCTCGGCGGCGCCCTCGGGCAGAGCGAGATACCCGAGCTCGTCAAGGACGACGAGCTCGGTGCGCGCGTAGCGTGCGATGACGCGGCCGAGCTCCCGTCGGGACTCAGCTGCTTGCAGCTCGTTCGCCAAGGCCGCGAGGGTAGTGAAGCGAACACGGCGTCCTTGCTGGCAGGCGAGCACACCGAGGGCGATCGCCAAATGTGTCTTGCCGGTTCCCGAGTCGCCGAGGAGGATGACTGACTCGCGGTCATCGATCCAGGAGCCCTGCGCGAGCGCGGCGACTGTGGCCTGGGGGATCTTCGGGTTCTCCTCGAAGCGGAAGTCCTCCAGGCGCTTGGTGAGCGGGAACCGGGCGTCGATCAGTCTTCGGCGTTCGCGGCGTTCAGCGCGCTCTGTGACCTCGGCCTCCAGCAGCGCGGCGAGGTAGGCCAGCGGGGTCTGCTGGTCGCGCATCGCCTCCTGCGCGAGTGGGCGGAAGCGATCCCGGATGCTCGGCAAGTGAAGCTCGCGGGCGTGCGCGTCGATCAGCGCTTCCATCGCTTGGACCTTCGCTGGGGCGCTCATCCTGCTGCTCCCGCCACGAGCAGCTCGTCATAGTGGCTGAGCGTCGGTGGTGGCGCCCCGAGGGCTTGCAGGCGGGGCGGGAGATCATCGAGCGTCACCGGCTTCGTGCGAGTGCCGCAGCCGATGAGCACCGCGACTGCTCGTCCGTCATAGACGCCGGCAGCCAGCGCGCCACGGACGGCCAGCTCGACCTCGCTCCCGCCATGCTCGCGGGTGAGCAGCAGCACGTCGACCATCTGCCGGGCGGCCTCTGAGGCGCCGTAGCGCTCGGCGATCTTGCCCCAGAGCTCATCGAAGGCCGATGGCCAAGCGCCTCGCTCGCGTTCCTGGGAGAGAGCGAGCGAGCCGGCCAGCGCACCCGGCTTGCGGGCGAGCAGCTCGAGGTAGTGATCAAGTGAGGCCGAAACACCGAAGCGGCCCTGCTGACGTTCGTGACACGCGACCATCTCCCCGCCGTGGTGGCAGCTAATCTCGCGTGCGCCCACGCGCGCATGGATACGCAGGCCAGCCAAGCGAACGGGCACCGAGTAGCGGTTCTGCTTGATCGTGACGAGTGACTTCGAGTCCACCCTTGGTGTGGCCTCCTCGGCCGTGGACGCCCGCTCGCGAGGGAGCGCGCGCAGCAGCGGGCGCTCCCTGGCGAACGACTCGCCAACAGTCTCCTGGCGCCCGGTGATACGTCGTTGCAGGTCGGACTCGCAGCCGGCGAGCATCCGCACGTTCAGCTCGCCGAGCGTCGCGACGTCTGGGACCGGGACCAGATGACGGCGACGGAAACGCCCGACCTCTCCCTCAACGCCGCCCTTTTCGTGGGCACCCTCGATCCCCGCGATCGTGAACTGTGACTCATAGAGATAGTGCGAGCGCAACGCGATGAACCGGTCGGACTCCACCCTTCGCCGGCCACGCAACACCTGCTTGACCGCTGAGCCCAGATTGTCATAGCGCAACAAGCCGAACACCCGGCCGAACCAGTCGAACGCCTCGACATGCGCCTCCAGGAACGCCTGCTGGGAGCAGTGCGGGAACGCCATCGCGAACGCTGCACCGGAGTGGCACGCGCGCATGTGAAACAGATAGACCCTGCACGCAGAGCCGGCCATCGCGACCTGCGCCTCGCCCCAGTCGACCTCGGCCTCCACGCCCGCCGCGTGCACCTGCGACACGAACGCCTCGACACCTTCACCACGCTCCCGCCGGCGACCATGAACGTATTCCCGGACCGTGCGCTCGGCCACATCGGCGGCGTGCTCCTCTCGCAGCCGCTCCCAGATTCGCTTCGCGGTGTGGCGCTGCTTGCGCGGCGCGTCCCGGTCCGCGTCAAGCCAGGAGTCGATCAGCTCCCGATACGGGCCCAGCTTCGGCGCAGGCCGACCCACAGGCTTGCGCTTCGCGGGCGGCAACGGCGCGGCCAGCGCCTGACGCACCGCCCGCCGATGAACCCCATACCTCGCCGCCAACGCCCGGGTCGAAGTGCCTTCCCGATCCCGGTCCCGCCTGATCTGCTCGAACGTCTCCACTCGTGATCCCATTCCTTCCGCCGCCTCCCGCTCGAGCTCCATGAGCACCGAACAGTCAGCCGCCAGTCGGACGGAGGTGGGGCCAGTTCAAGCCGCCGCAGTGGGGCCAGATCAGACCGCCGTTCCCAGCTACTACTCCGGCCCAGTAAACGTCCGACGGGGGTGGTAGGTTTTGGTGTGTGAGGACTCGGGATGCGAGGCGGTTGGGGCAGGCGGCGCAGGAGGAGCTTCGCCGGCGTGCCGTGGCGCTGGTCGGGGAGGGTCGTTCTCAGACTGAGGTCGCGGGGCTGCTTGATGTTTCGCGTCAGTCGGTGAGCGAGTGGGTGCGCGCTCAGCGCCTTGGCGGGGACGGGGCGCTCGCGGCGGGTAAGCGCGGCCGCCGGGCGGGTGAGAAGACGGCGCTCACGCCGTCCCAGCAGGCGCAGATCTCCAGGGCGATCCGGGAGAAGAACCCCGACCAGCTCAAGCTGCCCGGGTTTCTGTGGACCAGGGCGCTGGTGTGCGAGCTGATCGACCGGCGCTTCGGGATCCGTGTCGCGGAGAAGACGGCGGGACGCTATCTGCGGGCGTGGGGGTTCAGCCCGCAGAAGCCCGCCAGACGGGCGTTCGAGCAGAACCCCGAGATGGTCGCCCGCTGGCTTGATGAGCGCTACCCGGCGATCAAAGAGCGCGCCCACCGCGAAAAAGCCCTGATTTTGTGGGCGGATGAGATGGGTTTGCGCTCCGATCACACCGCCGGCAGGTCGTGGAGCCCGGTCGGGCAGACCCCCGTGATCGAGGGCACCGGACAGCGCTTCGGCGCGAACGTGATCTCCGCGATCTCCAACAAGGGGCACCTCTCCTTCCGAGTGTTCAAGGAGAAATTCGTGGCCGACGTGTTTATCGACTTCCTCTCCCGTCTCACCCGCCAGAGCAAAGGGCAGAAGATCATCCTGATCCTGGACGGGCACCCCGTGCACCACGCCAAGAAGGTCAAACAGTGGGTCGAATCACACGCCGAGGAGATCGAGCTGCAGTTCCTGCCCGGCTACGCGCCGGAGCTGAACCCCACCGAGCTGCTCAACCAAGACGTCAAGACCAACGCGCTCGGTCGCCGCCGGCCCCATACCCAGGACGAGCTGATCGGCGAGACCCGCAGCTACCTACGCTCACGCCAACGCACCCCCCGGATCGTCGCCCGCTACTTCGACGAGAAACAAGTCAGCTACGCCAAAGCCGCCTGACGGCTATTTACTAGGCCAAAGTAGTAACCCGGTGGCTACGTCGGTTTGGGCATGGGCACGTCGCGCAGTGTCCGAACGGTCAGATGCTCCCGCCGGCAGGCCAGCAAAGCGTCTGTCTTGAGTCCAGCTTGACCTTCCTCTGCTCGGCCACGCCTCCATCCAGACGACCGGCGACATCTACGTCGACTGGGACATCGACCAGCTTGCCGCCACGATGGCCGACGTGCTGGCGAGCGACAATGAGCCCCAGTAGCAAAAGATTCCCGGCAGCTATCGGAAAATCCCTGCAAATGAGCCCGAAATGGAGACGGTGGGAATCGAACCCACGTCCGTAATCGCGTGTGAATGGCTTCTACGAGCGTAGCCGGCGCTCTGATCTCATCCCCTACTCGCCTCGCCGGCGGGGTTGTGGGGGACCAGCCTCCTGAGATTTCCCCGGGTTGGCGGAGGCGGACCGCACCGGGTGAGCCTGCATTCTGATTCCGGGTGACCCCCGCGGCAGGCAGGCAGGGCCCGAAACCTCACGGCTTAGCTATTGACTAAGCGGCGAGGGCGTACTCGTGAGAGTCCGCACTTATGGTTTTCCCGGGTGTTTTACGAGGCCGCCCGGGCACCTCGACTCGCAACCACCCCCACAAGCCGACCGCGTCGAAGCCTGTCGTCCCCGGGGATGCTCTACTGGTCCATTCTAACGACGCGCACGAGCTCGCCCGCAGAGGTCGCGCTGGCCGGGGGCGCCGGGAGAAAAAAAACGACGCGGTTCCGGGCCGCTTGAGGAACCCACCGGTTGGGACCCGAAGGCCCTTCCTCGTGGGTGGCGCGGCCTCACACCTCGTTGGCCTCGCTCTTTGCGGCTCGGTTCCGCGTCTGAATTCAACCTAGCTCGCCCCCCGGGGGTTTGCAACCGCCGCGAGCGCCACTCCCCGCACTTTCGGAAAAAAAGGTTGCCGGGCATCGAGAGGTTGGCCGGCGGTCTTCGTTAGGGAGCGCTTATGGGTGCTGCCACAATGGAACCATGGACAGCAGCGAGATCTCCTACCCCAGCGCGTCCGTGCTGGGAACCACGGCGCCCGGCTCCACGGCCCCCCGGCCCGGCGAGAACCCCTTCGCCGAGCCGCCCCGGCGAGCTGCTCCGGTACGCAACCTGCGCAAGCGCATCTCCAGCGCGCTGGCCGCGGTGGGAGCGAT
>JBKQHH010000123.1:0-3989 GCA_052148875.1 Solirubrobacteraceae bacterium
CGGTGCGCTACATCCTGGCCATCCCCACGAACATCCTGCTGATCGTCGGCTCCTCGCTCGGGTACTTCTTCTTCGCCGGCCTGCAGACGTTCGCCGTCGTGTTCGTGCGCGGCCACTACCACGCCAGTCAGGCGACCGCCACGCTCGTCCTCGGCCTGCTCGTCCTCGGCGCGCTCGCCGGAACGCTCGCGAGCGGGCCGATCACCGACGCGCTCGTGCGCCGCGGCAGGCTCGAAGCGCGCGTGTGGGTGCCCGCGCTGTGCTATCTGGGAGCCGCCGCGCTGCTGATCCCCGGGCTGCTCGGCAGCCGCCTCACGCCCGCGATCTGGTTCGACGTCGGCGGCGCCGCGCTCATCTCGGCGGCCAATCCGCCGCTGGACGCCGCCCGCCTGGACATCATGCCCTCGGGCCTGTGGGGGCGGGCCGAGAGCACGCGCACGTTCCTGCGCTCGCTCGCCCAGGCGCTCGCGCCCCTGCTGTTCGGAGCCGTGGCCGACCTCGTGGTCGGCATCGAGCCCGCGCAGGCGCCGATCGGCACGCACACGCACGGCATCGTCTCCTCCGCGACCGGGACCGGCCTGCAGGTCAGCTTCCTGATCATGCTCAGCACCCTCGCCGCGGCGGGGGTGTTCCTGCTGCGCGCGCGCAACACCTATCCCACGGACGTCGCCACCGCCGGCGCGGGATGGGCTCCGGGCTCGTCCTCCTCGCCCGTGCCGATCGACGAGTCGCCGGCGCAGTAGCCCGCCGGACGACCATGTCGCAGCCCGCCGACAGCTGTAACGGCGCGGTCGCGCACGGTGTATCTGGGGTATGGAGCAAATGCTCAACCAGCAGAATCTCGCGGAGGCCGAGCGCCCGGCCGGCGGCCCCCCGGTCGACCTGAGCGGCTTTCGCGAGCGCTCGCTGCAGCGGGGCGTGAACCCGGTGATCTACTGGGTCGTGCGCGCGATCTTCGTGCCGTTCTTCCTCGTGTACTTCCGCCTGCAGCGCGTCGGGCGCGAGCACCTGCCGCGCAGCGGCCCGCTGCTGCTGGCCTCCAACCACCGCAGCTTCCTGGACCCGTTCGTGATCGGCACGCTGGTGCGCCGTCCCGTGTACTACATGGCCAAGCGCGAGCTGTTCGAAAAGCGCTGGCAGGCGTGGGTGCTGAACGCGCTCGGCGCCTTCCCCGTCGACCGCGGCGCGGGCGACCGCGACGCGATGGACACCGCCCGCGCGATCCTCGCGCGGGGCGACTGCGTGGTGGTGTTCCCCGAGGGCACGCGCGTGCGCTCCGGACCGCTTGGCGACCCGCGGCGCGGCATCGGGCGCCTCGCGCTGGAGACCGGCGCGCCCGTGGCGCCGGTGGCGGTGATCGGCAGCGACGCCGTGCGCAGGGGCTGGCGCATACGCCCGCGCAGGGTCAGCCTGCGGGTGGGCCCGCCGCTGCGCTACCCCACGGTCGACAGCTGCTCGCCGGCGCTCGCGGCGGGCGTGACCGAACGGATCTGGGCGTGCGTCAGCCTGCAATGGGAGTGGCTGGGCGGCGCCAAGGCCATCGGTCCGGCGCCCGTGCAGGAGACTTCGAGGGGCGAGGTATCGCGCGCCGCGTGAGCGGGCGGGCGGGACTCGAGTCCGGCGCGGGGGTAGGGTGCGATGAGTGACCGAGCAGGCCAGCCACAAGCCCAAGGCGCAGCTGGACGCGGAGTTCTCAGAGCTCTATCGGGCGCACCTGCGCGACGTGTACAGCTACGCGTACTACCGCGTGGGCGATCACCACGACGCCGAGGATCTGACCGAGCAGACCTTCCTGCAGGCCTACCGCCACTTCGAGCGCGCGCAGCGCGAATCCCACGGACGGCCGCTGCGCCCGTGGCTGATCCGCATCGCGCACAACCTCGCCGCCAACCTCTATCGCGACCGCTCGCGCAAGCCCGTATCGCCGATCGACGACACGACCACGCTGACCGCGATGCACACGACCGAGCAGCTGGTGGAGGGGCGCGACGAGCTGAGCCGCGTGCTCGACGGTGTGCAGAAGCTTCCCGACGACCGGCGCGAGGCGCTGATCATGCGCTTTGCGCTCGGTATGGACAACCGCGAGATCGCGCGCGCGCTCGGGCGCTCAGACGGCGCCACCAAGGTGCTGATCCATCGCGCCATCAAGCAGCTGGAGGAGATCGTCCATGACTGAGGCCGTGCCCAACTTCGAGGGGCTGCTGCGCGAAGCGCTCGCGCCCGTCGAGCCGCCCGCGGACCTCGTCGAGCGCCTGGAGAGCACGCTCACGAGCATCACCGAGATGGCCGCCGACGAGCTCGAGGCGTGGGAGCTCTCCGCGATGCGCGACCCGCGCAACTGGGCGCGCCCGGCCGCGGCGCTCGTCGTCGGCGGCACCGCCGGCGCGGCGCTCGTGCTGCTGCGCGCGCGCAGGCGTGCGCACGGCTCCCCCGGGGGGCTCGACGGCGTGCTGGAGGCCGCCGAGCGCACGATCGGCGACATCGGGCGCGAGGCGCGCAAGCTGCTCGGCGATCGCTGAGCGCCGTGCCTCGCCAGCGTTCGTGGTGCGCCAGGCTTCGAGAGCGGTCGTGGTGCGCCACGGTTCGAGATAGGCTCTGACCCCCGCACATGGCCACCTGCTACCGCCATCCCTCGCGCGAGACCGGGGTCTCCTGTGCCAACTGCGGGCGTCCGATCTGCCCCGACTGCATGACCACCACGCCGGTCGGGATGCGCTGTCCCGAGTGCGCCAGCCAGCGTACGAAGGTGGTGCGCATGCGCGACATGGCCTCGATCCCGCAGGTCACCTACGCGCTGATCGTCATCAACGTCGTCGCCTTCCTGGCCGAGGGCAACCTCTCGTTCGGTGGTGGGCCCACCAACAAGGTCTACGAAGAAGGCGCCCTGTTCGGCAGCCTCCCGGGGTTTGCGCACCTGGGCGTGGCCCACGGGCAGTGGTGGCGGATCGTCACCAGCGGCTTCCTGCACGAGAACCTGCTGCACATCGGCTTCAACATGTACGTGCTGTACATCCTCGGCCTGCAGCTGGAGCCGGTGCTCGGGCGCGTCAAGTTCGGCGCGATCTACGCCGTCTCGCTGCTGACCGGTTCGCTCGGCGCGCTGCTGGTCTCGCCGCATGCCGTCACGGTCGGCGCCTCCGGCGCGGTCTTCGGCATCATGGGCGCGTTCGCCGTCGAGCTGCGCGCCCGCCAGCTGCCGCTGATGCAGGGCAGGATGGGCGGTGTCGGCGGCCTGATCCTGATCAACCTGGTGATCAGCTTCACGATCCCCGGCATCTCCTGGGGCGGACACGTCGGGGGGCTCATCGGTGGTGCGATCGCGGCGCTGCTGATCCGGCTCGGCGATCGGATGCGCGCGCCCGCGCTGGCCCTGGCCGGCTGCGGCGCGATCGCCGTCGCGGCTGTCGCCGGCTCGGTCGCCACGGCCAAGTCCAGCGAAGCCGCGGCGGTCGCGGTTCCCATCACGCAGGAAGCCCCCGGGCCCTGAGCGTCTGCCGCGCCCGCCGCTCAGCTGCCTGCCGAGGCGAGCTCCACGGCAAGCGCCTGCGACGGCGCCGCGGCGACCCGCTCCGGATGCAGCACGTGCGCGAGCAGCTCCAGGCCGTCGATCAGCCGCGGCCCCGGCCGTGAGAAGTACGCCGAGGCGTTGACCGCGACGATCCGCTGCGCGCTCAGGCCGGCCAGCTCGCGCGCGTACGTCGCGGCCTCCGCGTACGCGCGCCGCTCGTCGTAGCCGCACGGCATCACCACCACGACCTCGGGTCGCGCTGCCGCGACCTCCTCCCACGAGACGGTCCGCGACGGTTCCCCTGCGAGGCCGAGCACGTCCTCGCGGCCGGCCAGCTCGATCAGCTGGGGCGTCCAGTGGCCCCCCACGTACACCGGGTCCAGCCACTCCAGCGCCGCCACCCGCGGGCGCGGCCGCGCGCGCACGGCGAGCTTGACGCGGTCGATGCGCGCGGCGACGTCGCGCACCAGCTCCACGCCCC
>JBKQHH010000124.1:0-37729 GCA_052148875.1 Solirubrobacteraceae bacterium
TGCGCGGCCCGGGGCAGGGCCGCAAGCGGCCCTGCCTTCTCGGGTTGGATGGGCGAGAGCGAGGAGGACGTCTCGGGCTCGCTCACCGATACAGCTCCTGGATCTCGCCTGGATCGACCTCGCCGGCCGCGCGCAGCAGCGCCGGGCGTCCGGCGCGCAGGCCGAGCACGACGTCCGCCTCCGCGAGGTCGCCGCTCGGGTCGTGGCTGCAGATCACCCTGGTGCGGCGCCGGGTGGGATCGACTTCAGTTCCGGTTCCGGCTCTGGCGCCGATCAGCGGCGCCACGAGCTCGACGGCGGCGGGGTCGAGGT
This sequence comes from Solirubrobacteraceae bacterium, assembly GCA_052148875.1. Taxonomy (GTDB): domain Bacteria; phylum Actinomycetota; class Thermoleophilia; order Solirubrobacterales; family Solirubrobacteraceae; genus Palsa-744. The sequence goes on from JBKQHH010000124.1 coordinate 313, forward strand.
TCGAGTGGGGCTCGTCGAGCAGCAGCAGGTCGGGATCGTGCAGCACCGTGCGGGCGACGGCGACGCGCTGCACCATTCCGCGCGAGAGCGTCCGCAGCGGCTCGTTCGCGCGCGCGCCCATCGCCACCGCCTCCAGCAGCTCGCGCACGCGCTCCTCGCCGACGCCGTACAGGCGCGCGTGGAAGCGCAGGTTCTCGCGCGCTGTGAGCTCGCGGTAGAGCAGCGGCTCGTGGCCCAGCAATCCCACCCGCCCGCGCACCGCCCACGCATCGTCGGGCAGGCTGGAGCCGAGCACGCGCACGCTGCCCGCGTGCGGGCGCAGCAGCGTCGCGAGCACGCGCAGCAGCGTCGTCTTGCCGGCGCCGTTGGGGCCGAACACGACCAGCGTCTGTCCCTCGGCGAGCGACAGCGAGACGTCGCTCAGCGCCTCGCGTTCGCCGTAGTGCCGAGCCAATCCCTCGACCTCGAGTGCGGCCACCTCCGGGCTCTCTATACGTGCAACGCGTGCGCGCTCTGCGCTCGCGCGATCAGCTCGCGCACGGCATCTTCGCCGGCCTCTGTGCCGCCGTCGCGCAGCAGCGCGATCGGGTCGGGGTCGCCGTTCACGATCCCCTCGAAGAACTCCTTGCGCTCCTGGTAGGTCGCCAGCGTGCCCTTGGCCCAGCCGCGCACCTCGTTCAGCAGCACCGCCAGCTGCGCGTACGGCTCGCCGAACTGGGCTTCGATCTCGCGCTTCATGCGCTTGGCCAGCGCGGGCGAGGCGCCTGCCGTCGAGATCGCGATCGCCAGCGGGCTCATGCGCACGATCGCCGGCAGGATGAAGTTGCACAGCGGCGGCACGTCGACGACGTTGACCAGCATCGCGCGGCGCTCGGCGTCCTCGTAGACGGCGATGTTCACGTCGGTGTCGTCCGTGGCGGCGATCGCCATGAACGCGCCCTCCAGGTCGCCCGCCCCCGCGTATGCGCGCCGCTCCCAGCGGATCGAGCCCTCGCGCGCGTACTCCTCCAGGGCCGGCTCGGCCTCGGGCGCGATCAGCGTGACCTCGCCGCCGCACGCGAGCAGCCCCTCGACCTTCTCCAGCCCGATCTCCCCGCCGCCGATCACCACGCAGCGCCGCCCTGACAACTTCAGGCAGGCGATGTAGAAGGGGGTGTCGAGCATCCCCTGCACGCAGCTCTGGTCGCAGATCCCCCTGCGCAGCTGGCACACGCACTCCTTGCCAGCGTAGGCCTGGGCGGGCATGCCCCACAGGCTAGCGCGGCAGCCCTCGCCCGAACGCGCGCGCGCCCATGCGCACGAGCGCCAGCGCGCCCTCGCGCCACGCCCGGTCGCGGTCGGACTCGCGTCCGGAGCGCAGCTTGGCGACCGCGCGCATCGCCCTGGCGCTGGTGGCGTCGTAGGGGCCCCACCACAGGCCGCGCATCGCCGGCGGGTCCCACGTGATCAGCTTCTCCTGGGCGCACGCGCGCAGCCCCGCCTGCCCGAGCGTGCGGCCGAGGCCGCCGCCCGCGGCCGCGCCCCACGGGCCGCGCGAGACGGTCGGGCCGGGAAGGTGGTCGTTGAGCCACACCATGCCCGCGTGCAGCTCGCGCGCGATCCTGATCCCCTGGTAGCGGTCGGCCGTCCACACGGACGCGCCGAGACCGTAGTCGCCGGCGTTGGCGGCGGCGATCGCCTCGTCGATCGAGTCGACGGGGACGACCACCAGCACCGGTCCGTCGATCGGCTCGCGCAGCACGCGCATCTCGCCGCCGGCCTCGGTGATCACCGCCGGCGCGTAGAAGGCGCCCGCGCAGCCCGTCGGGCTGACGGGCCCGCCGCAGTGCAGCCGCGCGCCCTGCGCGAGCGCCTCGTCGACCAGCGCGCGCACGTGCTCGACGCGGCGCGCGGACGCCAGCGGCCCGACCTGCACGCGCGGGTCGGCCGGATCGCCGACGGTGAGCGCTCGCGCGCCGCTCACGAGCCCCGTCAGGAACCGCTCGTAGACCTCGCGGGCCACGTACACGCGCTCGATCGAGCCCCGCGCCTGCCCGGCGCCGGCGCAGCCCGCCCACAGCGCGCACGCGATCGCGCGGCGCAGGTGCGCGTCGGCGAGCACCAGCATCGCGTCCTTGCCGCCGAGCTCGACCGTGACCTCCTTCTCGCGCGATACGCACGCCCGCGCCACCACCCGGCCGACCGCCGGCGAGCCCGTGAACAGGACCTTGCTCACCGGCGCCTGCGCCAGCGCCACGCCGACGTCCGCGCCGCCGTGCACGATCCGCACGAGGCCCTCCGGCAGGCCGGCGCGCGCGAGCACCCGCGCGATCCGCTCGCCCGCCAGGCACGCCCGCGCGGCGGGCTTGAAGACGACGCCGTTGCCGGCCAGCAGCGCGCCCGCGATCTGCCCGAGCGGCTGCGCGAACGGTGCGCTGCCCGCGCCGATCACCCCGACGACGCCGTACGGCTCGAACGCGATGCGCGCGCGCTTGGCGATCGTCAGCGAGCGGTTGATCCCCACGCGCCGGGCGCTCAGCACGTCCGCCCCGTCCTCGGCGACCCACTTCAGCGCGTCGATCGCCGCGAGCAGCTCGAGCGCCGCGACCTCCGCGCGCGGCCTTCCCTGCTCACGGCCCAGCAGCTCCCGCAGCTCGTCGAAGTCGTCGATCACCGCCTGCGCCATCCTGCCCATGTAGCGCGCGCGATCCTGCACGCGCAGCAGCGCCCACAGCGGCTGCACCTTGGCGACCGCCGCCACCACCGCGTCGATGCGCTCGGGCGGCGTGATCGCGACGCTGCCGAGCGGCGCGCCCGTCGCCGGGTCGCGCGCCGTGAGCTGCTCGTGCGCGGAGGTCTCGCTCGATGTCGTGGAGGTCTCGCTCGAGGACGCGCTCATCGCACCGCGATTATCGCGCCTGCGGCCCGCGCGCCCCGCGAATCCGCCGCAGGCGCTCCGCCAGCTCGGCCTCCGCCTCGTCGGGCTCGTAGAAGCGCTCGCCGGCGACGCCCTGCGGCAGCAGCGGCTGCGAGGCGACGTGGCCCGGGTGGCCGTGGGGGTTGTCGTAGCCGCCGCGGTCCTGTCCCGGCCGGGGTCCCGAGCGAAGCCAGCTGGGCACGGGCGCCGCGCCGTGCTCGCGCACGTGGCGCTCGGCCGCCGACAGCGCGCGTCCGGCGGCGTCGGACTTCGGCGCCAGCGACAGGTAGATCGCCGCCTGGGCCAGGGCGTAGCGCGCCTCCGGCAGCCCCACGTGCTCGACCGCCTGGGCGGCCGCGGTCGCCACCGACAGCGCGCCCGGATCGGCGTTGCCGATGTCCTCGGAGGCGAGGATGATCATCCGCCGCACGATGAAGCGCGGGTCCTCGCCGCCCTCGAGCATCACCGCCAGGTAGTACAGCGACGCGTCCGGGTCCGAGCCGCGCGTGGCCTTGATCCACGCGGAGATGTAGTCGTAGTGGCGGTCGCCCTTTTTGTCGTAGAGCACCGCGCGGCGCTGCAGCGCGTCCTCCACGCGCGCGATCGTCACGCGCTCCTCGCCCAGCTCCGCCGCCGTCGCGCTCGCCAGCTCGAGCGCGTTGAGCGCCGTGCGCGCGTCGCCTTCGCTGCGCGCCGCAAGGAACTCGAGCGCGCCCTCGTCCACCTCCAGGATGGGGGTCCCCGGCCCCTGCGCCGGCTCGCCGTCCGGGCCGCCCTCGCCGGCGGCGATCGCGTGGCGCAGCACCGTCGTCAGCTCCTGCGGCGTGAGCGCCTGCAGCGCGTACACGCGCACGCGCGAGAGCAGCGCGCCGTTGACCTCGAACGCGGGGTTCTCGGTCGTGGCGCCGATCAGCGTCACGAGGCCCTCCTCGACCGCCGGCAGCAGCGCGTCCTGCTGGGCCTTGTTGAAGCGGTGGATCTCGTCGAGGAACAGCACCGTCTGTGCGCCGCCGGTGTCGCGGCGGTGGGCGGCGCGCTCGATCACCGCGCGCACCTCCGCGCGCCCGGCCGCGACCGCGCTCAGCTCCTCGAACGCCGCCCGCGAGCGCTCGGCGACGATCCGCGCGAGCGTCGTCTTGCCCGATCCCGGCGGCCCGTAGAGGACCATCGAATGCGGATGGCCCTGCTCGATCGCGGTGCGCAGCGCCGAGCCGTCGGCGAGCAGGTGGGACTGGCCGACGAAGTCCGCGAGGGTGCGCGGACGCACGCGAACGGCCAGCGGGCGGCCCTGCGCGCCGTCCGCGCGTCCTCCGTCGCGACCCGGCTCGTCGCCTCGGGGCGCGCCCGCATCCCCGCCTTGACCATCGTCGAACAGAGTGTCCACGCACGTGAGTATCGCTGGTGCGGGAAACGCCCATTTCATGGCTCCGGCAGGGTGGTCGCGAGGGTTGTCGAACGTGTAGGTTCGATGCTCCACGTTGCCACGTCTCGACATCCCGCGCAGGAGCTGACGCCGCGATGAGCAGCGGCGCTGCCGAGCTGCTGCCGTCGGGGGGGAATGCGCTCGAATTCCTGGACTTTGGCGGGGAAGTCGAGGGACGCTCGCCGCTGCAGCTGTTCTGGCGCAGGTTCCGCCAGGACCGCGTCGCGGTGGTGTCGCTCGCGTTCATCGTCTTCCTGGTCGTGCTCGCGATCGCCGCGCCGCTGGTCGTCAGCCTGCTCGGCCTTCCCGGTCCCGACGTGCAGAACCTCAACCTCACCGACTCCTTCGGCTCCCCGCTCGGCCCGAGTCTCGCGCATCCCTTCGGCGTCGATCAGCTCGGCGAGGACGTGATGTCGCGGGTGATCTACGGGGCGCGGGTCTCGCTCGAGGTCGGGATCATCGGCACCGGGATCTCGACGATCATCGGCGTGGTGGTCGGCATGTTCGCCGGCTTCTATCGCGGCACCGTCGACATGCTGCTCTCGCGCCTGGTAGACGTCGTCCTCTCGATCCCACTGCTGCTGCTCGGTCTCGGCATCGGCGCTGCATGCGCTGTCAGGGGCTGCGTCAACGGTGCGATCCAGCCGGGTCTTGGCGTGGTCATCTTCCTGATCGCGTTCGCAACCTGGCCGTACATCGCCCGCATCGTCCGCGGCCTCGTCCTATCGATGCGCGAGCGCGAGTTCGTCGAGGCCGCGCGCGCGCTGGGGGCCTCCGATATGCGCATCATGTTCCGGGAGATCCTCCCCAACCTGACGGCGCCGATCATCGTCTACGCGAGCCTGCTGATCCCCACGAACATCCTGTTCGAGGCGGCCCTGTCCTACCTAGGCGTGGGCATCCGCCCGCCGACCGCGAGCTGGGGCCAGATGATCGCCAACGCCACGCCGATCTTCAACACCGCGTGGTGGTACATGGTCTTCCCGGGCCTCGCGCTGCTGCTCACGGTGCTGGCCTTCAATCTGCTAGGCGACGGGCTGCAGGACGCCCTCAACCCGAGGAACGCCCGATGAGGGCACCCAACACCAACGAGGAGGCATCTCGATGAGGTGGATTCGAACGGTCGCGGCAGTCGTCATTGCGGCGGTGCTCGCACTGGCGCTGGCGGCCTGCGGCTCGTCCAGCAGCGGCGGCTCGGGCACGACGGCGAGCAGCGCCAGCGTGGTCAGCACCGGGGGCTTTCAGAGTCCGACCACGCAGTCGCTGACCGGCGGCAAACGCGGGGGCACGCTGCAGGTGCTGGACGAAAGCGAATTCGAACACCTCGATCCGGGCATGGCCTACTACAACCTCGACTACGAGGTCGTGTTCGCCACCCAGCGGCCGCTGTACTCGCAGAAGCCGAACTCCACCGAACCGAGCCCCGACATGGCCTCCGGTCCCCCGGAAATCACCAACGGCGGCAAGACGGTCACGGTGCACCTCAGGGAAGGCGTTCACTTCAGCCCGCCGGTCAATCGCGAAGTCACCTCCGAAGACGTCGCCTACGCGATCGAGCGCGGGGCGAACCCGAACGTGGCGAACCCGTACTTCACCTCGTACTTCAAGCCGATCGAAGGGGCGCCCAAGGCCGAAGGCGGGCCGATCAAGGGGATCGAAACGCCGAACAAGCACACGATCGTCCTTCACCTCACCGAACCGAAGGGACAGATCGTGGTAGACGCGCTGGTGCTGCCGCTGTCGGCCGCGGTGCCGAAGGAATACGCCGAAAAATTCGACAAGAACAAGCCGTCCGACTACGCCAACTACCAGGTCGCCACGGGCCCGTACATGCTCGAGAACAACGCGCAGGGCAAGGTGCTCGGCATCGGCTACGTGCCGGGCAAGTCGGCGACGCTCGTGCGCAACCCGAACTGGAACGCCAAGACCGACTTCCGCCCCGCCTACCTGAACGAAATCGACATCAAGATCGGCGGCACGAAAACGGTCATCGGCAGGCAGGTGCTGGAAGGCACGAACGTCATCGAGAACGAACTGCCGGTGCAGTCGATCGTCAAGCTGGCGGCTCAAAGCTACAAGAGCCAGCTCGAGATCTCGCCGGGCGCCGGCAGCCACTACATCGCCGTCGACAACAAGGTCGGCCCGTTTTCGAACATCGATCTGCGCAAGGCCTTCTGGGCGGCGCTCGACCGCGCCGCGCTCGACAAGGCGCGGGGCGGCGAACTCGTCACCAACGTCGCCACGCACTTCATCTACCCGACGATCAACGGTTTCACCCAGGCCGGCGGTCTGGCGGGCCTGAAGGTCGACTACAACGAACACCCCGAAGGCGACATGGCGGTGGCCGAAAGGTACATCAAGCTCGCGGGCTACCCGAGCGGCAGGTACACCGGCGGCAAGACGCTGCAGGTCGTCGGCTCGAGCGACCCGCCGGAAAAGGAAGACGCCGAAATCACCAACCAGGCGCTCGAAAAACTCGGCTTCGCCACGAAGCTCACGCTCGTCGAACAGTCGACCATGTACGACAAGTACTGCGGCGTGCCCAAAGAAGAGATCGACGTGTGCCCGAGCGTGGCGTGGATCGCCGACTTCGCCGATCCGCAGACGGTCCTCGACATCACGTTCAACGGCAACGACATCGTGCCGATCGACAACGACAACTGGAGCCAGACGAACGTTCCGAAGCTGAACAGCGCGATGGCGGCCGCCGAACTCGTCACCGGCACGGAAGCACGGGCGAAGGCGTGGGCGAAAATCGACGACGAACTGGTGCAAGACGCCGCGGCGATCCCGTTCGACTGGGACAAGCAGGCGAACATCGAGGGCAAGGACGTGGACGGCGTCGGCGACCTGTGGGACGTCGGCCAGTGGGACTACAGCTGGACCTCGCTGAAGTAGGCCGACGATGATCCGCTACGTCATCCGCAGGCTCCTGTGGGGGGTGGCGCTGCTGATCATCGTGGCCGCGGTGACGTTCGTGCTGTTCCGGGTCCTGCCCACGGGCAATCCCGCCGTGCTGCGCGCGGGGCGGGACCCGCAGCCGAGGCTGATCAAGGAGATCGAAGCCGTCCTCGGACTGAACAAGCCCCTGATCGTGCAGTTCTGGGACTACATGAAGGAAGTCTTCCTGCACTTCAACCTCGGTTACAGCTACTACAGCTCCGAGTCCGTCAGGAGCCTGATCGCCGAACGCCTGCCGGCGACCCTGTCGCTGACGATCGGCGCCGCCGTGCTGTGGATCGTGGCCGGGCTTAGCGTGGGCATCGTCTCGGCGCTGCGCCGGCACTCCGCCTCCGACCGCGTGGCGATGGGCACCTCGCTCGTGCTCATCTCCGCGCCCGAATTCTGGCTCGGCCTGATCTTCCTGTACCTGTTCGCCTCCGACATCGGCAAGTTCAGGATCTTCCCGGGAGCGGGCAGCTACGTTGGCATCACGAGCGACCCGTGGAAATGGTTCACCTCGCTGATCATGCCGTGGATCGTGCTCGCGGCCGGCGCCGCGGCCGTCTACGCGCGGCTGATGCGCGGCAGCCTCTCCGAGACGATGCGCGAGGACTACATCAGGACCGCCCGCGCCAAGGGGCTGCCGGAGAGAGACGTCGTGCGTCAGGGGGTGCGCGCGGCGATCAACCCGATCTTCACCCTGCTCGGCCTGGAAATCGGCATGCTGCTCGGCGGCGCGGTGCTGGTGGAGACCGTCTTCAACATCCCCGGCATCGGGCGGCTGAACTACCACGCGATCCAGTCCTCGGACTTCCCGGTGGTGCAGGGGACGGTGCTGCTCGCCGCGATGTTCATCATCCTCGCGAACATCGTCGTGGACATCGTCTATGCGTACCTCGATCCGCGGGTGCGCTTCTCGTGAATGCCGCCGCATCGTCCCCGCCGGGGGAGCCGCTGCTGCGCGTCGAGGACCTGCGCGTCGAGTTCCCCACCGAGGACGGCGTCGTGCACGCCGTCGACGGAGTCACCTACGAGGTGCACAGTGGGCGCACTCTGGGCATCGTCGGCGAGTCGGGCTCGGGCAAGACCGTCTCCTCGCTGACGACCCTCGGCCTCACGCGCCGCCAGGGCGCGCGCGTCTCCGGGCGCATCCTGTTCGAGGGACAGGACCTCGTGACGCTCCCCGAGGACGAGCTGCGCGCGATCAGGGGCGACGACATCGCGATGATCTTCCAGGACCCGCTGTCCTCGCTGCATCCCCTGTACACGGTCGGGCGCCAGCTGACGGAGGCGGTGCGCGCCCACCGCGACGTCTCCAGGGCGCAGGCGCGCGAGCGCGCGATCGAGCTGCTCGGCCTCGTGGGAATCCCCGATCCCGCCAGGCGCGTCGACGAGTACCCGCACGAGTTCTCGGGAGGCATGCGCCAGCGCGCGATGATCGCGATGGCGCTCGCCAACGAGCCGAAGCTGCTGATCGCCGACGAGCCGACGACCGCGCTGGACGTGACCGTGCAGGCGCAGATCCTCGCGCTGATGGAACGCCTGCAGCGCGAGCTGGGGATGGCGATCGTGATCATCACCCACGACCTCGGCGTCGTCGCCGAGATGGCCGACGACATCGCGGTCATGTACGCGGGACGGATCGTCGAGACGGCCTCCGCGGCGCGCATGTTCGCGGCTCCCGAGCACCCGTACACGTGGGGCCTCTTGAAGTCGATCCCCACGCTGTACGGCCCGCGCGAGGAGGATCTCTTCCCGATCCCCGGCACTCCTCCGAGCCTCATCAGCCCCCCGTCGGGCTGCCACTTCCACCCGCGCTGCCCCTACGTTCAGCCCGACCATACGCGCGTCGATCCGCAGCTGCAGCCGCTCGGAGACGAGCCCGGCCACCACGTCGCGTGCCTGCTCGAGTCCGACGTGCGCCGGCGCCTGTGGCAGCAGCTCGGCGCCGGCAGGACGCCCGAGCAGGCGCTCGCCGAGGTCGGCTTGCCGGGGGGAGCGCCGGCATGAGCGCCGACATCGGCTCCGGCGCGAGTGCTGGTGGGCCGCTCGTGCGCGTGCGCGACCTGGTCAAGCACTTCCCGATCACCCGCGGGATCATCTTCCAGAAGAAGATCGGCGCCGTCAGGGCGGTCGACGGCGTGAGCTTGGAGATCGAGCGCGGGGAGACGCTGGGGATCGTCGGCGAGACCGGCTGCGGCAAGAGCACGACTGCCAAGCTGCTGATGCGCCTGCTCGACGCGACCGGCGGCGAGATCGACTTCGAGGGGACGGACATCACTCGCGTGAAGGGCGCTCGCCTGAAGGCGGTCAGGCGCGAGGTGCAGATGATCTTCCAGGATCCGTACTCGTCGCTGAACCCGCGCAAGACGGTCGGCTCGATCATCGGCGAGCCGTTCGCGATCCACCGCCTGATGCGCGAGAAGGGCGAGCGCAAACGCGAGGTGCAGAGGTTGATGGAGACGGTCGGGCTGAACCCCGAGCACTACAACCGCTACCCGCACGAGTTCTCCGGCGGCCAGCGCCAGCGCATCGGCGTGGCGCGCGCGCTCGCGCTGAACCCCAAGCTGCTGATCGCCGACGAGCCCGTGTCGGCGCTCGACGTCTCGATCCAGGCGCAGGTGCTCAACCTGCTGCGCGACCTGCAGCGCCGGCTCGGCCTGACGGTCGTGTTCATCGCCCACGACCTGTCGGTGGTGCGCCACATGTGCGACCGGGTGGCGGTCATGTATCTCGGCAAGATCGTCGAGATCGGGCCCAACGAGGCGCTGTACGAGTTCCCCCGCCACCCGTACACGGGCGCGCTGCTGGCGGCGGTGCCGGTGGCCGATCCGTCGCTGCACGGGAGCGCGCGGCGGCTGCTCAGCGGCGACGTGCCGAGCCCCGCGAACCCGCCGAGCGGGTGCCGCTTCCACACGCGCTGCCCGAAGGCGCAGCCGCTGTGCTCCACGCAGGAGCCGCCGCTGCAGGACAAGGGCTCCGGCACGCTCGTCGCCTGCCACTACCCGCTCAGTCACGAGGAGGTCGCGGAGATCGGCGTACGATCTGCGCGATGAGCGCCAATAGCTCGGAGATCGATCGATCGGGGGCACCGCCGGCGCGGCCGGCGGGCGGCCAGGCCGCCACGGAGGCCGTGGAGCTGCTGCAGCGGCTGATCCGCTTCAACACGGTCAACCCGCCGGGCAACGAGCTGGCGGCGCAGGAGTACCTGTCGAACCACCTCTCCGAGGCGGGCTTCGAGTGCGAGCTGCTCGGTGCCCAGCCCGAGCGCCCGAACCTGGTCGCGCGGCTGCGCCCGGCGTCGGCTGGCGCGACCGCGTCGAGCGACGGCCCCACGCTGTGCTACCTCGGCCACGTCGACACGGTGCTCGCGAACGCGGCCGAGTGGACGCACGACCCGTGGTCGGGGGACCTCGCGGACGGCTTCCTGTGGGGCAGGGGCGCGCTGGACATGAAGTCGCAGGTCGCCGCCGAGATCGCAGCGGCGGCGTCGCTGGCGCGCTCGGGCTGGCGCCCGGCCCGCGGCGAGCTGCTGATCGTGGCGGTCGTCGACGAGGAGACCGGCGGCTCGCTGGGCGCCGAATGGATCACCCGGAACCATCCGGAGAAGGTCCGCTGCGACCTGCTCGTCAACGAGGGCGGCGGCGCGGTGTTCGAGTACGCCGGCAGGCGCTGCTACGGCGTGTGCTGCGCGGAGAAGGGCGTGTTCCGCTTCACGCTCTCCACCGACGGGGTCGCGGGCCACGCGTCGATGCCGGGCATGGGCGAGAACGCGCTGCTGAAGATGGGGCCGCTGCTGGAGCGATTCGCCGCGCGCCAGCCATCGTACCGGCTGACGGAGGAGCCGCTGGCGTTCCTGCGCGGGATCGGCGAGGACCCGGAGGACCCGGAGGGCGCGATCGCGCGCCTGCGCTCCGCCGACCCGCGCCTGGCGGTCATGTTCGAGCCGATGCTCGGCGTGACGTTCACGCCGACGCGGATCGCCGCGTCGGAGAAGATCAACGTGATCCCCAGTCGCGCCGAGCTGAAGGTCGACTGTCGCGTGCCCCCCGGCCTCGGCGAGGCGGAGGTGCGCGAGGGCCTCGCGGAGGTGCTGGAAGGCGGCTCGCCCCACGACCCGCCTTCCCGCCCACCCGACGAGCGCGGCAACGGCGGCGACTGGCGGATCGAGTTCACCGAGCGGGTCGTCGGCAACCGCTCGCCGGCGAGCTCGCAGCTGATGGACACGATCTCCGCTTGGGTCGCGGAGCACGACCCCGGCGCGCAGGTCGTGCCGGTGGTGCTCCCGGGCTTCACCGACTCGCGCCACTTCCGCATGGCGTTTCCCGAGTGCGTGGCGTACGGCTTCTTCCCGCAGCGCCATCAGTCGATGCTGCAGAGCACGCCGCTGATCCACGGCGCGGACGAGCGCATCGACGTGCGCGACCTCGCCTTCGCGACAGAGCTGTTCACGGAGCTCGCGGTGCGTGTTCTAGGCTGATAGTTGCAGCGCTCGACAAGCGCGTGGAAAATCCGCATAATGCGGCGCGATGCCAAGGATGGTTGACTTGCTGGAGAGGATTGACAGGTGAGTACGCAGGCGGCGGCTGCGCCGCACTCACCGGGCGGGAAGGCCCCGCACGCGCATGCCGGGGTGGCGCACGCGGCGCTGACGCACGCGGCGGCGACGGGCACGGCGGCGCACGCCGGGATCGTGCGCGCGACGGTGCCGGTGGCCGGGCCCCACACGTCGTTCGCGCAGGAAATCCAGAACTGGGCGCTCAACTGGGAGCCGGTGATCGCGATCCTGTTCTTCACGGCGCTGGTTTTCATGATGTGGCGGATGCTGAAGGTGATGCCGCGGATCAAGCCGCAGCAGATCAAGCCGGCGTCCGACCAGTCGGTCACGTTCGCGGACATCGCGGGCGTCGACGACGCGAAGGCGGAGCTGCAGGAGATCGTGGAGTTCCTGCGCGAACCGAAGTCGTTCCAGGCGCTCGGCGCGAAGGTGCCGAAGGGGATCCTGCTGCACGGGCCTCCGGGCACCGGCAAGACGCTGCTGGCGAAGGCGGTCGCGAACGAGTCGGGCGCGCAGTTCTTCGCGCAGTCGGCGGCGTCGTTCGTCGAGATGTTCGCGGGCCTGGGCGCGGCGCGCATCCGCCGGCTGTTCGCGATCGCGCGCAAGCACGAACCGGCGATCATCTTCATCGACGAGCTCGACGCCGTCGGGGGCCGGCGCGGCATGGACATCTCCGGCGAGAAGGACCAGACGCTCAACCAGCTGCTGGTCGAGATGGACGGCTTCGAGGGCAGCGGCCGGGTCGTGGTGATCGCGGCGTCCAACCTGCTGGAGAAGCTCGACCCCGCGCTGCTGCGCCCGGGCCGCTTCGATCGCCAGGTGTTCGTGGTGCCGCCCGACGTCAAGGGCCGTCTGGGCGTGCTGCAGGTGCACACGCGCGACAAGCCGCTGGGAGATGTCGACCTCGGCCTGGTGGCCCAGCAGACGAGCGGGCTGACGGGGGCGGACCTCGCGAACATCTGCAACGAGGCGGCGATCTTCGCCACCAGGCGCGGCGCCAAGTCGATCTCGCTCGCGGACTTCGACTCGGCGCTCGAGCGCGTGATCGCGGGCGTGCAGTCCAAGCGCGTGCTGAACGAGCACGAGAAGCGCGTGGTCGCCTACCACGAGGCGGGGCACGCGCTGTGCGGCGAGCTGCTGCCGTCGGTCGACCGGGTGCACCGGATCTCGATCGTGCCGCGCGGGCGCGCGCTCGGCTACACGCTGAACCTGCCGGCGGAGGACCGCTACCTGAAGACGCGCGAGGAGCTGCTCGACTACATGACGGTGCTGCTCGGCGGGCGCGTGGCCGAGCAGATCGTGTTCGGCGCGATCACCACGGGCGCCTCCGACGACCTCAAGCGCGTGGCCGACATCTCGCATTCGATGGTCCACGACTTCGCGATGGGCACCGCCGGGGTGGGACGCTCGCCGGACGGAGACGTGCGGCTGTCGGAGCAGACGCTGCGGCTGCGCGACGAGGAGCGCCAGGATCTGATCGAGGAAGCGCGCAGGGCCGCGCAGAAGCTGATCGCCGCCCACCGCCTGCAGCTCGACGCGCTCGCTCGCGAGCTGCTCGAGCGCGAGGTGCTGGATCGCGAGGCGATCGACAGGATCATGGCGGGGGTGCCGCGGATGGAGCGCGCGCCGGGCGTCGGCCTGCGGGTGGTGGCGGCAGCGGCGTCGCACCCGCCCCCACCGGCGCCCGCTCCGATCCGCCCGCCCGAGACTCCCGGAGAGGGCGAGTCCGGACCGGCGCCGATCGGCCTGCACAGCCGCAGGGCCGAGGACGAGCCCGGACGGCTATAGACTGCGGCAGGTGTTCAGCCGCATCGACCACATCGGCGTCGCCGTCGAGGAGATCGAGTCCGCGCTCGAGCTGTACCGCGACGGCTTCGAGCTGGAGGTGGCCCACCGCGAGGTGGTCGAGGAGCAGGGCGTGGAGGCGGTGCTGCTGGACGTCGGCGAGAACCACGTCGAGCTGCTCGCGCCGCTGGGCGCGGACACGCCCGTGGGCAAGTTCCTCGCCAGGCAGGGCCCGGGGCTGCATCACGTGGCCTACCAGGTGGACGACATCGACGCGACGCTGCGGGCGCTCAAGCAGGCGGGCATGCCCCTGATCGACGAGCAGCCGCGAGTCGGCATCCGCGGCTCGCGCGTGGCGTTCATGCACCCGCGCGCGACCGCCGGCGTGCTGACCGAGATAGTGCAGCCGGCCGCCGGGGTGGGCGCTCACTGATGGCCGGCTCGGGAACACGACGCATCACGCTCGGCTTCCAGGGCGGACAGGTGCTGGCGCTGCGCGTGAGCGACAAGCAGCTCGAAGAGCTCAACAAGGCGCTCGGCGGCATCGGCTGGCACGAGCTCGCGAGCGAGGACGGCCCGGTGCGCGTGGACCTCGGGCAGGTGGTGTATGTCAGCGCGGATACCGAGGAGCCGCGGGTCGGCTTTGGTTAGGACGTCCGCTAGGCGGCGCGATGCTGCGTCCTCGGTCGCTCGCGTGCAAAGCACGCCACGCTCCCTGCGTCCTTGCCTCGCTTGCCTATCGAACGTCCTAACGGCTTGTCCCTCCGCCGATTGAATCTCGACGAGCGGTTGCTGCGGGCGGCGCGCACACGTGGGCACACGCCGCGGGCCGAGCGCGTGGTGGCACGGTTCTCGCGTCTTGGGGAGCACGGCGCGGTGTGGCTCGCGATCGGGGCGGTTGGCGGGACGCTCGATGGGGAGCGCAGGGGGGACTGGCGACGGGCGACGGCGACGGTAGCGGGCGTGTACGCGCTGAACGTGGCGATCAAGCAGGTCGTCCGTCGCCGCCGACCCGAGCTTCCAGGCCTGCCGGCGCTGACAGGGACGCCGACGGCGCTCAGCTTCCCGAGCGCGCACGCTTCCACGTCGTTCGCTGGGGCCTGCTGTTACGCCCGTCTGGGGCTGCCGGCCGTTCCGCTGTACGCGCTGGCCGCGGGGCTTTCGCTGTCGCGGCTTTACCTGGGGGTGCACTACCCGTCGGACGTGCTGGCGGGGGCGATGTTGGGGACGCTGGTGGGAAGATCCCGCCGGTGAGCACGCGCATCGGGATCGTCGGTATGCCCAACGCGGGCAAGTCGTCGCTGTTCAACGCGCTGACGAAAGCGGGCGCGGAGGCGGCGAACTACCCGTTCACGACGATCGAGCCGAACGTGGCGGTGGTGCCGGTGCGCGACGAGCGCCTGGAGCAGGTGGCGCGCACGGTGGGCGCGTCGGAGATCGTGTGGGACACGGTCGACTTCCACGACATCGCGGGGCTGGTGGCGGGGGCGCACCAGGGCGAGGGCCTGGGCAACCGCTTCCTGGCGAACATCCGCGAGACGCACGCGATCGTGCACGTCGTGCGCGCGCACACCGACGAGAACGTGATCCATCCGGAGGGCCGCGTGGATCCGCTGGCGGATATTGAAACTATCGAGACGGAGTTGGTGATGGCGGACCTGGAGGCCGCTGAACGCCGGGTGGAGAGGGTCGGCAAACAGGCTCGCGGGGGCGACCGCGTGGCGATCGCGGAGGAGGCGTGGCTGCGCGAGGTGATCGCGGCGCTGCAGGCTGGCCGCCCGGCGCGCACGGTGCCGGTGCCCGAGGAGGCGCCGAACGCCGCCCGCGACCTCGGCTCGCTGACGAGCAAGCCGGTGCTGTTCGTGGCGAACGTGGACGAGGGCTCGGAGGAGATCCCGGCGGCGGTCGCCGAGCACGCGGCCGCGCAGGGCGCTCGCGCGGTGGCGGTGTCCTCGCGCATCGAGTCGGAGCTGGCCGAGCTGGAGGACGAGGACGCGGCGGCCATGCGCGAGGAGCTCGGCGTCAGCGAGTCCGGCCTGCAAAGGGTCGTGCGCGAGGCGTTCGCGCTGCTCGAGCTGATCGCGTTCTTCACCGCCGGCGAGGCCACGATCGCGCAGTCGTGGCACCTGCGCCGCGGCCTCACCGCGTGGCACGCGGCGGGCCAGATCCACACGGACATCCAGAAGGGGTTCGTGCGCGCCGAAGTGATCGGCTGGCGCGAGCTGGTCGACGCGGGCGGCTACGCCGGCGCGGGCGAACGCGGCACGCTGCGCCTGGAGGGCCGCGACTACGTGATGAACGATGGGGACGTCATCACGGTGAAGTTCACGCCGTAGCCGATCGCCCGGCAGCCAGCTTCTCCAGCCGCTCTGCCAGTCGCCGCATCCCCAGCTCGCCCGCCACGCGCGCGCCGCCCGCGAAATCCGTCGCGCGGTCGCCCGGCGGCTCGACGTCGATCCGCTGCAGCGTCGCGATCTGCTTGAACGTGCGCAGCAGCTCGGCGTTCTCGCGCAGCGCCGCCGCGGTGCGCGGGCGCATCACGCGACTCGCCCTGACCGCGGCGGCCTCAGTGTCGTCCGCATCCGCGTCGGCTCCCGCGGCGGCGAGCACCGCCTCCAGCGAGCCGTGCGCGCGCAGCAGCTCGGCGGCGGTCTTCGCGCCGATGCCCGGCGCGCCGAGCAGGCCGTCGGAGGGGTCGCCGCGCAGCGCGATGAAATCGGGGACCTGCTGCGGGTCGACGCCGTAGCGCTCGCGCACCTGCGCCGGCCCGATCTCGCCGTGCGCGGGGTGGGTGGGGCTCTTTTTGAGCTCGACCACCGCCACGCGCTCGCTGACCGCGCCGAACAGGTCGCGGTCGCCCGTCAGCAGCAGCGCGCGCCCGCCGCGCTCCTCCTCGGCGCGCGCGTACGAGAACATCACGTCGTCCGCCTCCAGGTCATCGCTCGTCGCGTACGTCCAGCCGAGGCTCTCCAGCAGTGCCGGCGCCTTCTCCCACTGTGCCGCCAGCTCCGCGGGCATCGGATCGCGATGGGCGTGGTACGCCGGGTACAACTGCACGCGGTAGTCCGCCTCCTCCGCGCCCATGCACGCCACCACGCCGCGCACGTCCCGCGCCGGTAGGCGCGCATCTAAAACAGAAAGGATCGCGTTGACGGTGCCCAGCAGCGCGTTCACCGGCCGGCCGTCGGCGTCGACGATCGATTTGGGCAGCGCGAAGAACGACCGGTACAGCAGCCACGGAACGTCCGCGATCAGCAGCTCGGCGGGCACCGGCTCAGCGTACGCGCCCGCCGACCTCGCCGGCGGCCCGCACGAGCGCCGCCGTTCGTCTCAGCCCTCGAGCATCCAGCAGTTTTCGGTCCACAGGAAGCGGTTCGCGCTGCTGCCCATCAGCGGGGTCGGCACGTCAATCGAGGCCACGTCCCCGTGGACGATCACCGTCGCCGTAGGGATCGCGCGCTTCTGCGCTCTCAGCTGTGCGCGGCCACCCGGCTCGCGCAGCAACTTCGCCAGCTTGGCGTTCCAGCGCTGCGTGCACGTGCGGCCGTGCTCGGTCGCACGCAGCGGCGCGTTCAGAATCCCACACGCGTCCGCGCCGTTTCCGGCCAGCTCGGCGGTCACGAACCTCGTAGCCGCGCTGCGCACCCATTCGACCTGTTCGCGCGTGCCCACCGAGTGCGCGCCCATGGCGCCCGCCGGCGCCAGCAGCGCGCCCGGGGCGCCCAGCGCCGCGGCGCACGCGAGCGTAGCGACGATCGAGCGACAGCTCATACGCGCATTGTCGACGATCGAGCGGCGGTTCCCAAGGCGCCTGGCTCGCGGCGGCGCCGCAACGGACGCATGTCGTAGGGCCGCCAGCCGTTCGGGCGCCTGCGGCTCGGCCGCACGGGTTGGACCTATTCGGCCTGCACGCCGCCGGTGGCGCTCATCGACGCGACCGTCGCCGGCGCCTGCGCGCCGCCCTGCGCCCCGGTGGTCGGCGCGGGAGCGGGGGCCGGCGGGCTTTCCGGCGCCGCCGGCGCGAACGGCGTCTGGCCGCTGTGGTCCGGCTCGCGCCTGACGCTCGCGCCGCTCTTCACGCTGAAGTACGCCCACGCGCTGTCGAGTCCCAGGCGCGCCGCCAGTTCAGGTCCGCTCACGCGGGTGTTGCCGCGCGTGCCGAGCACCGCAGCCTCGACGATTCGCGGCGAGACGCCGCGCGTGAGCACCTCGATCCCGCGGAAGGAACCCTTGACCAGGCCGCCCAGGCGCGCCGCCGTCGAGGCGAAGCTCATGCTCAGCCTCCAGTCGGAGGCCTTCGTTTCGTACGCGTCCGGCACCCCCTTCAGCCACGGCTCCGGCTGGGCGCCGATGAACGAGTTTTCGATGTTCTCCGTCATCCCGCCGGAGCTCGCAAAGTAGTACGTCACCGCCGGCCGCCCGCCGTACAGGACGATCTGCCCCGCCGTCGCCGCGACCGCCGCGTTCGTCGCCGCGGTTTCGGCGGCCGCGGTGGGCGGGCTCTCATACATCTGCGAGCGGGTGTCCGAGTACACGTCGAACGCGGCCCCGCCCGCGTCGTCGGTCAGCGCGTACGTGCGGCTCGCGATCGCCTGCGCCTCGAGCGCCGCCAGCGGCCAGCTGGAGGGCATCTCCGCGGAGACCACGCCGCGCACGTAGCGTTCGAGCGGGACCCGCTCGACCTTCGAGCCGACGAGCACCTTCACCACGTGGTTCGCCGGCGCCTGCCCGAGCGTGGTGCCGGTGTAGTAGTGCGCCAGGATCTGGGAATCGCTCCAGCCGTGCTGCGCGTATCCGAGCGCGCCGTCCTGGCTCATGCCCACGCCGTGCCCGTCCCCCGCGCCTTCGACGATCAGCGTCGACGCGCCGGCGGGCGCGGCGCACAGCGCGAGCGCCGCGAACGAGCACGCGAACAGGGCGCGCGCGGGGCGAACGATTGCGAGGGCGATCGACATCGTCCTCCGCAGCAACACCGCCGCACGCCCGCGGTCGCGCTCCATGGCCGAGTGTCCCATACCCACTCGTTCGGGTCGCCGCGCGCGGTGCCTGAGCGCTGCACGATGTGTGCCGGTTTGCGCAGGTGCGACGCGGTTTGGATAGGCCGGCGCGGTGGTAGGTTGAGCGCATGAGCGCCGTCGGCCCAGCGAGCCTCTCCGAGCGCGAGCGCGCCGTGCTCGAGCGGGTCCCCACGGACCTGTACATCGCGGGCGTCTGGCGCGCGGCCAGCGCCGGCGGGACGCTCGCCGTCGAGGACCCCGCGACGACCGAGACGCTCGTGGAGGTCGCCGACGCGCACGCGGACGACGCGCTCGCGGCGCTGGCCGCGGCAGCCGACGCGCAGGCGGAGTGGGCGGTGCACCCGCCGCGCGAGCGCGGGGAGATCCTGCGCCGCGCGTACGACGCGATCGTCGCGCAGGCCGACGAGCTCGCGCTGCTGATGACGCTCGAGATGGGCAAGGCGCTGGCGGAGTCGCGCGCCGAGATCGCCTACGCGGCGGAGTTCTTCCGCTGGTTCTCAGAGGAGGCGGTGCGCATCCACGGGCGCTACATGGTCAACACCACCGGCAAGGGGCGGATCCTGACGATGCGCCATCCGGTCGGGCCGTGCGTGTTCGTCACGCCGTGGAACTTCCCCACCGCGATGGGCACGAGGAAGATCGCCCCCGCGATCGCCGCCGGCTGCACGATAGTCGTCAAGCCCGCCAAGCAGACGCCGCTGTCGATGCTCGCGCTGGCGAAGATCCTCGAGGAGGCGGGCCTGCCGGGGGGCGTGCTGAACGTGATCACCGCCCGCAGCGCCGGCGCGGTGATCGAGCCGCTGCTGAAGGACCCGCGCACGCGCAAGCTGTCGTTCACCGGCTCCACCGAGGTCGGGCGCTCGCTGATCGAACAGTCCGCCCAGCAGATCCTGCGCGTGTCGATGGAGCTCGGCGGCAACGCCCCGTTCGTCGTGTTCGAGGACGCCGACCTCGACGCCGCCGTCGACGGCGCGATGCTCGCCAAGATGCGCAACGTCGGCGAGGCGTGCACCGCCGCCAACCGCTTCCACGTGCACGAGTCGCTCGCGCAGGAGTTCTCGCGGCGGCTCGCCGAGCGCATGGGCGCGCTGAAGGTCGGCCGCGGCACACAGCCCGACGTCGACGTCGGCCCGCTGATCGACGAAGCCCAGCGCGGCAAGGTCACCGAGCTCGTCGGCGACGCCGTCGATCGCGGCGCCCGCGTGCTGACCGGCGGCGGCCCGTTGTCTGGGTCCGCGCATCCGGGCTACTTCTTCGAGCCGACCGTCCTCGCCGACGTGCCCGACGACGCGCGGCTGCTCGGCGAGGAGATCTTCGGCCCGGTCGCCCCCGTCGCCACGTTCGCCTCAGACGAGCAGGCGCTCGCCGCCGCCAACCGCACCGAGTACGGGCTCGTCGCCTACGTGTACACGCGCGACCTCGGCCGCGCGTTCCGCGTGTGCGAGGGGATCGAGTCGGGGATGATCGGGTTGAACCAGGGGGTGGTGTCAAACCCCGCCGCGCCGTTCGGCGGCGTCAAGCAGTCGGGGTTCGGGCGCGAGGGCGGGTTCGAGGGGATCGGGGAGTACCTGGAGACCAAGTACGTGGCGCTGGGGGTTTCGTAGTTCCGACGGCTCTACGCGGCGTCCTCCACCAGCAGCCGCCCAACGCTGTCGGCCACGCAAACGGGCTTCTCGCTCCCCTCGACCTCGACGGTGAAGCGCGTGACGGCCTGGTACCAGCCGCCGCCGACCTCGGTGAGCTCGACGATCTGCGCGTAGCAGCGCAGTCTTGACCCCACGGGCACGGGCGCCGGGAAGCGCACCTTGTTCCAGCCGTAGTTGACGCCCATCTTGAAGCCGGTCCATTCGCTGAGGCCCCCGCGCATGCCGTCGATCAGCGACAGCGTGAGGTTGCCGTGGGCGATCGTCGTCCCGAACGGGCTCTCGCGCTTGGCGCGCTCGACGTCCGTGTGGATCCACTGGTGATCGCCGGTCAGGTCGGCGAACCGATCGACCATCTCCTGGGTGACCTCGCGCCACTCGCTCGGGCCCACCACCTGGTCGACCAGCCCCCGCAGGTCGTCGATCCCGTGGGCAACGGACTTGGGCATGCTCGCGCTGACAGCCATCTTCCTCTCCTCTCGCCGCTTCGCCGGAACTGGGGCCATGCTAGACCCCGCGCTCGCTGGGCGCCGCGCCGGCTACAGGCTCTCGGAGCTCGGGCGCGTCGTCGGCAGCGTGACGTCGAACGCGTTGTCGATCGCGTTCGCCGGCACGGCTTTGCCCATCAGCGTGCCCTGGGCCATCGTGCAGCCCATCGCCTGCAGCGCGCTCATCTGTTCCAGGCTCTCGATGCCCTTGGCGATCACCGTCAGCGACAGGTCGCGCCCGACGATCAGGATCGCCTCGAGCAGCCACGTGCGGTACTCCTCGTCCTCGGTGGCGGCGAGCGAGCTGCGGTCGACCTTCAGGAAGTCGAGCGGCAGCCGGCGCAGGTCGGAGTGGTAGGCGTAGCCGCTGCCGCCGAAGTCGTCGATCGCGATGCGCACGCCGAGCTGCTTGATCTCCTGCAGGCGCTCGACCGCCGCGGTGACGTCGCTCATGACGGTCGTCTCGGCGATCTCGAGCGTCAGCTGCGACGGCTCGATCCCCGTCTGCTGCAGCGCGCGCCGCACGTCCGTGACGAATCCGTCCCGGTTGAGCTGGTTGGCCGTCACCCCCACGGAGATGCCGACGTCGTGGCCCGCCACGTTCCACGCGGCGGCGCGCGTGCACGCCTCTTCCATCACCCAGCGGCCGATCGGCACGGTCAGCCCGGTTTCCTCGGCGAGCGGGATGAAGTCGTCGGGGAGCACGACGCCCTGCTTGGGGTGCAGCCAGCGGATCTGCGCCTCGAGGCCGGCCACCCTGCCGGTGCCGAGATCGTAGATCGGCTCGTACAGCACGAAGAACTGCTTCTCCGCGAGCGCCGCGTTCAGCTCGACCTCGAGCACGCCGCGTCCCTCGATCACCGAGCGCATGTTGGCGTTGAACAGCGTGTAGCGGTCCTTGCCGGCGGACTTGGCCGCGTGCAGCGCCAGCTGCGCGTCGCGCAGGAGGTCCTCGGGTGTGGCGTAGCGGCCGAACGCGACGCCGATGCTCGCCGTCAGCAGGAAGCTCGGCCCGTCGTCGGCGAGTTCGAACGGCTTGTGCAGGGTCTCGACCACGCGCCGGGCGAGCGAGTCCAGGCGCGCCCCGCGGGCGGCCGACTCGACCAGCAGCACGAACTCGTCTCCGCCGAGGCGCCCGACCGTGTCGCCCGCGCGCACGACGGTCTCGAGCCGTTCCGCGACGATCTTCAGGATCTCGTCGCCGGCAGCCTCCCCGAGCCGCTCGTTGACGTCCTTGAACCAGTCGATGTCGATGAACAGCGCGCCCACCAGCAGCCCCGACTGGCGTCCGGCGCGCGCGAGCATGCACTCGGCGCGGTCCATCATCAGCGCGCGGTTGGGCAGCCCGGTGAGGGTGTCGTGGAGCTCTTCGACGGGAGCCTCGGGGGCCTTCGTCTTGGGCGTGCGCGGCTGTGCCGGGGCCGAGGAGGGCGGGCGCCCGTCGCCCAGGATGAGCACCAGCAGGCCGAGCAGCGCGCTCAGCACGCAGCCGACGACCAGCAGCGCGAGCGCGTTGCCGTCGCTCAGCGAGCCGGCGGCGACCGGCGTTCCGAAGCCCTGCACGGTCCAGCCGTTGTGGAGGTCGATCGTCGTGCTCGGCGCGCCCGGCTGGGCGCTGCCGCCGTTGTACACGACGTTCGCGGAGCTGCTGGCGTAGCTGAGGCGCACCGCGTCGCCCGCGTGGCTGCGCAGGGCGGATTCGAGCACGATGCTGGGGACGAACACCTCGCGCAGCCAGCCGGCGAACGCGCCCATGCGCGCGCCGAGCGTCGCGGGCGGCTGGTCGCCCTTGTACACGGGCGTCATCACTTCCAGCGCGGTCGTGCCCGCCGCTGATACCACCGTCGTGCGGCTCGCTCCCGAGTCGCGCGCCAGCAGCAGCCCGGTTCCGTTCGCGCAGTAGTCGCGCCCGGCGGGCGCGCTCTGCGCGGCGCTGCGCGCGAGCCGCGCGATCGCGAGGCAGTAGTAGGGACGCGTGCCCGCGGGAGTGATCTTCAGATGCGGGGCCGCGCTCGCGGGCGTCGTCGTAGGCGTGGTCGCGGGCGTCGTCAGCGCGGTCGAAGGCTGGGTCGCCCGGCCGCTGGCGCGCGTGCCGAACGTCGCCAGTTCGGAGCCGTGGACGAGCGTCACCAGGCCGAGCTGCTGGAGCTCGGGGTAGCGGCGCAGCGTACGCGCCCAGTGCGCCCAGCGGTCGAATTCCGCGGGCGTCGCTTTCGAGTCGCCGGCGAAAAACGTGCTGCCGCCGATGCGCAGGTCTTCCTCGCGCTGGATCGCGAGCTTGACCGTCGCGGCGACCGCCGCGGAGGCCTGCTGTGAGGCCTGCCGCGCGCTCGCGGCGTCGTTGCGCGCGACCGCGTGCGCCGCGAGCAGCGAGCCGACGATTCCGACCGCGACGCACAGCGCCGCGACCGCCGCCCACAGGGCCTTGCGGCTCCCGACCAGCTCCCTCATGTTCACGTCGCTCACCCGGCTGAAGGTCAGGCGCGGCCGCAGCGGGCGCAGCGACGGTTCCGTACCAGCGTCGGCGCTGTGCGCCTCGCTCGCGGGCGAAGCGGGGCCGGGGCCGTCTTGGGGAGTTTCGCTATCTGACATTGCAAGCTCGTGTGTGCCCAGCGTGCGGCCCTGCGCTGTACCGATGTGATCGAGCCGCGAAGGCGAGGTTCATGTGCATCGTGCGTCCATCTCGACGAAAAGCCGATGGAGGTTTACCGCTGCAGATTCGCTTGCCGCGGCGGCTGGCCGCGAAGGCGGGCTGGATGGTTGATTCCACGGTCCTGCGGCTCTGGATGGCACGTATGGCCTTCGCGGGCCTTTGTCCTCGGGCTCGCCCTTGCCACCAGCAAGGGCTTCGCCCTGCGTCCGCGGCCCACTCGACCCTCCGCACCCCCAGAGCAAGCCACACGACCGTGGAATCAACCATCTAGGGTGTGGGGCGAGGATGAACGCGCGCGAGGTACACGCTCTCTACTGCAAGCACTTCGAGGACCGGCGCAAGGAGCGCCAGCTGCTCTCGACGGGCTCGTTCTTCGTGACGTTCGCGGCGGTGCGCGCGATCACGCACGCGATCAGGGCCGAACGCGGACCGTTCAGGAACATCACCCCGGGCGGGCGCCACATCCACCACATGACGTTCGGGATCGCCGGCCTGCTGACGGTCGGCTACCTGTGGCTGCTGGAGATCGGCATCGACGAGCGCCGGCGCGCGTCGCGGCTGACGTCGATCGCGTACGGCAGCGGCGCGGCGCTGACGCTCGACGAGTTCGCGCTGTGGCTGAACCTCGCCGACGACTACTGGAACAAGCAGGGGCGCGAGAGCATCGACGCGGTGGTGCTGTTCGGCTCGCTGCTCGGCGTGAGCGTGCTCGGCAAGGGCTTCTTCCGCGAGCTCGTGGATCGCGCGCGCGAGCGCCCGGCGCCGGCGCACGCGGCGGTCGCTTAGCCGACTGGCACGCGGGCTACAGTCTGCGCGGCGATGCGCCCACGGCCTCGGTCCCTGGCAGCCTCCCCGCTCGCACGCGCGCTCCCGCTCGCGCTGGCGCTCGCACTGGCCGCGACGCTCGCCGGCTGCGGCGGCTCCTCGCCGTCGGGCAACGGCGTGGCGTCCAGGACGCCGGCGCAGATCGTGGCCGCGGCGAAAGCGGCGGCGGCGGGCGCGGCGACGGTCCACGTTGCAGGCTCAATTGTCGGCGAAGGCCAGCCGATATCACTCAATATGGAACTCGTCGCGGGCAAGGGCGGCAGGGGACGGATCGCGCTGGCGGGACTCGCCATCCAGCTGATCGACGTCGACCGGTCCCTGTACATCAACGGCAGCGCCTCCTTCTACAGCCGCTTCGCCGGCCCCGCCGCCGCGCGCCGGCTGCAGGGCAAATGGCTGAAGGGGCCGGCCGAACGCGGGCCGCTGCGGTCGCTTGCATCGCTGACCGACCTGGGCGAGCTGATCGACAGCACGCTCGCCGGCCACGGAACGCTCACGCGCGGCGCCGCGACGACGATCGGCGGGCGGGCGGCCGTCGGCGTGACCGACCCGGCGAGGGGCGGCACGCTGTACGTCGCCACCACGGGCGCTCCGTACCCGCTGGAGATCGTCAAGGCCGGCGCCGACGGCGGCAGGATCGTTTTCGACAGGTGGAATAAGCCGGTGACGCTGGCAGCGCCGGCGAACCCGATCAACATCAAGCAGCTCCAGAGCGGCCGTTGATTCCCTTGGGTCATATGTCTATCCCTGCTGATACCCGATCAAGCCTGCTCCGAGGGACGTCGAACGGAGGACAGGCGTACAAGGCCCACTCTGGACCGGAAAAGACCGCAAGAGCTCTCAGTGAACGGCGCAATCCAAGCCAGCTTTCTTCGGCGACCGGCGGAGTCCGGGGCCGACTCGGGGAACCCTGGCAGCGGACGCTCGGGGAGCGCGAGGATCGGTGCGCTGATGCGTAGGCGGGCGGGCACGGGCAATCACCGCGGCCACCGGCCGCCCCGCCGCCGCCGCACGCGCAGGCACCCGGCGCTGCGCGTGCTGCCGTGGGCGCTGCTGTCTGTCGCGGCGGTCCTCGGGGCGCTGCTGGCGGGCGCGTCGCTGCTGGTGGCCGGCTGCCTGGTGGTGCTCGCGTGCGCGGCGATCGCGCTCGGCTGGCAGGTCGGCGAGCGCGGCAGGGTGGCGCTGGAAGACGAGATCGAGCACCGCACGACCGAGCTCAAACGCGCTCTGTCGGAGCTGGAGATCGCGCAGGCGGAGACGGTCCAGCGGCTGTCGATGGCGGTCGAGTTCCGCGACGAGGACACGGGCGCGCACATCGAGCGCATCGGGCGCTTCTCGGTGCTGCTGGCGGAACACATCGGCATGGACGCGGAGTTCTGCGAGCGGCTCAAGCACGCGGCGCCGCTGCACGACGTCGGCAAGGTGGCGATCCCGGACGCGATCCTGCTGAAGCCGGGGCCGCTGACGCCGGAGGAGCGCGCGATCGTGGAGACCCACGCGGAGGAGGGTCACCGCCTGGTGCGCGGCTCGTCCTCGTCGATCCTGGACATGGCGGCGACGATCGCCCTCAGCCACCAGGAGAAGTGGGACGGCACGGGCTACCCGCGGGGACTGAAGGGCGAGGCGATCCCGATCGAGGGGCGGATCGTGGCGGTGGCGGACGTGTTCGACGCGCTGACCAGCGACCGCGTGTACCGCAAGGCGTTCACGGTGGAGGAGGGCGTGCAGATGATGCGCGAACAGCGCGGGCGCCACTTCGACCCGGTGCTGCTGGACGCGTTCATGGAAGTGCTCGGGATGTCCGGCCCGGACGCCCGCGAGCAGCTGCGCTCGGACCCGCTGGCGCTCGTGGAGAGCACGTTGGAGACGTTCGCGACGGCGCTGGAACGCGGCGACGCGGAGATGGCCGAGGGCGCGATCGCGACGGCGATCGAGGACGGCATCACGCCGACGATCCTGCACGCGGAGGTGATCGGCCCGGCGCTGCGGCGCATCAGCGTGCTGGCGGAAGCGGGCGAGATCGACGCCGACCGCGAGCACCGCGCGACGACGATCACCAGGCGCGTGCTGGCGACGCTGTACAGGTACATGACGGGCAGCACGGAGCCGACGCGCGAGCGCGTGCTGCTGGCGGGCGTGGAGGGCGACGAGCACACGCTCGGCCTGCAGATGGTCCACGACCAGCTCGCGGCGGCGGGCTTCCACACGATCTTCGACACCGACCTGTCGGCCGACCGGCTGCTGGAGATGGTCGACAGCCAGTGCCCGGACCTGGTGGTGGTGGGCGCGACGGCGCCGACGGCGGCGGAGTCGGTCGAGCTGGCGCTGCGCGACCTGCGCTGCAACCGCCCGGAGCTGCCGATCGTGCTGGGCGGGCCGGCGGTGGGCGGCAGCCTGCCGCGCGAACGCCGCGGCATGCGCGTGCTCGAGCGCATCGACGAGTCGGTGGAGGCGGTCGAAGACATGCTCGCCACCGCCGCGACGACCGCGCCCGTATAGCCGCGCCGAGCGCGCGCGTATAGATTTCCCGCGCATGGGCACCAGCGCGATCGTGACCGGCGGCGCCGGCTTCATCGGCTCGCACGTCGTCGACGCGCTGCTGTCGGACGGCTACGGGGTGACGGTGATCGACGATCTCTCCTCGGGTGACGCGGCGAGGGTCGCCGCCGATGCGAAGCTGGTGCAGCTCGACATCGTCGATGCCCCGGCGCTCTACGCGGTCGTCGCGGACGTGAAGCCCCGCGCGATCTTCCACCTGGCGGCGCAGGCGAGCGTGGTCGCCTCGGTGGAGAACCCGGGCCGCGACTGCGAGGTCAACGTGCGGGGAACGCTCAATATCCTGGAGGCCGCCGGGCGCTGCGAGGCGCCGGTGGTGTTCACGTCGACGGGCGGCGCGCTGTATGGCGATGAGGCGCCGATGCCCACGGGCGAGGACAGGATCCCGGCGCCGCTGTCGCCATATGGCGCGTCGAAGTGGGCGGCGGAGGCGTACGTGAACACGTGGTCGCTGTCGTCGGGCATCCCGCATGCGGTGTGCCGGCTGGGCAACGTGTACGGCCCGCGCCAGAGCCCGCACGGCGAGGCGGGCGTGGTGGCGATCTTCTCCAACCACCTGTACACCGACCGCGCGCCGAAGCTGTACGGCCACGGCACGCCGACGCGCGACTACGTGTACGTGGGCGACGTGGTCAGCGCGCTGCTGGCCGCGTCGGGGCGCTCGGGTACGTACAACATCGCGACGGGCGTTGAGACTGACGTGGCGGGCGTGTGGAGCGAGCTGAGCAGGGTTGCGGGCAAGCGGATCGAGCCCGAGCTGGCAGACCTGCGCGCGGGCGAGCTGACGCACAGCTGCCTGGACATCGCGCGCGCGGAGCGCGAGCTGGGCTGGCGCCCGCAGGTGCCGATCGCTGAGGGCCTGCGCCTGACGTACGAGTCGCTGGTGGAGGAATTCGAGCGGGGGTAGGGCGCTGCTGGGCTCGTTCGGCGGATCGAGAGTCGGTAGCATCGGGGGTCGCGGCGAGATAGCTCAGTTGGTAGAGCACACGACTGAAAATCGTGGTGTCCCCGGTTCGAATCCGGGTCTCGCCATGCAGTTTTTGCCTGCTATTGGGCTGGTTTTGAGTCGGGTGAGTTGGGTCGTTTTCGCGGTGTTTTGGACCACGTTGTCCAATTGGTTGTCCAAAACCTCGCTTCATACTGGGGTTCTGCGCTCTCTTTGGCTGGGGATGATGAGTCAGCGAGCCTTGGAAATTGGCTTGGTTGTGCGGTTTCTGCGCGGAGGGTTCTGGATAAAAGTCTGGGAACACGACCGGGAATCGTGTCCCTCCCAGTTCGACCCCGCAACCTGGTCAACCGGAGCCCGGTGAACCTGTAGCGTTCGGCTATGTGGAGGCAGAACTGTGATCCGGATTGTGTGCCGGATGCTCGTGTTGCTCGCGCTGATCGCGGGCGTCGCGGGCGCCGGGGCAAGCTCGTCCTACGCCGGGGCCTGGTCGTTTGCGGAGTTCCACAGCGAGGGCTCTGGCCCGCGGGTGGCGATGAACGAAGCTGGAGAAGCTGTGATCGCCTACCAGGGCTACGGGGAAACCATCCGTGTGTCTCGGCGTATGCCCGACGGCAGCTTCACCGGCGGGGTCTTCGGGGAACCGGTGTTTCCCGAACCGCAGACGTGTTGTCTGAGACCCGCGGAGCCGTCGGTCGCGATCGATCCCTCGGGTGGCATGGTTGTCGTATGGCAGGAAGATGCCTGGGGATCGTCCAAGCCGGAGATCTACGCGTCGTTCGCTCAACGCGGGGGTGCGTTTGGGTCGCCAGAGCTGGTTTCGACCGAAGGCGCCTATGCGCCGGAAGTGGCGATCGACTCCCGTGGGGAAGCGGTTGCCGTGTGGCTCCGCGACGACGGTGTCAGCACGGTCGTCGAAGCGGCCTTCTCATCGCCGGGCGGCTCGTTCTCCGAGCCCGCGGCGCTGTCCGGCGACGGTGACGACGCTGCGGCGGCGCAGGTGAAGATGGATGGCGATGGTGAGGCGATTGCCTCCTGGATTCGTGCGAGCGGCGGGTCGAGTCAACTGGAGGTCGCCGTTCGCCGTGCTGGGGGGTCGTTCCCGGCCCCCGATGGCTCGGGGAACGGCACGATCCTTGGCGAATCACTGGCCGCGCCTGCAGTGTCCACGGAACGATTGCCGCAACGGGTGGCGTTGACAGCTGGCTTGGAAGGCGTGGCCACCTGGCAAGCTCCGAGCGGTGCGGTGCAAGACGCTCGTTTGGGGCTTGGCCAGTCGACGTTCGGCGCCGCCAGCACGATTGGCTCCGCCATCGCGGCTCCGACGATCGCGGCCAACACGGGCGGCGAAGTGGTCATCGCATGGCCAATGTCGAGCGGTATCGATGTCGCGACGGCCACGCCGGGCGGGGCGTTCGGCGCGCCTGAAGAGATCCCCCTTGAGAGCACCCCGGATTTCGCCGGCGTCTACATCGCGCCCAGCGGAGAAGTCCTCGCGGCCGGCCTGAGCAGCTACCACGAAGGCTTCTACTGGATCGCCCAGCAGGGGGCGACGCGTCCTCCCGGGGGGGTGTTCGCAGAAGCAAAGGGCCTGTGGGACGGCTCCGAGGGCGAACAATCCGGCGATGACCTCGAACTGGCCGGAGACTCGCTTGGCGACGTTGTCGGTGTCTTCGAACAGGTGACAACGATCGGTGCGGAGTTCGGGAAGCTCGTCTATGACCACGGGCCGGCGTTCGCAGGCATAAGCGTGCCCGCCACCGCGCGCGCGGGCGAGCCGGTGGAACTCAGCATCGCCGAACCAGAGACCTTGTGGAGTCCGCTCACCGGCGTGAGCTGGAGCTTCGGCGACGGCACCAGCGGGAGCGGGCTGTCGACGAGCCATACGTATGCCCAGCCAGGCGTCTACCAGGTGACGATCACAGCAGCCGACGGGCAGCAGCTGATGCCGTTCAACGAAGACGTCAGCAACAGCGTGACGCGCTCGATCACGATCACGCCCGCAACCAACGTGTCCGTGCCGAGCACGCAATCGTCACGCCAACAACCCACGATCACGAGCCTGACGCAATCGCACAGGCTCTGGCGCGAGAGGGCAGGCCACGCTGGCAAGCGTCTGCCGACGGGCACCACGTTCTCGATATCCGTGAACATGCGCGCCACGCTGAAGCTCGTCTTCGCACAACGCCTCGAAGGCCACAGGATCGGCCGTCGCTGCACGGTCTCCCCGCGACACAGCACGAGCCGCCGGTGTGCCCTGACGCTCGAACGTGGTGTGCTGTTGCTCGAAGCGCCGACCGGCGATGCCACGAGAGCATTCGCCGGTCACCTGCCGCACGGTGTCCTGTTGACTCCGGGGCGGTACGTGATGACGGCCACCGCGATCACCGCCACCGGGGAACGGTCAGCGCCCATGTCGGTCGACTTCACGATCGCCAGCTAGACACATCGGCAGCAGTCTGCGCGCGCCTACAAATCAGGAGCCGTGAACGGTTGAGAATAGGTCTTATGAACCATGACATGCGTCTAGCATGGTCACAGTGTGCCCTCGGGCGGCTCGCGTGCGGTCTCCGCCAAGAGTCTCGCAACCTCTTCCGCGGTCACGCCTGTTACACGCCGAAGTAGAGCGGCGCCCCGATCTCCCTTCCATTCATGAACAGCCAGCTCCAGCATGTCGACGGTGCTAGATGCTGCGCAGGCGCCTTCGAGGCGCTCGCGAAAATGATCACGGAGCGCGTCGCTATGTATAACGGCCATCGCAAGACACTTCCGCTGCTCAGGCGCAGCCAAATGATCGTCCGCCAGAATTTCCGCGAGCAGTCCCCATAGCTGGCCCTCGAAGTGTTGACGCCCGGCTCTTCTAGTGAGCTCTATGCTCACTGCGACGGCCATATAGGCAGCGCGCCGGTTTGACGCGGCCCAATATGCAACGGCGAGTGTTTGTTGTACTTGGGACGCGCGCCAGAAGTTGTTGTGTGTCATCAGCACATACATTGCATGTTGCGCCGCAAGCTCTGCCCCCGGCAAGTTGCGTGCCTGGAACCGCTGTGCTACGAGACGGCTCAGCGCCTCGCCTCGTCGGGGGCATAGCGTACCGTGCTCGCAGTGTGCAAATAGCTGCGCGGCGCATACAAGGCTCTCGCTTGCTCCGTCATGGTCATCAAGTCCTATCCGTACCTCGCTTCTAGCGAGCGCGAGCTCTCCTTCTAGATGGGAGCCCACATGCGCCGCCGCCGCGAGTGCAAGTGCCGCAGCCGCTTCAGCGCGCCTCGCGCCAGCGATGAGTTGGGTGGCGGCTGTCCCCTCGTGCTGCGAGCGGAGGTCCGGCGGTAGTAGGTCTGCCTGCACCATTCGCTTAATGTGACGCTTCACACAACCATCGAATGCGCCAGGGACGCCATTGCGTAGCATCTGGAGAAGACGTCCGTAGCTTCCGATGGCTACGGCATGGGCCGCCGCTGCCCTTGCAGGTTCGTCGCAAGACATGCACGCTGCTGCCGAAGCATGGGCGAACTCGATGGCATCGGCATGCCACTGGAGCGCAAACGATGCGAAAGCGATCAGCTGGAGCAGGTGCGATCGTAGTGCTTCTATGTCAACTGGTGGGGCGAATCCGGAGACGCGCTCGAGCAGAGTATCGGCGATGAGCGCGTTGGAAACCACCTCGCGATCGTCCATATGTTCCCGCAGGGCGTGCAAGGAAAAGATCAGGCGAGTCGCAGATGTAAGGAGCTCGCCGACACTCCAATCCGTAGAGGGTGGCGCCTCATGGATAAGGCTGAGCTCATGGGCCAGCGCCTCAGCGAAGGTAGATAGGGTGGCCTCCGACATGAGCTGACGTTCGCATTGTTCCGCCGCCGGGATTTGTTGTGCGAGACGGTATAGACCCGCCATTAGCGCTAGCGGCGCCGCAGCGCCATAGGTGGCAGCAAGGGCCACTGCGTATCGTGCTGCCAGCGAGTTCTCGCCGGCTTCTGTGTCGTGCGCGACCTCATGCCGAAAGGCGGACTGAGCTATAGAGCCAACGAAGCGGTAGCTGCTGAGGCGCGACTGTCGGCCACCTCGGTCCGTGACGAATGAGGCCCCTCTAACGAGAGGCGCCGAAGGATCCTCACCGCGAACCAAGTTGTCCTCGATCCAAGTCATGAGTGAGTCGGCGTCCTCGCCAAGAGCGTTGGCGACTACTTGCACGGTAAAGACGGCGCCCTCTAGTGAACCTGCACGAAGTATGATGCGGGCGCGGTCGTAGTTCGCAACGTCAGGAGCGAACATGCGCCAGAGCGCCGTGTCGACATATGCTAGGGCAGTCTCGTCGCGGGCGGCTCGGCGGTCACCCGAAAACGCGAGCGAGCCCGTGCGTGTCTTGGCGACAACTCCGCGCCTCTTCCACTCAGAGAGCAGCTCAACTGTCCAGCCCGGGTCACCACCGGCACACTCGTGCAGCGCATCAATCAGAGAATCGTCCACAGGGGCCAGCCAGCTATGGAGATCGGCTTGGGTAAGCAGGTTAAGTGCTATCTCGATAACACCCAAATCGGAGCGGGCGATGCGGGCTAGCGCGGCGTCGACCCAGTTATCAGTACTCGCGGCGAAACGCGGCTGAGGAGGGCCGGACGAGAGAACGACCAGGAGTGGATGGCGTCGCGCGGCCGCGACTGCCCAGCGTTCGAGGAAGACAGCGCACCACTCAAGTGCTGGCCGACCGTGGTCGAAATCGTCGATTAGAACCACCGTCGGACGACCGTGCGAAAGGAGCGCACTGATCGCCTGATAAGCCCGGCTCGGGGAAAGCCCGACACCGGCGTCGTCAACATGGCGCGGCTCCATCAAGCCAGCCGTTTGAGTGGCTTGCCCAGCTAGGGCGGTCAGCGAAACGGCGAGCCTGCCGATCCCCGTCGGCTCGGCGACCGCTGCTGCAGCAGCAGCGGTCGCTGCGACGCTGCCGAGACCCGTAACGGCGCTAGGTAGCGAGCGAAGCAACTCGATCCCGCGCGGCAGATGCCAGGCGCGAAGGCCGTCCGAGGAGCCATCAAAGCCACCGCCTACGACAATCGGAGCAGCGGCAGACGCGAGCGCCTCATACGCGAACTGCGCAAGCAAAGTGGTGCGACCTGTACCGTGCGCGCCCCGGACGAACGCGAAACCGCCAGACCGCGAAGAAACCATCGCTTCGTAAGCAGCTCGCAACTCGCTGAGCTCGCGCCTTCGAAGCTGCTCGTCTGGGGTCGTTTGGCCGAGGGTCCCTAGCACAAGCTAAGAATGTCGTAGCAACTGACGCAGCACAAGAAGGGGGATGCTCCGGCTCTACACTCGCGCGGCGGCAACCGATTTTCGCATGGCGTGACCGACAATAGGACTTATGGCTCCATGCACGCGCGGTCCAGGTCCGATAGGGGGACGCCAAGCCCGAGCCACTTCGCACGCTGGTCGGCGAGCACCCCGATGCGGGTCCGCTACGGAGCCCGCCAGGCACCGCGCAGCAGAGCCATCGTGAGCAAGCGCTCGCGGGCGGCGCCGAGCAGGGGCGCGATCACCTCCGAATCGAGCGTCCCGGGGGCGAAGCCGGCGGCGACGATCTGTTCGCGCGAGACCGCCAGCAGACCGTATAGGAGCGAGCCGGATCCGTGGCTCAACGCTGGCCCTCGCGGCAAGGCTCGACCAAGTTGCGGTTTGAAGCGCCGATCGTCTCGAGCGGAGGGGGCTGGTGCCGTTTCGTCATATCTACACTCTAGATAAGTTCAGTATCATGAGATGACTGTGACGAACGGCGAGACGCCATGGATCCCCGTAGCGCTGCGCAAACGCGACGACCTCGGCGGCTTCGCCTATGTGGTCGTCGAGGAGCTGATCGATGACCGGGTCGGCCTAGTCGCCAGCGAGTGGCCGGCCGAGGATGACGGAGCGCCGCGATTTCACCCGGACATGCGCGAAGCGGAGCTGACTATGAGCAGAACCGACCTGCAGGCTTACCTCAATGAGACCCGCTCGCCGGGCCCCCAGGAGGTCATCGCGCAGCTGCCGACCGAGTCCGAAATCGAGCTGCGCCAGCGCCCGATCGCCGTCGGCGACGCCTTCGCGGCCCGCCTCATGCCGGAGCTGCTCGAAGGCCCGGCGGCCGAGGAGGTCGAGGTCGTGGATGCAGCAGCCCTAGGTGAGGTGATCGACATCACCGCCGAGGCGCGAGAAGCGGCCAAGGCGGCGATGTACAGGGCGTTGACCCCGCCGCTTGATCCCGATGTCGCCGAGGAAGTGTTGGCGGCGGCCAACGAGCAGGCGCTCGACTACGACGAGCCGGCCTGAACCGTTGCCCACCGTCCCGCGTACCCAAGACGTCCCGGCGAACCGCCTCACAGCAGAAGACTTCCTCGCCTCGATCAGGGCGCGAGACCTCGTCCACTTCGTGGTCAACGTCGGCGACGGTGACACCCAGATGCTGCTGCTCCCCGAGGAGGACGGCAAGCGCAAGGCGATCGTGGTCGACGTCGTCAACGGCGGCAAGCTTGAGAACCTGATCTACGCCTTGCGGCAGGCGGCAGTCCTACGCGACGAGGCCGGGGTGCTCGCGCTTGTCGTCGCGACCCACCCCCACTATGACCATATCTCCGGCATGGCCGGCTTCCTCGCCTCCCACTCGGCGCTGATCGACGAGTTCTGGGAGCCCGGCTACTACCTGCCTACCTCCACTTACTTCAAGATGATGGACACCCTCGCCCGACTCGGGGACGTTGCCCACTCCCAGCCCACCAGCGGTACCACCCGCTACATCGACCAGGTCAAGATCACGGTCCTGGCGCCGGGGATTGGGTTGCGAAACCGCTACGACAGTTATGGCATCGATGTCAACAACAGCTCGATCGCCCTCAAGATCGACTTTCCGGCGCGTCGCTACTACCGGCGCGAAGATGACGGCAGCTACGCGAAGCTGCCCAGCGGCACCAGCCTCGTGCTCGGCGCCGACGCCCAGACCGCATCGTGGTCGCAGGTGATGGTGGACTTCCCCCAGTTGGAGGCGAAGAAGACCGCGGTCGCCGAAGCTCTGCGTCAGGCACGCGGTGCCGAGCCTCTGAGCGCTCACGTTTTCAAGGTCCCCCACCACGCGTCAAAGCATGGCTTGAACCTCGAGCTGGTGGAGGAGATCAATCCGGCGATCAGCCTGGTTTCCTCGGTACGCGAAGGCGGCAGCTACAACTTCCCCCACACGGTCGCCCTCGAAGCGCTCCGCGAGGGGCTCGAGCCGACCGCCCAGAAAGGCGCCGCACACCAACCCGACTACGAGCTGGGGATCCACTTCACCTCTGGTCGTGACGATGCCGACGCCGAGCTGGGGACGATTGCAGTCGTCCTCGGCCCCGGCGCCCGCAAGCGCGAGGTGTGGCGCTTCGGAGACAGTGTCAGCGACCCGATCGATCTGACCAACGCCCGCAGGTTCCAATGATCCGCTTCTCGCCGCGGAGCAGGTTTCGTCGACTGGTCAGGTGCTAGTGCTGGTGCTGGTGACGACGCTGGGCCCCAGCTAGGTACCGCTCCGCCGCGAGTGTGTGGAACCGGGTGCTGCCCGCCAGGCGCTTGACGTCGCCCGGAGCCGCTCGCCGGCGGCAAGCCGGCCAAGTGGCGTCGACGATCCGCTCTTGGACCTGCCTGTCCCGGCGACGCAGATCCTTGCGGGCGCCCGGTGCGAAGTCGATCCGCAAGTGGGGATCGCTCACGCTAGGCCAAGCGTGAGCCGGTGTGCCGGGGATTCCCCGCTCGAGCAGGTCAAGCGCGAGCTTGCGGTGCGCTCCTCCTCGGTCTCCGGCTCATCGTTGATGGGTGCGTGCGCGAGCATCCACGCGACCGGGTCCACCGGAGGCGTCCGCGAGAGTGCGAAGCGCCACGCGCGCCTCCTCCTCGGCCATCGCATCAACCGCCTGATGCGGCTGCTCCTTGCGCTCGCCACTGAGGCCGCCCCCGCGTCAGACGGACGAGCTCACCACTCATGCATGCCCCAGGAAACGGCTCTCGCGCTGCCGCGCGATCCGCTGGACTCCGTCGTTCTCTACTGCCCGCGGGGGCGGCGACTTCGTTCGGGCACTCATCGCCAGGAGTGCCTGAAACCGCGATAATCGCTGATATTCCGCAGGCATCCAGACGATGCCCGGACCATCGCCGTCGGCGAGAACACCCTGCAAATCTGCGCCTTTAAGCGCTGAATCTGGCGCGCGAGCGGCGTCTTTGCAAGCAGGAGGTCACGGAGGCCGCACAAGAGCCGTTATCGACTAAGGCCACGTGGCAAGAGCCCATTTTCGTAGTACACTAAGTTCTCGTGGAGATCCATCCATCGGCTCGCAAGCACGGCGTCGCCGACAAAGACATCCGCCACGCCATTGACCATGCGCTCGCCATCGAGGACGTCGGAGAGGACCCAGACCGCTGGCTCGTCATCGGGCCGGACCGTGCAGGGAACTTGCTTGAGGTGGTCGTTCTCGCCACGATCGAGGGCGCGCAGCTGGCGATCCACGCGATGAGGATGCGCGCCAAGTTCAGGAGGTTGATCGAGTCGTGAGCAAAGATCGTGTATATGGCCACACCCGCTCCGGCAAGCCGATCACCGACAAGGAGATCGAGACGCTGGCGGAAGAGGCCGAGGCGGGCTACGACGTAGACACGCTGCTAGCCCGCAGGGGCAAGCGCGGACGACCCGCGCTAGGTTCGGCGCCCGCGAGCGTCGAGTCCGTCAGGCTGGACCCCGAACTGCGCGACCAGCTCCTCGAGCGCGCAAAGGCCGAGGGCACGACAACCTCCGAGGTCATCCGCGAGGCGCTACGGCGCTTTCTGAAGGCCGCATAGCCGACGGGGTTTTGGACCACGACCGGTCGCCGTGGTCCAAAACCCGCCGGTAACCGCGGGCAACTAGCGGTATCTCACCGCGCACCGGGCATTCGGCCGGACGGCGCCGACGTCGCGACAGCCCCGCAAATCGCCTAGATGATTGATTCCACGGTGGAGCGCGTGGTTATTGGGGGTTTCTGAGCAGCAGGGTCGAAGTCGGCGGTGCTCAAACACATCGCCGACCAAAGGGGGCCTCGATGGACGCCGACCTCGACCTGCTGCTCACTGCCGTTTATGTCACGGCTGACGATCTCCTGCCCGAGAAGCCGGGGAACGCCAGGAGAAGCGTCACAGACGCGGAGGTCGTCACGCTCTGCGTCGCGCAAGCGATCATGGGAATCCCCTCGGATCGGCGGTTTCTCGCTGTCGCTTCCAAGCATTTGCGTCACTTGTTCCCGAGCATCCCTGCCCAGGCCGGCTACTACAAGCGCCGCCGGCGCCTGGCTGACACGCTGGAGTGGCTGATGGGTGTGTTCGCCGGCCAAAGCCCCGGGATTGAAGACGACCTGCTGCTCCTCGACTCGACGCCGGTGGAGTGCGCCAGAAGCCGCGAGACGGTCAAGCGCTCGCAGCTGGCTGACGCCGCTGACTATGGGTACTGCGCCAGCCACAGCCGGTTCTTCTGGGGTTTCCGCCTGCACGCGCTGTGCTCCCCGGACGGCACCCCGAGAGCGATCGCCTTGACCTCCCCTAAGCTCGACGAGCGCGAGGTCGCGCTCAAGCTGCTCGCCCGCGCGAAGCGCCGTGGCGGAGAGACCGTGATCGCCGACAAGGGCTACGCCGGCAAAGAGTTCGCGAAAGCGGCCAGCGACCTG
>JBKQHH010000125.1:0-9037 GCA_052148875.1 Solirubrobacteraceae bacterium
TGGAGATGGGGCTGGTGAACACGGTCGTGCCGCTCGAGCGCCTGGAGGATGAGACGGTCGCGTGGTGTGAGGAGATGCTCGCGCTCTCGCCGTTCGCGCTGCGGCTGCTGAAGGCGAGCTTCAACGCGGCCGAGGACGGGTTGTCGGGGATCCAGCAGCTCGCGCACGACGCGAACCTGCTGTTCTACGGCAGCGAGGAGGCACAGGAGGGCCGCGACGCGTACCGGGAGAAGCGCCGGCCGGACTTCTCGCGCTTTCCCAAGCGGGCCTAGATGGCCCGCTCGACCCTCCGCACCCCCAGAGCAAGCCACACGACCGTGGAATCAACCATCTAGTGAGCGCGGTCCGCATCTGGGTGATGGCGGCGCGCGTGCGCACGCTGCCGGCCGCCGTCGCGCCCGTGCTGGTGGGCACCTCGCTCGCGCTCGGCGCCGATCACTTCCATCCGCTCGCGTTCGTCGCGGCGCTGCTCGGCGCGGTGTTCATCCAGGTCGGCACCAATTTGTCGAACGACTACTCCGACGCGCGCCGCGGAGCCGACACCGAGGACCGCCTCGGCCCGGTCAGGGTGACGGCGGGCGGGCTCGTGCCTCCGAGCCAGGTGCTGCTGGCCACATACGTGACGTTCGGTCTGGCGGTCGCGTGCGGCGCCTACCTGGTCGCCGTAGCAGGACCCGAGCTGCTCGCGGTGGGTGCCGCGTCGATCCTCGCCGGCGTGCTCTACACGGGCGGTCCGCGCCCGTATGGCTACGAGGGGCTGGGCGAGGTGTTCGTGTTCCTGTTCTTCGGGGTGGTCGCGGTGGCGGGCTCGTACTTCGTGCAGGTGCAGCAGCTCCCGTGGCAGGCGTTCGTGTGCGCGGTGCCCGTCGGGCTGCTGGCGAGCGCGATCCTGGTCGTCAACAACGTGCGCGACCTCGACACCGACCGGCGCGCTGGCAAGCGCACGCTGGCGGTGCGTCTCGGGCGCGCGCGCACCCGCCGGCTGTACACGGCGATGGTCGTGGGCGCGTTCGTGACCGCGCCGCTTCCATGGGCGTTCGGCTCGATGACCGCGTGGCTGCTGCTGCCGTGGGCGGTGATCCCATTGGCGGCGCGGGTCGCCCGGATCGTGCGCACGCGCACGGACGGTCCGGCGCTCAACGGCGCGCTGGCGATGACGGGCATCCTGCAGCTGGTCTTCTGCCTGCTGTTCGCGACCGGGATCCTCGCGAGCGGCGGCATCGGCGCATGAAGCTCGAGATCGAGCGCCGCACGCTCGAGCTCGCCACGCCGCTGCGGACCGCCCACGGCACGGTCGGCCAGCGCGAGCTGCTGATCGTGGCGCTCATCGACGAGGATGGTCTGCGCAGCTATGGCGAAGCGGCGCCGCTGGAGTCCTACGACGGCGTGAGCGTCGCGCGCGCGCGACGGGCGCTCGAGCGCTACGCGCCGGTCCTGGCGGCGTCGCGGGACATGAACGGCGCGCAGCTGATCGAAGCCTGCCGCGCGGTGGAGGATCTCCCGCAGGCGCTCGCGGCGATCGACATGGCGCTGTGGGACCGCGCCGGCCGCCGTGCGGGCAAGCCGGTCGCGGCGCTGCTGAGCGACGATCCCGCGGCCCACGTGCCCGTGAACGCGACCCTGTCGGCGCTCGACCGGCGAGGGGCGGCCGAGCAGGCGGCGGCGGCGGTGCGGGACGGGTACGGGTGCCTGAAGCTGAAGGTGGGCGTCGGCGACGATGCCGGCCGCGTGGCGGCGACGCGCGCGGCGGCCGGGCCGCAGGTGGCGCTGCGGCTGGACGCCAACGGCGCGTGGGACGTCGAGCAGGCGGTCGCCGCGATCGACGCGCTCTCCCCCGCCGGCCTGGAGCTCGTCGAGGAGCCCACGCACGGCCTGCAGGCGATGCGCGAGGTCCGCGAGCGGGTGGCCGCGCGCGTCTCGATCGACGAGACGGCGGGCGAGCACGGCGCCCTGACCGCGGGTGTGGCCGACGCGGTCTGCCTGAAGATCTCCAGGTGCGGCGGCATCGCCAGCCTGCTCGCCGCCGCCACCCTGGTGCGCGCCACCGGCGCCGAGGTGTACCTGTCCTCGACGCTCGACGGCCCGCTGGGGGTGGCCG
Organism: Solirubrobacteraceae bacterium; assembly: GCA_052148875.1. GTDB lineage: Bacteria > Actinomycetota > Thermoleophilia > Solirubrobacterales > Solirubrobacteraceae > Palsa-744. The sequence goes on from JBKQHH010000125.1 coordinate 2,099, forward strand.
CCGCGGTGCACGCGGCCGCGGCGCTGGCATCGCGCGGTCCGCTGCCGCACTGCGGCCTGGCGACGCTCGAGCTGTTCAGCGGCATCGAGAACCCGCTGCCCGCGCGGGCGGGAGCGATCGCGCTGCCCACCTCCCCCGGCCTCGGGGTGGAGCCGCTTTAGGAGCCTCGCACGGGCGGCCGTCGAGGAGCCGCCGGCGATGACCGCGACGGCCGGCGCACGGATGGCTCACAATCTCGAGTACGCTGACGATGGGCTGCGGAAGGATCGGAGCTGTGTTTGAACACGCTCGCATAGCGGGCGCCGCACACGGAAGGTCGCTCGCCAGACGCCGCGCCCGGCTGAGCGGGGCGGCTCTGCTGCTGGTTGGCGTGCTCGCGCTGGCGCTGCCGAGCTCCGCTGCGAAGCTCGCCGCGGACGGGCTGCAGGCCGCCTTCGGAGTGGGTCTCGGCGCAACCGCGGGCAACTCGAGCCACGAGGCGACGGCGAGCAAGCGGAGCGGCCGCTCAGCCGCGGCCTCCTACTCGGGGCCGATCATCGGCACCAACGACGCCGCCGGCTGGGGCGCAGGGGCCGCGCACACGATCCTGCAGGGCAACATCACCTGGAACCGCGTGGAACTGGGCAGTCACTCCAACACGCTCGCGAGCTCGTTGAGCTACGGCTTCAAGGTGCTCGCGATCGCCAACAACCCCGACGACGAAGCGCCGCTCAGCGCGTCCAATCCGAGCACGTGGGGCGCGGGCGTCGCCGCGGAGCTCGGGGAAGACCACGGCATCAGCATCGCCGAAGCGGGCAACGAGGCCTACCTCAAGGGCGGCGTGGCCGAACCGGTCCAGTACGGGCGCATGTACCTGGCCGCCGTCGAAGACATGCACGCCGCGGGCATCCACACCCCCCTGCTGTTCGACATGACCGGCGACATCCCGCTGAACACGTGGGCCGATCCGAACGGCTGGTCCGAAGACGCGAAGGGCGGCGGCTGGCTGCGCGACGCGGTCAACGGCGTGCCGGGGCTCGCCGGCGCGATCCTCGCCAACGGCATCGCCATCCATCCCTATGGCGCGATCGGGGAAAACACCCACGACGACTGGGGGACCGCGGCCGCGGCGGCCGACGAATCGGTGGCGCAGGCGGTGCTCGGCTCGATTCCCCCCTTCTACGTCAGCGAGATCGGCTTCGACCTGGGCAACTGCGGCGGCAGCACCGGCGCGTGCTCCAGGCGCCAGCAGGCGAGCGAGCTGCAGGCCGCCTACAGCGCCCTGCTCGCCGACCCCCACGTGGCGGGCATCTGGTGGTACCAGTCCCACGACGACGGCACCGGCCGCTGGGGCTTCATGAACCGCAACAACACCACCCGTCCCTCGTTCAAGAAGCTGTCGGCGATCGCGACCGCACTCGGCCAGTAGCGAGGGCGCGGCTCACCCCGCGCGGGTTCTCCAGCGGCAGGCCGTGGCCGCCGGCGAGGACGATCAGCTCGGCGTCGGGCAGCAGCTCGACCATCCGCCCGCCGAGCGCGCGAAACTTGGCATCGCGCTCCCCTACGACCACGGCGACGGGCATGGCGAGCTCGCCCAGGCGATCCCACAGCGGCTGCATCTCGCCCGTGCCGACGCCGCGCAGCACGGCGGCGAGCGCGTCGGGGCGGTTGCGGCGCTGATCCTCGCGCGCGAGCGCGCCGACCGCGGGCGGCTCGGCGGCGAACAGCGGCTGCGTGCGCCAGCGCTCGATGAACTGCTCCAACGGCGCCCGCTCCAGCTCGTCGGCGAGCGCGTGATCGGCGCCGCGCCGCTCGGCTCGCTCGGCGTCGTCTGAGATGCCGGCGCTGGCGGAGACGAGCACCAGCCGCGCCACGCGCTCGGGCGCGGCCAGCGCGACGTGCAGCGCCACGCGTCCCCCGAGCGAGTAGCCGCACAGCGTGAAGCGCTCGGGACTGCGCGCGAGCACGTCGGCGACGCAGCCGGCGAACGTGATCGGCCGCTGCGCGTCGGCCGCCGCGCCGTGCCCGGGCAGGTCGAGCGCCAGCGGCCGGTAGCGTTCCTCGTCGAGCGCCGCGATCACGCCGTCCCACATGCGGCGCGTGCCGCTGAATCCGTGCAGCAGGACGACGCTCTCCGGCATCAGAGGATCCTATGACCCCAACCACCGACATGTACACGCTGCTGCGAGCGTTCGTCGACGAGCTCGCGCGCTGCGGCATGCGCTCCGCGTGCACCTCGCCGGGCTCGCGCAGCGCGCCGCTGGTCCTGTCGCTGGCGCGCGAGCCGCGCTTGCGCTGCTTCTCGCACGTGGACGAGCGCTGCGCGGGGTTCTTCGCGCTCGGGCTCGCCAAGGCCTCGGCGCTGCCGGTGGCGGTCGCGTGCACGTCGGGCACCGCCGCCGCCGAGCTGCTGCCGGCGGCGATCGAGGCGCGCGAGGCGCGCGTGCCGCTGCTGCTGCTCACCGCCGACCGGCCCGCGGAGCTGCGCGAGAACGGCGCCGGACAGGCGATCGACCAGCTCAAGCTGTTCGGCGGCGCGGCCAAGTGGTTCGTCGAGGTCGGCGTGCACGAGGCGGGCGTCCAGCAGCTGCGCTGGATGCGCACGCTCGCGTGTCGCGCCTACTGGACGGCGCTGGAGGGCAGCCCGGGCGCGGTGCACCTGAACTTCCCGCTGCGCGAGCCGCTGGTCGGCGAGGAGAAGCTGGCGCATGACGGCAGCGGGCGCGAGGATGGCGCCCCGTATGTCGCGCGGCGAGCTCCCTCGCGGGCGGGATGGCCAGCGAGCGCCGCCGCGGACGCGCGCCTGCCCGAGCAGCTGGCCGGCTCGCGCCGCGGTGTGCTCGTCGCCGGGCGCCACGAGCGCGACACCGACCTCGGGGGCGCCGCGGCGGCGTTCGCCGCCGCGGCCGGCTGGCCGCTGCTGGCCGATCCGCTGTCCGGCGCGCGCCGCGGAGACGCGGCGATCGCCCACTACGACGCGCTGCTTCGAGATGCGCGGCTCGCCGAGACGTTGCGGCCCGATGTGGTGCTGCGCGTGGGCGACCTGCCGGTCTCCAAGCCGCTGCGAACGTGGCTGGCGGGATTGGACGGGGTGCCCCAGTTGGCGCTCGATCCGGAGGGTGCGTGGCAGGATCCCGCTTCCGTGCTCGCGTGCTCGCTGGCGCTCGAGCCCGCCGCCGCGCTGCGCGCGCTGACCGAGCGCTTTGCGCGGGAGGCCGACGCGCGCGCACTCGCAGACGAGGACTGGCTGGCGGGCTGGCGCGGCGCCGACGAGCGCGCCGCGGAGGCGATCGTGGGGGCGCTCGGCGGCGAGCTCTCAGAGCCGGCGGTCGCGGCCGAGCTTGGGGTGCTGCTGCCGGCGCAGGCGACGCTGTTCGTCGCCTCCTCGATGCCGGTGCGCGACATCGAGACGTTCTGGCCGGTCCGTCCGGACCCGCCGCGCGTGCTGTGCAACCGTGGCGCCAACGGCATCGACGGGACCGTCTCGTCCGCGTTCGGCGCCGCCGCCCACGGCCCCGGTCCGGTCGTGCTGCTGATCGGCGACGTGGCGCTCGCGTACGACATCGGCGGCCTGCTCGCCGCGCCGCGACTCGGGTTGAAGCTGACGATCGTGCTGCTCGACAATGGCGGCGGCGGCATCTTCGACTTCCTGCCCGTCTCCGGCGCGAGCATGGGGCGCGCGCCCGACGTCCGCACCGGGCGCGCGAAGAGCGCCGACGGATCCGACGTCGCGGCGGGCGCCGAGGACATCTACACCCGCCACATCGCCACGCCGACCGGACTCGACTTCGCGAAGGCCGCGGCGCTGTACGGGCTGGCACACCAGCCGGTCGCCACCACTCAGGAGCTCCGTGCGGCCCTCGAGCGCGCGCTCCAGCCCGCCAGCGGCCCCACGATCATCCACGTGCGCAGTGATCGCGGGGGCAACGTGGAGTTGCACCGTCGCGTGTGGGGCGCCGTGGCGAGCGCCGCCGCGGGCTGAGGCGCCGCCCAGCGGAGCTCAGCCCGCGAGGAGCGGCAGCAGCGCCTGGAGCTTGATCTCGGTCTCGGCGAGCTCGCTCGCGGGGTCGGAGTCGCGCACGATGCCGTTGCCGGCGTAGCAGCGGGCAACGTTCTCGCGCAACAACGCGCAGCGCAGCGCCACGCAGAATTCTCCGTCTCCGGTTGCGTCCGTCCAGCCGACGGGCCCCGTGTACCAGCCGCGGTCCAGGCCCTCGAGCGCGGGGATCAGCGGCGCGGCGCGGCGCAGCGGCTCGCCGCCCACCGCCGGCGTCGGGTGCATCAGCCCCGCCAGCTCGAGCGCCTCCATCGGCGCCGCCAGCTGCGCGCGGATCGGCGTGGCCAGATGCTGGATGTTGGCGATCCTGACCAGCTCGGGCTCGGGCGCGGCCGTGACCCAGATCGCGTGCGGGCGCAGCATGCGCACGATCCGCCGTGCGACGATCGCGTGCTCCTCGCGGTAGCTCTCGTCGCGCAGCAGCTGCTCGCCGAGGTGGCTGTCGACGGCGGGGTCGGCGCTGCGGCGCGTGGAGCCGGCGAGCGCCAGCGTGCTCACGCGATGGCCCTCGCGCCGCACGAGCAGCTCGGGGCTCGCGGCGACCAGCGTCGCATCGCCGCGCCCGACGCAGAAGACGAAGCACGCCGGGAACTCCTCGCGCAGCACGCCGAACACCGCCGCCGGGTCATAGATGGGAGCCCCCCCACCCGCGTGGACCTGCACTTCCCGCGCGAGCACGATCTTCTTCAGCTCGCCCGCGCCGATCAGCTCGGTCGCGCGCGCGACCGCCTGCTCGTAGTGCTCGGGCGGCATCGCGCTCGCCACCTGGAAGCGCCCGGTCGGCGCCGGATCCAGCAGCGGCAGCGCCCCGTCGCGCAGCTCCGCCACGCGGCGATCCAGGCGCGCGAGCAGCTCCTCGGGCACGTCATCGGGCAGCGCCAGCGCGGCCAGGGTCAGCCGGACGGACAGCTCTCCCGCCCGCTCGCTGCGGACGAGCGCGACCTCGGGCACCGTCAGCGACGCGGGCTCGAACCCGCGCCAGTGCGGCGCGGCGCCGCCGTCCGGCGCGAACGCGAAGCCGCCCACCGCCACCGGACCGGCGCCCGCCGGCTGATCCGCGGGATCTGACACCGCGGCCGCCGACAGCGCCCGCCAGCGGTCCGCCACGGTGGCGAAGCGCTCGGCGCCCGCCGCCCGCAGGCTCGTCGCCTCCCCCAGCGCCGCCAGCGCCGCGCGGCCCCGATCCGGCTGCTCGAACACGAACCAGCGCTCGCCGGGGCGGCGCGAGGCGCACACGACCGCCGAGGGGTCCACGTCGCTCGCGAGCGGCAGCGAGATCGTCGCCAGCACCTCCCCGCCGCTGCGTCGCGCGCGCCTTACCGCGAGGGCCAGTCGCGCGGTCAGCCGCTCGCGGTCCTCCGCGCTTAACGCGAAAGTGTGGTGGCCGGCGCCGGCGGGTCTGTATGCGGGACCGGCGACCGTGCCTCCCAGGAATTCGTCGCTGCGGCGCACGCTCGGCTCTGGCGGACCGGCGAGTCTAGGTCTCGGTGCGCCCGCGCGAGATCGCGATCTCGCCCGTGCGCATCATCTCGATCAGGCCGAACGGGCGGACCATCGTCTCGAACGCCTCGATCTTGTCCGTCGTGCCGGTCACCTCGATGATGATCGCGCGCTTGGTCACGTCGACCACCTTGCCGCGGAAGATCTCCGCGATCTGCATCAGCTCGCCGCGCTGCGTGCCGTCGGCGGTCACCTTGAACAGCGCCAGCTCGCGCGAAACCGTGTCCGCCGGCTCCAGGTCGCGGATCTTCAGCACGTTGATCAGCTTGTGCAGCTGCTTGGTGACCTGATCGATCGGGTGCAGCGCGCCGTCGACGGTGAGCGTCACGCGCGAGATCTGCGCGTCCTCGGTCGGACCCACGGTGAGCGTGTCGATGTTGAAGCCCCGCCTGGCGAACAGGCCGGCGATGCGCGTGAGCACGCCCGACTTGTTTTCCACGAGGATCGACAGCACGTGCTTGCGACCCGTGCGCATGTTCGTCGAGGCTTCCAGCTCCTCGAGGCTGAGCGGCTCCTTCGTTCCGGGTTCTCCCATGATGGTCACCCCACCATCTCGCGCGCGGCGTGCCCGGCGGGGATCATCGGGTAGGTGTTCTCCTCGCGCGTGACGCGCACGTCGACCAGCACCGGGCCCTCGACGGCGATCGCGCGCTTGATGTCGTCCACCAGCGTGTGCTTGTCGGTGAAGCGCATGCCGGTGACGCCGTACGCCTCGGCGAGCTTGACGAAGTCGGGGAACTCGCCCATGTCGACGTGGCTGTATTTGCCGTCCCAGAACAGCTCCTGCCACTGGCGCACCATGCCGAGATAGCCGTTGTTCATGATGAACACCTTGATCGGGATGTTGTTCTGCGCGCACGTCGCCAGCTCCTGCGCGTTCATCTGCACCGAGCCGTCGCCCGCCACGCAGCACACCAGCCGCTCGGGAGCGCCGACGGCGGCGCCCATCGCGGCGGGCAGCCCGAAGCCCATCGTGCCCAGTCCGCCCGAGTTGATCCACCGCCGCGGCGCCGGGAAGTCGTAGTACTGCGCCGCCCACATCTGGTGCTGGCCGACGTCGCTGGTGATGATCGCCTCGCCGCCGGTCGCCTCGAACAGCGCGCGCACCATGAACTGGGGCTTGATCTCCGCGTTGGCGCTGTCCTCGTAACCGAGCGGGTACTTCGCGCGCCAGCCCTCGATCCGCGACCACCACGCCGCCAGCCGCGCCGGGTCCGCGCCGGTCTCGCGGTACTCCACGGCGAGCTTGCTGAGCACGTGTTTGGCGTCCCCCACGATCGGGATGTGCGCCGGCACGTTCTTGGAGATCTCCGCGGGGTCGACGTCGATGTGGATGAACTTCGCGCGCGGCGCGAACTCCGAGAGCTTGCCGGTGATGCGGTCGTCGAAGCGCGCTCCGACCG
>JBKQHH010000126.1:0-2972 GCA_052148875.1 Solirubrobacteraceae bacterium
AGGGCGGCAAACTCTCAGAGGAAAGCCCATCCTTCGGCGAGACCGTCGCGCTGTCCCCCGACGGCAGCACCATGCTGATCGGCGCGCCCGGTGACGACGGCGGTCGCGGCGCGGCGTGGGTGTTCACGCGCTCGGGCTCGACCTGGACCCAGCAGGGCGAAGAGCTCACCGGCAGCGGCGAGAGCGGCGCCAGCGAATTCGCCAGCAGCGTGGCGCTGTCCGCCGATGGCGACACCGCGTTGATCGGCGGCGCCGGCGACGACGGCCACACGGGCGCGGCGTGGGTGTTCACGCGCACGGGGTCCACGTGGACCCAGCAGGGCGGAAAGCTAGCCGGCAGCGGGGAGGTCGGCCCGGGCTGGTTCGGGCGCAGCGTGGCGCTGTCCGCCGACGGCGACACCGCGCTGGTCGGCGCCTTCGACGACGACGTCTACCAGGGCGCGGCGTGGGTGTTCACGCGCTCGGGCTCCACGTGGACCCAGCAGGGCGGAAAGCTCGTCGGCGGCGGCGGGTGTGGAACCCCCGACCTCGGCAGCAGCGTCGCCCTGTCTGCCGATGGCGACACCGCGCTGGTAGGTGCCTCCTGGGACTGCGACGTCGGCGCGGCGTGGGTGTTCACGCGCACGGGCTCCACGTGGACCCAGCAGGGCGAAAAGCTCAAAGGCAGCGGTGAGGTGGGCAAAGCCTTCTTCGGTGAAAGCGTCGCGCTGTCAGCCGATGGCGACACCGCGCTGATGGGCGCCCCCCAGGACGACCACGACGCCGGCGCGGCGTGGGTGTTCACGCGCTCTGGCGCCACCTGGACCCAGCAGGGCGCAAAGCTCACCGGCGGCGGCGAGATCGGCGAAGGCTTCTTCGGCCGCAGCGTCGCGCTCTCGGGCGAAGGCGATACCGCGCTGATCGGCGGCAGCTACGAAAACACCGGCTCCAACGGCGCGGCGTGGGTGCTTGCGCGCTCGGACTCAACCTGGAGCCAGCAGGGGGAAAGGCTCGATGGCAGCGGGGAGAGCACCGAAGCCGAATACGGCCTCGGCGGCGGCGGCTTCGGCAGCAGCGTGGCGCTGTCCTCCGATGCGGGCACCGCGCTGATCGGCGGCGGGCATGAGAGCCGGCTGGCCGGCGCCGCGTGGGTGTTCGCCGGCGAGCCCGCGAGCGCGCCGAGTCCCGCGCAATTCGGCAGGTGCATCAGGGTCCCCAGCGTACGGGGCGCGCACTACCGAGGGCGATACGGGCGCGTCAACTGCACGACGCTGGACGAAAAGGGCAGGTACGAATGGTATCCGGGGGTCGACAAGACCCGCTTCACGTCCAGTCTCACATCGGGTGGGGCGACGTTCGAAACGGTCAAGCGCGCCAAGGTGGCGTGCTCAGGCGAGACGGGCGCCGGCGAATACAGCGCGACCACGCTCACGACGGTCGCCGGCGTGACCCTGGCCTTCACCGGATGCGAACTGCTCGGCCAGGCGTGCTCGAGCGCGCACGCCGCGCCCGGAGAAATCGTCACGGGGCCGCTCGAAGGCGTGCTCGGCGTCACGCGCCTCGGCGAAACCGCCGCCAGGAACGGGATCGGCCTCGCGCTCTCGCCTGCCGGTGAAAACGAGTTGTTCACCGAGTTCAGCTGCGGCGCAACGACGGTATCGATCCGCGGCTCGGTGATCGGTGTGCTGGCGGCCAACCATATGGCTGTGTCCTCCAAGCTCGCCTTCTCGGCTGCGCACGGTACACAGCACCCGGAAGGCTTCGTCGGGGAGCCGAGCGAGGTCCTCGAAGCGTCCTTCGACGGAGGGCCGTTCGAACGGATCGCCCTGAAGCTCAAGTCCACGCAGACCAACGAAGAAGCGGTGGAGATGAGCTCTGCTCGCTCGTGAGTGCCTCGGGTCCGCTGCGCGGCCCGGGGAGCGCTACCCGGGCTCGTTCGCCAGCGAGCGCCACAGGTAGCGGCACGCGAGCGTGCGGTGCGGGCGCCAGGGCTCGGCGATCCTCTCGATGGTGGGCGCGTCGGGGAGGCCGTCGAGCCCGTACGCGCGCTCGATCGCGCGGCGGATGCCGAGATCGCCGACCGCCAGCACGTCGGGGCGCTCGAGGTGGAACATCAGGAACATGTGCGCCGTCCACACGCCCAGGCCCTTGACCGCGACCAGCTCGGCGATCACGTCGTCGTCGCCCAGCTCGTCCAGGCGCTCGAGCTCCAGCTCGCCCGAGAGCACGTGCTCGGCGAGCGAGCGCAGGTAGCCGACCTTCGCGCGCGAAAGTCCAGCCGCCGCGCGCAGCTCTTCGGGATCGTCGGCGAGGATCTCCGCCGGCGTCGGCGGGCGCCCGTCGAAGCGCGCCGTCAGTCGCCCGTAGATCGCCCGCGCGGCGAGCACCGACAGCTGCTGGCCGGTGATCGAGCGCACGAGCGCGCCGTAGTGGTCATCCAGGTCGGGCCGGCCGTCGCGTGAGTCGCCGAGCGGGCCGATCGCCTCGATCAGCTCCGCGAGCACCGGGTCGGCGGCGCGCAGCTGTGCCGTGGCCCTGCGCGTGGCGGCCGGCGCGGCGGCGCGTCTGGCCACGCGGCGCCCGCTCAGGCCGCCGGCAGCGCGGCCTCGAGTGACACCGGCTCGCCGTCGAGCGCGTTCAGCGCGCGCTCCAGCGACATCGCCAGGCACGTGAAGCTGGGCGTGTCGCGGACCGTGTAGCGCGAGGCCTCGGTCGTGCGCAGCCGCTGCACCAAGTCCAGGAACGTGCCCACGTCGTCGGTGTCGAACGCGACGACGAACTCCTGGTCGTCGAGCCCGAACGAGTACGTCGTGTGGTTGTCGACGCCGGGGTATTCGCGGCCGACCTGGATGTGGCCCTGCATGATCCGCCAGCGCTCCTCGGCTGGCAGCGCGTACCACTCGCGGGACTTGACGAATGGATACACAAACACGTAGGAGCCCTCGAATCCGCGCGGGCTCGTGCGCTCGTCTTCGGAGTATTCGGAGGACTTG
>JBKQHH010000127.1:0-35772 GCA_052148875.1 Solirubrobacteraceae bacterium
TCGCGGTAGCCCGGCAGCGCCTCGGTGGCTTCGCCGGCGAACGCGCGCCCGGCCGAGCCGCCGGCCTTCTGTCTGGTGGTCAGCGTGTCGCCGACGCGCAGCAGCGTCACGTCCTTCAGGCCCGTGATCAGGTAGCCCACCTCGCCCGCCGCCAGCTGGTCGGTGGGCATCATCTGCGGGCTGAAGAAGCCGATGTCGTCGATGTCCGCCTCCGTGCCCGTCGCCATCGCGCGGATCGGCTCGCCCTTGCGGAACACGCCGTCGACGACCCTGATGTACGCGATCACGCCCCTGTACTGGTCGAACTCGGAGTCGAAGATCAGCGCCCGCGCCGGGCCGTCGGGGTCGCCCGTGGGAGCCGGCACGCGCGCGACCAGCTCCTCCAGCACCTCCCCCACGCCCTCGCCCGTCTTGCCGCTGATCCGCAGGATCGACTCCGGCGGCTCGCCGATCAGCTCCGCGACTTCGCCCGCCACCCGCTCGGGCTCCGCGCCCGGCAGGTCGATCTTGTTCAAGCACGGGATCAGCTCCAGGCCCGAGTCGACCGCCAGGTACGTGTTCGCCACCGTCTGCGCCTCCACGCCCTGCGAGGCGTCCACCACCAGCAGCGCGCCCTCGCACGCCGCCAGCGAGCGCGACACCTCGTACGTGAAGTCCACGTGCCCCGGCGTGTCGATCAGGTGCAGCTGGTAGGTCTCGCCGTCGCGCGCCGTGAAGAACACGCGCACCGCCTGCGCCTTGATCGTGATGCCGCGCTCGCGCTCGAGGTCCATCGAGTCCAGCAGCTGCGCGCGCATCTCGCGCGCAGCCACCGTGTGCGTCAGCTCGAGGATGCGGTCCGCCAGCGTCGACTTGCCGTGGTCGATGTGGGCGATGATCGAGAAGTTGCGGATGTGGGACTGGTCCATGGCGACTACAGCGTAGATGGCCCGCGCGGCGGCGCCAGACCAGCCGGCGCGCCAGACCGCCAGCCCCGACGCGCCAGACCCGCTAGCGTTGATGGTCCGGCGGATCGCCAACTCGACAAGGATTCGTTCAGCCGCGGCAACGCGCCACGCGCAAGCGTGGCGGCCTGTCCAGGTGTCGAGAGTGTTAAGCCGCCCAGGCGAAACACACAGTCCTGGGACGTATGTAGTAAGCGGCGATCTATGTTCGGGCGCAAGCCGGGTGGGCCTAGGCTCACCCGGCCTCTGCTCGACCCAGCCGCGCGCGGATCATGCCGCTCACCTGGTGGGCCTCGGGGATGCGCATGAGGAGCACGGCGCGCACGTACACGAACAGGCCCGCGCCGGCAGCGGCGCCCACACTGAGGATCTGTGCGGGCAGCGAGCCGCCGACCAGCTCGTCGAGCAGCTTCCACACGCCCCACGAGACGCCCGCGAGCAGCGCGGAGGCGACGACGATCCGCGTCGTGATCATCGTCGTGTGAGCGCCTTCCAGGCGGCCGTTCAGGCCGGTGCGCAGACGGTGGAACTGCAGCGCGGTCATGATGATGTTGGCGGTGATCGTGCCGATGATCAGTCCCGCGATCCCCAGCGGCTTGTACAGCGCGATGCTGACGATGATGTCCACGACGATGTTCATCGCGGCGAGGCTCGTCGGGATCCACGGACGCTGGACGGCGAAGAACGTGCGCGTCAGCAGCAGGTTGAGGCCGCCGAACGGGAGGCTGAAGGCGAACCAGAACAGCGCGATCGACACGAGGTGGGTGGACTGGGCGTTGAATTCGCCGCGTTCGAACACCAGCCGCACGATCGGCGTCGGCAGCACGAGCATGAACGCCGCGGCGGGGATCAGCAGGAGGTTGATCTGGCGCATGCCGCTGCCCACCGCGCGCCGCATCGCGGTGGGGTCGCGGCGCGAGGCCATGCGACTGAGGGTCGGGAACAGGACCGTCGCGACCGCGACGCTGAACACGCCCTGCGGGAGCATGTAGATGCGGAAGGCGTTGTTGATCGCGCTGGGGGCTTCCTTGGAGACGAGGCTGCCGAAGGTCGCGTTGATCAGCTGGTCGAGGTTGACGATCCCGAGGCCGAGCATCACGGGGAGCATCAGCGTGAGCACCTGCCTGATGCGCGGGTCGTGCCAGTCGACGTGGACGCGCAGGCGAAAGTCGATCCGGCCGAGCGCCGCGAACGCGAGCAGCACCTGCACGACGGTGGCCGCGAGGATGCCGATCGCGAACGCGTAGATCTTGTCTTCGCCGTGGAAGTGCGGCGCGAGCAGCACGAGCAGCACGATGATCACGAGGTTCCACACCGCCGGCGAGAGCGCCGGGATCGTGAAATGGTCGTAGGACTGCAGGATCCCCACGAGCAGGCCGTTCAGGCCGAGCAGCAGGATCACCGGGAACAGCACCCGCGACAGCCCGACCGTCAGCGCGTTCAGATCGTGGCCGAACTTGGGGCCGATGAACAGCGGCATGATGGCCCCCGCGCCGAGGATGAACACGGCCGTGATCGCGCCGAGGCCGATCAGCATGATCCAGAACAGCGTCGACGCCAGCCGCACCGCCTCTTTGCGGCGCCCCTGCTGGAGCAGGTCGGTGAACACGGGCACGAACGCGGCCGACAGCGCGGACTGGGCGAACAGCTGGGCGATGTAGTTCGGGACCTGGTAGGCGATCGCGTACGCGGACGCGAAGCCCGTCGTGCCGAAGTAGCCCGCGAACACGATTTCGCGGGCAAGCCCCACGACCCGCGAGAGGCCCGTCAGGAACGAGAAGATCGCCGTATTGCGAGCGACCCCCCCGCCCGCGCCGCCCTCGCCCGGCGGCGCGGGGACGACCGGCTCCTCGCCGAAGGCTTCTGCGCTGGCGGACAAGGCCGCTATAGTACGGCGACCGATCGAGAGATCGTCCAGCGGCGCGCCCGGGGCCATTCCTCGCGGCGCCTCGCGGCATCCACCATGGCCAACATCCACTCACAGAAGAAGCGGATCCTGCGCTCCGAGCGCGAGCGTCTGGAGAACCGGCGCTACACGTCCACGATCAAGACGTACTTCCGCAGCCTCGAGTCGCAGGTCGAGGGCGGCGACGCGGCCGCGGCCGAGAGCACCCACCGCGAGCTGGCGAGCACGATCGACAAGGCCGTCAAGCGCGGCGCGATGCACAAGAACACGGGCGCGCGCAAGAAGTCCCGAGCCGCGCGAACGCTCGCCTCGAAGCAGCCCTCTAGCTGACGATCGCCTCGATCGCGCGCAGCGCGAGCGTGTCCTCGCCGAGGCCCGCGAACGGCGTGCGGCTGGCCGCGAGCGGGGCGCCGCCGCGGGTGTCGAGCTCGAGGTCGGCGAGCGCCGCCAGCGCGGCGCGCAGGCGCTCGACGTCGGTGCGCGCGACGTCCGCGACGAACCGCTCGGCGGCGCGCGCGGGCATGCGCAGCCCGCGCTTGATCTCGGCGACCGACTCGCCCGCCTGCAGGCGCAGCGCTACCACGAGCGCGTCGCGCAGCCGCTGGGCCATCAGGTAGGTCAGGCCGGACAGGCGCTCGCCCTGCTCGCGCAGGCGCAGGTACGAGCGCGTCGCCTCGCGGCCGTCGGCGCCGACGAGCGCGTCGGCCAGCGCGTACGCGCGCCACTCCGTCGAGCGCGCCGCGCGGCGCTCGATGTCCTGCACGCCGATGTGCCTGGGCGCGGCGGCAGCGGCGGTCCCGGCCGTGGCGGCGTCGGGCTCGGCGGGATCGCCTTCGAGCGCGAGCTTCTCCAGCTCGCGCAGCAGCCGCTGCTGGCGCTCTCCCACCTGGGCGACGAGCGCCTTGGCCGCGGCGGCGTCGAGCGACAGCCCCATGCGCGCGGCCTGCTCGCGCGCCCACTTGGCCAGCTCCCACGGCTTGACGGTCATCTGCGCCACGATCTGGCCGCCGGCGCGCTTGACCGCGTCGTGCAGCGCCGCGGGCGCCTTCGCGCGCGCCTCCTCGCGCGCGAACAGCGCGAGCGTGGTGTCGGGCGGCATCTGCGCGACGGCCGCCGCCAGGTGCTTCTTGACGTCGTCCTCGCGCCAGCGCTCGACGCCTTCGACGATGATCACGCGCCGCCCGATCGCGAGCGTCATCGCCGCGAGCGCGTCGGCCACGCCGGCCGGCGTGCCGGCCTCGCCCTCGAGCACCTCCACGCTCGCGCCTCCCCCCTCCTGGCCTTCGGCCAGCGCGCGCAACCCCGCGCGGCGCTCGGCGACAGCGCCGTGGTCGTCGCCGTGGATCAGGTACGCGGGCTTGAGCTCCGCCATCAGCGAACCACGAGATTTACCAGCTTGCCCGGCACCACTATCTCCTTGACGATCTCCTTGCCGTCGACGTGCGCCATCACGTTCGGCGCCGCCCTGCACAGGTCCTTCAGCTCCTGCGGGCCCGCCTCCGCGCTCGCCTGCACGCGGTCGCGCACCTTGCCGTTGACCTGGCACACGAGCTCGTACACCTCGTGCTCGAGCAGCGCCTCCTCCGCCTGCGGCCAAGGCTGCTCCCACACGCGCTCGCCGGTCAGACGGTCGTACACGTCCGCGCTGACGTGCGGCGCGAACGGGAACAGCAGCGACGCCGCGGAGGCCAGAGCGAAGCGCATCGTCTCCGGCGCCACCGAGTCGCGCAGCCGCGAGCAGTCGTTCAGCAGCTCCATCACCGCCGCGATCGCCGTGTTGAACGCGAACCGGCGCAGATCGCCGCTGACCTTGTCGATCGCCCAGTGCGTCTTGCGCGCGAGCTTCAGATCATCGCCCGACGCAGTCGGCTCGCCCGAGGAACTCTTCTCTGTTCGGGCCGGCGCATGCGCCGGCCCGCGGGGCCGCACATGTGCGGCCCCGGACGGGGCCGCATGCGGCCCCGTCTTCAGACTCTCGGCTGAGTCTTTCTCGGCGTTGTTGCCCTCGGCCTTCGCGGCCTCCGCCGTCTCCGCCGCCATCCGCCACAGCCGCGACAGGAAGCGGTGCACGCCCTCGACGCCCTCGTCCGCCCAGTCGGCGTCCTGATCGGGCGGGCCCACGAACAGGATGTAGCAGCGCGCCGTGTCCGCGCCGACGCGCTCGACGATCGACGCCGGCGAGACGACGTTGCCCTTGGACTTGCTCATCTTCGCGCCGTCCTTGGTCACCATGCCCTGCGTGAACAGCGCCTGGAAGGGCTCCTGGAAGTCGAGGTGGCCGAGGTCCGCGAGCGCCTTCGTGAAGAAGCGCGCGTACATCAGGTGCAGGATCGCGTGCTCGACCCCGCCGATGTACTGGTTCACCGGCATCCATTCGCGCAGCACCGCCGGGTCCCACGCCGCGTCGTCGTTGCGCGCGTCGCAGTAGCGCAGGAAGTACCACGAGGAGTCCACGAACGTGTCCATCGTGTCCGTCTCCCTTCGCGCGGCGCCGCCGCACTCGGGGCACTTCGTGTTGACCCAGTCCTCCGCCGCCGCCAGCGGCGAGCGGCCCTTCGGCGTGTAGTCCTCGATGTCCGGCAGCTCCACCGGCAGCTGCTCGTCGGGCACCGGCACCATCCCGCAGCGCTCGCAGTACACGATCGGGATCGGCGCGCCCCAGTAGCGCTGCCTGGAGACCAGCCAGTCGCGCAGGCGGTAGTTGACCGACGCGTGGCCCTTGCCCTCGCGGTCGAGCCACGCGACGATCGCGCCCAGCGCGTCGCGGTTGCCCATGCCGTCGAACGCCGGATTGGAGTTGACGAGCACGCCGTCGCCAACATATGGAAGCCCGCCCGCCCGGCCGTCGTCGGAGTCGGCGTCGGGGTCGGACTCGGCATCGCGCGGGGGCGCGATCACGCGCCTGATCGGCAGCCCGAACGCCGTCGCGAACGCGTGGTCGCGCTCGTCGTGGCCGGGCACCGCCATGATCGCGCCGGTGCCGTACTCCATCAGCACGTAGTCGGCCACGTACATCGGGATCTGCTCGCCGTTGACCGGGTTGGTGACCGTGCGCCCGAGCGGCACGCCCGTCTTCGGCTTCTCCGCGTTGCCGCGCTCCTCGTTGGTCTCCGTCAGCGCGTGATTGACGTAATCGTGGACCGCCTGCTCGTACTGCGTCCCTCGCGCCAGGCGCATGACGTCGGGGTGCTCGGGCGCCATCACGAAGAACGTCGCGCCGAACAGCGTGTCCGGACGGGTCGTGAACACCGGGTAGTCGACCGCGATCTGCTCGCAGCGGAACGTCACCTCCGCGCCCTCGCTGCGGCCGATCCAGTTGCGCTGCATCGTCTTCACGTGCTCGGGCCACTCGATCCCGTCGAGGTCGTTCAGCAGCCGCTCGGCGTAGTCGGTGATGCGCAGGAACCACTGCTCCAGCTGCTTGACTTCGACGATCGCGCCGCAGCGCTCGCAGCGCCCGTCCGCGTCCACCTGCTCGTTGGCGAGCACCGTCTGGTCTTTCGGGCACCACTTGACCGCCGCCTCCTTGCGGTACGCCAGGCCCGCGCGGAACAGCTCCAGGAAGATCCACTGCGTCCAGCGGTAGTACGACGGTTCGCACGTGGCGAGCTCGCGCGACCAGTCGATCGAGATCCCCCACGAGCGGAACTGGCGCTGGAAGGACGCGATCGACTCCACCGTCGAGTCGCGCGGGTGCACGCCCGTCTTGATCGCATGGTTCTCCGCGGGCAGCCCGAACGCGTCGTAGCCCATCGGGTGCAGCACGCGCGCGCCCAGGCGCCGGTGGAAGTGGGCGATCGCGTCGCCCACCGAGTAGCACTTCAGATGGCCGATGTGCGGCTCGCCGCTCGGGTACGGGAGCATCTCCAGGACATAGGAATTGGATGCCCGCCCACCCATCCGCCCACCCGGCTGGGCGCCCGCGCCGGAGGACCCGGCGCCGCGGCCCTCGCGCGCTTCCGCGGAGGACTCGTTGGCCACCTCCCACGTGCGCTCGCCCGCCCACACGGCCTGCCAGCGGGGCTCGATCTCGTGCGGGTCGTAGCGGTGCTCTGCCATCGGCAGTCGCAGGTTAGCCTGCGCGGGCGAGGAAGCGGCTGCGGCTGCGCAGCAGCTCGACGATCTCCGCCGGCGCCTTCCGCGGCGAGCCGGCGTCGAACGGCGGCCGGGGGTCGTACTCGATGCCCAGCTGGATCGCCTGCGCGACCGCGTCGCCGGCGATGCGCGCCGCGAGCGTCAGCGCCATGTCGATGCCCGCCGACACGCCCGCCGCGGTGACGAGCTTGCCGTCGAACACCACGCGCTCCTCGACCGGCTCGGCGCCCAGCCGGCGCAGCTCCTCCATCGCCAGCCAGTGGCTGGTCGCGCGCCTGCCGTCGAGCAGCCCCGCCGCGGCGAGGATCAGCGAGCCCGTGCACACGGACGTCGTCCACGTGCTCGTGCGGTCGGCCTCTCTCAGCCAGTCGAGCGTCGCGCCGCCCGCGCGCGCCGCCACCTCGCCGGGCCCGCCGGAGACGAGCACGACGTCGGGCCGGGGCGCCTGCTCGAGCGAGCGCTCGGCGATCACTGTCAGCATGCCGTTGTCGGTGCGCACCGGCCCCGCCTCGGCGGCGACGAACGCGACGCTCGCGCCGGGAAGCCGGCCGAGCACCTCGTAGGGCCCGATCGCGTCGAGCGCCGTGAATCTGTCGTACAGGACGATCGCGATGTTCATGTGACTGTCTCCTTGGTGGTGGGGGCGTGGAAGCGCCGGCGGTACTCCGCGGGGCCGACGTGCAGCGTGCGCAGGAACGTGCGGCGCATCGTCTCGGCGGTGCCGAAGCCGCAGCCGGCGGCGATCGCCGCGAGCGGGTCGCTCGTGTCCTCCAGGCGCCGGCGCGCCGCCTCCAGGCGCACGCGCTCGACGTGGCGCGCGGGCGTCACGCCGGTCTCTGCGCGGAAGGCGCGCGCGAAGTGGCGCGGGCTCATGTGGGCGCGCGCGGCCATCGCCTCGACCGAGTGATCGGCGGCGATGTCCTCGAGCACCGCCCGCTGGATCTCGCGCAGCGGCTCGCGCTCGGCCTGCTGGGCGGCGAGCGTGGCGCTGAACTGGGACTGGTTGCCGGGGCGGCGCAGGAACAGCACCAGGTGGCGCGCGATCGTCAGCGCGGCGTCGCGGTCGAGGTCCTCCTCTACGAGCGCCAGCGCCAGGTCCATGCCGGCGGTGACGCCCGCCGAGGTCCAGATCGGGCCGTCGCGAATGAAGATCGGGTCCGCGTCGACGCGCACCCGCGGGTGCAGCCGCTGCAGCTCGTGCGCGGACGCCCAGTGGGTGGTCGCGCGACGGCCGTCGAGCAGACCGGCGCGGGCCAGCAGGAAGGCACCCGTGCACACCGAGGCGGTGCGTCTTGCGGTCTTCGCCGCGCGGGCGATCCAGTCGACGAGCGCGCCGTCGGCCGCCGCCTGCGCGTGTCCGGCGCCGCCGGCGACGATCAGCGTGTCGATCGGCCCGGGGGTTCGCGGCAGCCGCGCGTGCGGGATCACGCTGAGGCCGCTCGACGTCACCAGCGGCTGGCCGTCGCGGCTGAGCACGCGCACCCGGTAGCCGCGGTCGCCGCGCGCGGTGGCCTCGATCAGCTGCTGTGCGCCCGCGAACACCTCCAGCGGGCCGGTCACGTCGAGGCTCTGCACGCCGGGGTAGGCGACGACCTCGATCACGCGGGGGCCGCGGGCCGGGGGCTTGCCGGTGGGCTGCATACGGCGATCATCCCCCACCAGTCGTCTGTCCGCAAGGACATATTTCCAACGATTCCTGCCATTTGTCTTTATTGAGTGGGAGGCCGGCGGTCAGCTGCGGGCGCGGCGGCGGCGCGGGGCCGGGCGCGAGTCGCCGCGGCGCTTTACGATGGCCGCGTGGAGGAGCCCCATACCCAGGAGCACGACATCGTGGAGTCGCACGTCGCGCACGACGCCGATCCCGACGCGCTGAGCGCCGCGCCCGGTCGCGTGGCGAGCATCGTCGGCGCCGCCGAAGCCGCCGCGCGGGAGCTGCGCGAGCAGGCCGAGGAGCGCGCCCGCGAGCGGATCGCGGAGGCCGACCGCGCGGCCGACAATCGCGTGCAGGCCGGTGAGGAGGAGGCCGAGGAGCTGCTCGGCGCGGCGCGCTCGCAGGCGGAGACGACCACCGGCGAGGCAGCCGCCGCCGCGGCGAAGCTGCAGGGCGAGGCCGAGAGCGCGCGCGACGAGGCGGCGCAGGCGCTCGAGCAGGCGCGCGCGGAGGCCGCGCAGACGCTGGAGCAGGCGCGCGAACAGGCCGAACGGCTGCTCGCCGACGCGCGCGGGGAGTCGGAGCAGGTGTGGGCGGTCGCCCACCAGGAGTCCGAGCGCGTGCGCACGTCCGCGCGGGAAGAGTCCGAGCAGCTGCGCGCGGCCGCCGACGAGGAGTCGGAGCGGCTGCTGGAGCGCTCGGGCAAGGAGGCCGAGCGGCTCACGCGGGAGGCCCGCGAGCAGGCCGAGAGCCTGCTGGCGTCCCAGCGCGAGGAGCTCGCAGGCCTGCGCCTCCAGGCCGAGGACGAGGCGAAGGAGATCAAGGCCAAGGCACGGGTGCAGGCGCGCGAGATCACCAGCGAGGCGCACGTCGTCGCGCGCGAGATCCTCAGCGAGGGGACCGAGGTCTCCCGCAACCTGCGCGAGCTGTCGACCTCGCTGCACAACAACGCCGAGAAACTGATCCGCGACATCCGCCTGACCCACGGCGGCATGACCGCTCGACTCGATCAGGTCACGACGGGCTCCGAACGGGAGCCCGAGGCGGGCGCGGCCCCGCAGGGGCGGGGGCGGCGCAAACCCACCCCGCCGGGGCCCAATGACGATTTGGACGTGCCGGAGTTCATTCCGCGGGGGTGAGGGGGGCGGGCGGTGGCGCGTCGCCACCGGTGCATTCGGCGCCGGCGAGCCGCGAGGCGCGAGCGGGCGCAATGCAGTCTCTATGAAGTCACAGGGCTGACACAGACGGCACACTCGTGGCACGCGAGGCCGTCTAGCGTGTCGGTCATAAACGATCTGACGCCCAGCCAGAAGGGAGCCGTGGCCGAGGCGGCCATCACGGCGATGGCGATCCAGCTCGGGCTGGTCGTGCTTCGGCCTCTCTGTGAGGGGCGGCGGTACGACCTTATGTTCGACCTCGAGCCTGAGGTGCTGCGCGTCCAGTGCAAGATGGCTCGGCGTCTCTCGGGGGTATTGGTGGTGGGGCTGGCTACGAATCGCTACACGCCTGGTGGATACGTCTCTACGAAGTACACGGCCGCCGAGATCGACGTGATCGCCGCCTACTCGCCGGAGCTGCATCGCGGCTTCTTGATCCCGATCGACGAGGCATCTGGCCGCCGCGCGCTCCACCTCAGGCTGAACCCCACCAGGAACAACCAGGCTCAGGGGATCAAATGGGCCCGGGACTACGAGTTCGCGCCTGGCATCGACCGGCTGCGATCGGGATCCGGTGGACGTTCCGAGCCCGGGCGGCTACACTTTCCGAGTTGATCCTGGGGCTATAGCTCAGCTGGGAGAGCGCGACGCTGGCAGCGTCGAGGCCGTCGGTTCGAGCCCGACTAGCTCCATCGAACCGACCGCATCTGCGTCGAGACGCTGTGCCGTCGGCGCCAGTTCCGACAGTGTGGGCTCAACGGCGCCTCCTGCCCGCTCTCGCGAAAGGGCGTTCGGCCCGCTCCTCCTCCTGCGGGTAGCTGGCGGCTTTCGTCCAATGGGTGATGCGTGCACGGGCGATCGGGATGTAGCTGGGCTCGCGCTCGATGCCAAGGAACAGGCGCGCCTCCAGGCGTGCGGCGATGCCGGTGGTGCCCGACCCGCAGAACGGGTCGAGCAACAAGTCCTGCGGGCGGGCAGGCGAGGCGCACGAGCCTGAGCCACGGCCCAGACGGGTCTCGCCAAGCGGGGAGACCCGTCTGGCCTCAAAGACCTATCGAACCCCAAAAGTCGGGAGCACTCGGAGACCCACCACCTCAGACGAGCACGCCGCCATCGAGAGCAGGGAGCTGGGCGCCGCCAGTAGACTCGCACCGACCTTGCCCGAAGACTTCCTATCACGACTGGCAGCAGCCGAGCGCGACCTCCTCACCGTCGTGTGGCCCGCTGGGCGAAACAGCCGGGTCCATGACGGGAATCACTTTGTAGTGGCCGGCCATCGACGGCCCGTGTCGGTTAGCTTCATAGAGGCTCGTTTCCTCGCAAACTTCGTAACGTTTCTCGATTGTCGCCGAGTCGTAGAGATTGGCACCGGCTTTGGCTACTCGACAGCATGGCTTGCGATGGGACTGAGCCTCTGCACACGTCCGGAACGTGTATACACGATCGACAATTGGTCCGAGGGGGACCTGCGGGGCCACGGGTTTCAAGTTGCTGATGAGCTTTGGAGTATTACCCAAGTTCAGCGCTTTATTCAGGTGATCACCGGCGACTCACCAAGCGCAGTAGCCCAGGTCCCTCCCGGACACGCTGATCTCGTGTTCATCGACGGCGATCACCGAGGCAACCAACCAACCCTCGACTACGAGGCAGCTCGCCAGCTCTTGTCCGAGCGAGGCCGCATCGTGTTTCATGACGCCAACGAGCGTTACGATGTCCCCGCAGCGCTCGCAGCGGCCGAGGCCGACGGCTTCTCGATCATTCCCATCGAGACTAGCTGTAGCCCGGCGGTCGCCACACGATGCGACTCCGACGAAGCGCTCGTAAACCTTGCGGTATCGCTCGCAAGCCGTGGGATAATCGTGTGCCAATCCAACAGGCACCAGTGAGTACATTCATCAGCTTTTTTGTAGGAGTTGCTTCGAGCCTTGCGGCTGCCGGGTTGATCTTCCTACGCGCCCGCGCCCGATACCGTCTCCGATTTCCAGCAGTAATGCGACTGATAGAAAATCTCGCAGAGCGAATTCGCAAGGACAACTACCACTTCGACTACATTGTGACCGTCGGAAGGAGTGGTGGAGTCGCAGGCTCAATCCTCGCGGGAGAGTTCGGATTGATAGCCCCCGTGGCCATCACACCCGTCAAGACGCGACTACCCGATGGCGATCGGACCATAGAACTCGATCCGGCGAGCCGCGCGGCACTTCAGGGCCTGGCTGGAAGACGCTTGCTCGTGTTCATTTGCTGTAACGATACGGGGGTGTCGCTGAAGTACGTCTTGGACGAACTCCTTGCCTTGTCGCCACCTCCCCTGGAAGTTCGTACTGCAGCCTTGTACACGTCGCCGTCGCCGCTCGTAATGCCTCGGTACACCGGCGTTGTGCTTGAGAAGGAATCGTCCCAGAGCATGTCGGAGATTTTGGCCGGCCTCCCCTGGGTTAACGAGCGATGGCTTCAACCCTTTGGCGCCGAGCGAGGATTGCCGCCAGTCCAGTAACGCCCTGTCGGCGGACGTTCGGGATCAGGCCCGACACGCTCAAGAGCCATAGGCGCGCGACGAGTGGATCCTGGGCGCAGGTCGGCCAAGCTCGCTCTACGGCGGCGTGAGTCACCAGATACGGCCGAGACTATGAGGGCCGTGGCTCCAGGGGTGGAGCGGTCCACGGCTCGTGGTCGACATCGCGAACCTGCGAGTCGGCATGTAGGCGATCGAAGAACACGGCCAAGACGACTCCCTCTCCGGTCGCCGACGGGGCAAGTATGCCCTCCAGTCCGAGGTGATGGGCGGACTCTCCGATCTGCTGGCACTTGGCTGCATCGTTCGAGCGCAGCTCAGAGTCGCTGAGCTGCAGGGCCGTGCGGGTGGCGGTGTCACGGAGGTCGAGGAGAGTTGCGAGAGCGATTTCGTAGCGATACAGGCGTCTCGGCAGGAAGTCCTCTGGATCGCGCCCCTGCCGTTCGGCGAGGCGGTAGAACTCGCGGACGGTCGTCTCATGATCGAGCGCGAGATAGAGGGTGGAGAAGCTCTCCGGTGGATTCCACCGCCCACCGTGGATGCGGGCACCGATGCCTGAGAGCGGGTGGTGATCGTGAGCGAGGTGCCGGAATGCCTGGCCGGCGAAGGGGGTCGGCTCGATCGCGTCGATTCGAGCGAGGAGTTGCTGGTCGATCACGCGCGGTTAGACGAAGACGCCCTCGGACATCGCGTCGATCGCGCCCAGCACACGTCGGAACTCGCCCGTGCGCAGCAGGTCGACCGGCTTGTGATGGTCGAGCGAGTCGTTGGGGGTGAACAGCCAGTCGTGGGCCGGTTCGGGCCGTAGAACGCCGGAGAGCTTCTCGAGGACCACGATGAGCTCCAGCAGGCGCTCGCGAGCATCGGGGCGCGGGGCGGTCTGCCGTGAGAGCCAGCGCGACACGGTGCGTGGATTCGCCCCTAGCACGCGCGCGAGTTCCGCTTGGTCAAGCTCTATCTGCCCGGTTGCCCTACCGAGTCGCTCCGCCAAGTCCGCCATTAGAGACCCTTTCTGTCGTCTATCTTGTCGCCTATTATGGCAGCTCAATGGCGGGCTTGCTGAGGGGAAGTCCTTACTCTGCCAATCTCTGCCAACCACTGTCACACTCTGCCGGTGCGCCCGCCGTCGGTCCGGAAATCCCGATCAGCGCCAGCTGCCGAGTGTGAGCGACGCGATCAAGGAAGCAGGTTGAGCGCCTCGACGTGCGCTGGCCGCAGGATCGCGAAGTGCCGATGGTCGAGGGTGGCGAGCTGGCCGCACTCACCGCCCACGCCGACCAGCGCCCGGCACGAGCCCGCGAGCGTCCCAACCGCCTCGGGCCACTACCCTGAAAGAGCAATGAGCTCCAGCAGGCGGCATCTGCTCCCTCGGCCCGAACCGGGCGCATTGAGGCGGATGCCATGAGCGCCGCGCTCGCCGGGATCGCGCTGGCCAGCGGCGTCCAGGGAGGCCACGCCCGCGCGCCGTTCTACGAAACGTTCGTGATCGCGCTAGTGATCACCCTGATGGCGCTGGCGGTCGCGCAGATCGCCACGTACCTGCGCCGCCGCCATCTGCGCCCGAAGCCGGTGACCGACGAGTGGCAGGCGCTGGCGGTGATGGGCGAGCTGTGCCCGGACGGCTGGCAGGCCAAGCTCACCCTGTACGGATGGGGCGCGCCCGTCCCCGACGACGCCCCACCCGCGCGCGTGCCGCCGGTCGAGCTGGAGTGGAAGCAGTTCGACGAGGAGCCCGGACACGTGGTGGTCGAGCGGCGCGTGTGGGCGCCGACCATCGAGGCGGCGCTGCAGACGATGGTCGACGATCGCCGCACGGACCTCACGCTCGAGCAGATCGAGCGGGCGGCCGACGAGGACGAGGACGTTCGCTGGAACGACTGATGCGCGCGTAGGAGCGGTTGGGGCGCGCGCAGGAGCCTCAGCGCCGAACCGCCGCGCTCGGCACCTCTATCCACACGAGCAGCGGGCCGGCGCGGCGCCGGTTGTTCGCCTTGCGCGGGTACACGCGCCTGCGCGTGGGCAGCACGAACCCGTCGAAGGACTGATGATCGAGGCAGTAGTGGGCGGCCCTGGCCCAGCCGCCGATCGGCTCGGCGGTGTAGTCGTGGCGGCGAATCAGGCCGCCCGCGTCGATGTAGAAGACCTGCTCGCGGGAGTGCGTGTGGACGTGCTCGGGGAACGTCACCGCGATCCGCTGCCAGCGCTCGCCGTTCTCCTCCCACGGATCGAGCGCCCGCACGCGATAGTCGGCGCGCGCGAACACGAAGGGCGTGGAGATGTACGTCCACATCGCGTAGGTGCCGAAGTACAGGATGTCCAGCCGGTCCCACCACAGCTTGTGGCGCAGATCGCGGAAGGCGTCGCGGGCGTGCTCGCGGCCTTCGACTAGCTCGCCGGCGTCCGTCTCGATGCGGACGCTGCCGTCCTCGTCGAGCACACCGCGCTGCCCCGGCGTCGGATAGGGCGTGAACGTCACGTGCTGGCCGCGCGTGGAGATCCGCGCCTCGACGTCGCGCACGGCATGGCCCTGGCGCTTGGACGCGAACGCGAGGCCTCCAGAGGAGAGCTGCGCGCTGATCTCGCCGGCGCCCTGCCACAGCTCGAGGCCGCCGTGCGCGACGATCGCCCGCTCGACGATCTCCATGGCCATCGCAGCGCCCCCTCCCCCGCCTCAGTCCGACCCCACGCGTAGCACGAGCTTGCCGATGTTCTCGCCGGCGAACAGCTTCAGCAGCGCGTCGGGGAAGGCGCCCACCCCGCCCTCGACGACTTCCTCGCGCGAGATCAGCCGGCTTTCGCGCATCCACCCGCCGATCTCCGCCGCGGCGGCGCCGAAGCGCGGCGCGTAGTCGAAGACGACCATGCCGGTCATCGACGCGCGCGCGACGAGCAGCGACAGGTAGTTGGACGGCCCGCGCACGCCCTCGGTGGCGTTGTACTGCGAGACGGCCCCGCAGATCACGATGCGCGCGCCGCGCGCCAGGCGCGTGAGCACCGCGTCGAGGATCTCGCCGCCGACGTTGTCGAAGTACACGTCCACCCCATCCGGCGCCGCCTCGCGCAGCGCGCGGCGCACGTCCTGCGCCTTGTAGTCGATCGCCGCGTCGAAGCCGAGCTCGTCGACGAGCCAGCGGCACTTCTCCTCGCCGCCCGCGATGCCGATCACGCGCGCGGGCGGGCGGGTCTTGATCTTCGCGATCTGCCCGGCCACGCTGCCGACCGCGCCGGCGGCGCCGGAGACGACGACCGTGTCCCCCTCCTGCAGGCGGGCCACGTCGAACAGCCCGAAGTAGGCCGTCATGCCGGTCATGCCCAGCGTGCCGAGGTAGCACGGCAGCGGCGCCAGCGACGGATCGACCTTCATGACCCCCGCGCCGTCCGACAGCGCGTACTCCTGCACGCCGAAGGCGCCGTACACGTGCTCGCCGACCGCGAAGCCGGGGTGCTCGGAGGCGATCACGCGACCGACCGCGCCCGCGCGCATCACGTCCCCGATTTCAACGGGATCTATATAGGAGGCCCCCGCGTTCATCCAGCCGCGCATCGCGGGATCCAGGGACAAATGGGAGATCGCCACCACGAGCTCGCCCGCGCCCGGCGTCGGCAACGGCTCCTCGGTCATGTTCCAATCCGACGCCTTCGGCAGGCCCGACGGCCGCGCGGCCAGTCGCACCTGATGGTTGATCTCACTCATTCGCGCCTCTCCAAGCGTTGTGGTTGCGGGCTCACGCCGTGACGCCCCCGTCGATCGCGATCTCAGCGCCCGTCACGTACACGCTCTCGTCGCTGGCCAGGTAGACGATCGCGTGGGCGACCTCCTCGGGCGTGCCGACGCGCCGCAGCGGGATCCCCCTGACCAGCTTGTCGATCAGCTCGGGGGTCTTCTCGCGCTGGCGCGTGTGCATGTCGGTGTCGATCTGGCCGGGGTGCAGCGAGTTCACGCGCACGCCGAACTGCGCGAGCTCCTTCGCGGCGACCTTGCTCATCCCGCGCACCGCCCACTTGCTCGCCGCGTACGCCGTCAGGAACGGCGGGCCGGTCAGACCGGCGACCGACGAGATGTTGATCACCGACCCCGCGCGCCGCTCGATCATCGCCGGCGCCACCGTGCGCATGCCGAGGAACACCCCCGTCACGTTGACGTCCATCACCCGCCGAAAATCCTCCACGGAGGTCTCCGTCAACGGCGCAGCGAGAAACACGCCCGCGTTGTTGAGCAGCACGTCGATGCGCCCGTGCGCCTCGAGCGCACGGGCAACGACCGCCCGCCACCCCTCCTCGCTCGTGACGTCGTGCTCGAGGGCGTCCGCGCACGCGCCCAGCTCCTGCGCCAGTCCATGCGCGCGCTCCCCGTCGGCGTCGCTCAGCAGCAGCTGCGCGCCCTCCTGCGCCAGGCGCCGCGCGGCCGCCGCGCCGATGCCGCCGGCCGCGCCCGTGATCAGCGCGACCCTGCCCTCGAGTCGTCCCTCCGACATCGCGCGACTATAACCCCTGCTCGCCGGCCAGCTGTCAAGCCCCGCTCGACCGGGCGAGTGCCAGCGCCCGTCACGCCGCGCCGCCCATCCCGGCGACGCCCGTCACACCGCGTCGAGATCGTCCAGGCGCGCGCTCGACAGCAGCACCCGCTCCCCGCGGAAGGGGACCGCCTCGGCTTCCAGCAGCCTGCGCTGGCGCGCTCCCTTCGCGAGCGACCCGTCGGCGCGCACGACGCGATGCCACGGCGCCTCGTCCGCGGCGGCGCGGCTCAGCACGTGGCCGGCCAGGCGCGGAGCGCCCGGCGAGACGTCGCCGTAGGTGCGCACGTAGCCCGGCGGGATCGCGCGCACCCGCCGCAGGATCGCCTCCTGCGCGTCAGAGCTCAGCTGCCGTGCCACCCGCCGGATGCTGCCACAGCCGCGAGCGGCGCACCGCGCGCGCCCGAGCGGCTACTGTGAGAGTGCGATGAGAGTGAGCGGATTGCATCTGCTTCCTCGAGCCGGATCGAGCGGGTCGCCGGGCATGCCATGAGCGTCGCCGCCGTCGGGGCTGTGATCGCGAGCTATCGGGGCGGGAGCACCTACGCGCCCCTGTACGAAACGTTCGTGATCGTGCCCCTGATCGCGGTGATGACGGCGGCGTGCGTGCTGATCGGCCTGTACCTGCGCCGGCGCCACCGCCAGCCCAAGCCGGTGGCCGACCAGTGGCAGGCGCTGGCGGTGATGGGCGAGCTGTGCCCGCATGGCTGGCAGGCCCAGATCACCCTGTACGGGTGGGGCGCGCCGGTCCCCGACGACGCCCCTCCCTCGCGCGTGCCCCTGGTCGAGCTGGAATGGAAGCAGTTCGACGAGGAGTCCGGACGCGTGGCGGTTGCGCGCCGGGTGTGGGCGCCGACGATCGGCGAGGCGCTGCAGAGCATGGTCGAGGACCGGCGCACCGATCTCACGCTCGAGCAGATCGAGCACGCGGCCGACGAGGACGACGACGTTCGGTGGGACGACTGACGCACGCGTAGGGCCGTTCGCAACGCGATCGTGCAGCTCTCAAGTCGGCGCATACCGGCGACCGATGCTGGCCCATGGCCGCAACGCACAGCTTCGCGGGGCTCAGCTGCAACGAGTCACGCTCGGACGCGAGCGAAGCGCTGTCGCGGGCGGCCACCGCCACACCGATACCCACATCAGTTCCCTCGAAACCGGAGCGCAACCATGCAAACAGGCACGAAGCAGGCAGTCAGGCCGTCGGCAGCCGAGGTGCTGTCGACGTGGCAGGAGTATCGACGGACCGCTGACCGGCAGCTGCGCGACAGGCTGATCTTCGCGTTCATGCCGATGGTCCGCTACATCGTCTACCGCAAGGTGCGCGATGTGCCGGTCCATTGCGACGTCGAGGACTTCCTGTCCTGTGGGCTGGAGGCGCTGATCCGCTCGATCGAGCGCTACGACCCGGACAAGGGCGCAACGCTCGAGCAGTACGCATGGACGCGCATCCACGGCGCGGTGCTCGACGAGCTGCGTCGCCAGGACTGGGCGCCGCGCTCGCTGCGCCGCGACGAGCGCACGATCAACACCGCTCGTGAGAGCTTCCTCGCGCGCCACGAACGCCAGCCCAGCCGCGAGGAGCTCGCCGCCGAGGCCGGCATGACGCCGGCCGAGCTGGACGACCGGCTCGACCAGGTGGCGCTCGCGGAGGTCGGCTCGCTCAACCGGGCGGTGCGCTCCGACGAGGGCCCCGGGCTCGAGCAGATCGACACGCTGGAGAGCGCCGACGCCGAATGGGATCCGGTCGCGCACGCCGAGCGCGACGAGGCCAAAGCACGCTTCCGCAAGGCGTTCGCGCGCCTGACCAGGCAGGAGCGCGAGGTGGCGGTCCTGCTGTACGTCGAGGAGCGGACGCTGCGTGAGATCGGCCGGCAGCTGGGTGTGTCCGAGAGCCGCATCTCCCAGATCCACACCAAGCTGCGCCGCCGCCTCTACGAACAGCTCTCCGGCGAGCTCGCGCTGTTCACGGAGCTCAGCTGACCAGCGCGAGCTCGCCGGCCGGCGCTCGCGAGCCCGCGCGGTCGCGCAGGACGACGCTGGCCTGACCGGCGGGGCTGAGGGTGATGCTGCGCCGGCGCGTGCGCTCGGGCGCGGAGTCCACAGGCGCGATCTCGCACGCCCTGAGCACCGCGCCCAGCACCACCTTCATCTCCAGCAGCGCGAAGCTCGCGCCCAGGCAGCGGGTGCGCCCCCCGCCGAACGGGATCCACGTGTACGTGCCGGCCGGCCGCCCGCCCTCCCGCTCCAGGAATCGCTCCGGGCGGAACTCGTGCGGCTCGGGATATAGATCGGGGTCGCGGTGCACGAGGTATACGCTGGCCACCAGCGCGACGCCCACCGGGTACTCGACGCCGCCGATCTCGATCGGGCGCTTGACCACGCGCGGCTCCGCTTCGGCGAGCACCGGCTTCAGCCGCAGGATCTCCTGGATGCTCGCCGTCAGGTACTCCTCGCCCGCGCCCTCGTCGAGCTCCTCGGTCAACCGCCGCATCACCGCCGGCTCGCGCGCCAGCCGCTCGAACGCCCACGCCAGCTGCGAGGCGGTCGTCTCGTGGCCGGCGACGAGCGCGGTCATCAGCTCGTCGCGCAGCTCCTGCGGGCTCATCGGCGAGCCGTCCTCGTGGCGTGCGCGCAGCAGCATGCCGAGCACGTCCTCGCGCCCGTCGTCCTCGCCCTCGCCGAGCTCGCGCCGGCGCTGCTCGATCAGCGCGAACAGCTGGCGATCGACCCGCTCGTACAGCTGCGGGAAGCGCGCCCAGCGCCCGTGCCCGGAGACCACCCGCTGCGCAAACGGCAGCAGCGACAGCGGGCTTTCGCTGAACGCGAGCAGCTCGGTGAGCGTGTCGCGCAGCTCGTCCAGCTGCGCGCCCCGCTCGAGGCCGAACACCACGCGCAGGATGATCTCGAGCGTCACGCGCTGCAGCCGCGGGTGCAGCGCGATCGCCTCCTCTCGCGGCCAGCGCGCGAGCTCGCGCTCGGCCAGCTCCGCCATCACGCCCGACATTCGCTGCATGCGCTCGCCGTGAAACGCCGGCAGCATCAGCTTGCGCTGCTCCAGGTGCGCGTCCTCGTCGAGCAGGATCACCGAGTTGCGTCCGACGATCGATTCCAGCACGCGCACGCCCTCGCCGGGGTGCAGCACGTCGGGCGGGGCCGTGAACACCTGCCTGATCTCGTCGGGGTCCGACAGCACGACGAACGGGGGCTGGCCGAGCACGCGCATGGTGAAGCGGCGTCCGTAGCGCGC
The DNA here is from genome assembly GCA_052148875.1 of Solirubrobacteraceae bacterium. GTDB lineage: Bacteria > Actinomycetota > Thermoleophilia > Solirubrobacterales > Solirubrobacteraceae > Palsa-744. Next base: position 20,030 of record JBKQHH010000127.1, read on the forward strand.
CCGGCAGCGCTCGAGCAGGGCGGTCGGACGCCTCCAGGCTAGGATCGTCTGCCAGGCTGCCGGCAGGCGCGGTCCGGGCGGCAGCTGCGCGGTCTTGCTGCTCATGATGGCTCCTCTTCGGTATCCCACTATAATATTCTCATGAGTATATCTACTAATCAGTATCTGTCAACCTGATGCCGCGCGGGCAGTTCGACCGCAGCGAGCGCAAGGCCGCCACGCGCGCGCGCCTGCTCGAGGCCGCCGCCCGCGTGTACGCACGCAGCGGCTTCGCGGGCGCGACGCTCGACGAGGTCGCCGGCGAGGCGGGCTTCACCAAGGGCGCCGTGTACGCGCACTTCGGCAGCAAGGAGAACCTGCTGCTGGCGCTCCTGCAGGAGCACCTGACGGGCCAGATCGCCGAGCAGCTGGAGCTGTTCGACCGCGTGCGCTCCGACCGCGAGCGCGCGACGTGGGAGCGCCCGCTCGCGGGCAGCGACAGCTGGATGCGGCGCCTGGGCGAGGATCCCGACCCCTTCCGCCTGTTCGTCGAGCTGTGGAGCTACGCGCAGCGCGACGCGGATCTGCGCGAGCGCCTGGCGAGCGGGCTGGACGCGCTGCGCGCGACGTTCGTCAGCTTCGGCGTAGAAAGCGCCGCCGACGCGGGCGTGCAGACGCCCCACGCGGCGCACGAGCAGTTCGCCAACGCGCTGCTCGGTCTGATCCTCGGCCTCGGGCTGCTCAAGCTGGCCGATCCCGACACCGTTCCCGACCGGCTGCTCGGCGTCGTCTCCTCGATCCTCATCCGCGCGCTCGAATCGGACCCGCAGGCGCGTCAGCAGCTCGCCGCGCTGCCGGCCACGGCGCGAGCGTGACCGCGTCGGCGAGCTGCTCGACGACCTCGCGCGAGGCATGGCCGAGCCCGCGCCGCAGGAAGTTGGCGGCGCCCGCCGCCGCGCCGAGCACGAGCGCGCGCTCGAAGCTGCCGCCGCGCGCCCACACAGCGGCCAGCGCGCCCATCATCGCGTCGCCGCAACCCTCGCGGAAGCCGTGCTCGAAGCGGGGCGGGGTGAGCTCCCACGCCTCGTCCTCGTGCAGGACGAGCGCCGGCAGCTCGCCGCGCGTGACGATCACGCTGCGCGCGCCGGCGTCGCGCAGGCGACGCGCGCCGGCGAGCAGCAGCTCGGGTGTGGAGACGGGGCCGCGCACGAACTCGGCGAGCTCCCAGTCGTTGATCTTCACGAGATCGGGCTCGCTCGCGAGCGCGCCGTCCAGACGCGGCGAGGACAGGTCCACGAGCGTGCGGCAGCCGCCCGCGCGGGCGTCGGCGACGAGGTCGCCGTAGACCTCCAGCGGCAGCGCCTCCCCCGGGAGCGGGTTGGTGACCAGCAGCCACCCGCACGCGAGCGCCTGCGCGCAGGTCACCGAGAACAGCTCGTCGAGCTCGTGCCGCGAGGGCGGGTCGCTGAGGCTCATCGCGAGCAGCTCGCGCTGCCCGGAGCGGCGGTCGGTGACGTAGCAGCCGCTCGCGCCCGCGGTCTCGACGAGGTGCGAGCCCCCGCCGGCGACCTTCTCGATCAGCGGCGCCAGCAGCTGCCCGGGCTCGCCGCCGATGAGGCCGCAGAGCACCGGCGCGGCGCCCATGCTCCTGGCCATGCCGGCCGACCACACGCCCTGCCCGCCGGCGTGGAAGTGGATGCTCTGGCGCTCGGCGCCCTCCAGCTCCAGCGTCACCGTCAGCAGCGGGTTGGGCGCGAACACCGCGACCGCGGGGTCGCTCATGCTGCCTTCCCGTTCGCCGCCGGGGCGAGCCTGGCCATCGCCGCCAGCTCGCGCTGCAGGCGCGCGACGATCGCCTGCGGATCGGGCACGAGCTGCGCGTGCACGAGCAGGCCGACGGTGATCGTGCCGTCGTAGCTGAGGATGCTGACGCTCATGCCGACGCTGCCGGCGGTGGGCGCCCACACGAGCACCGCCCGCAGCGGGCTGCCCGCGAGGTACACGGTCTCGCGCGGGCCGGGCACGTTCGTCATCACGGCGGTGGCCTTCGCGGTGAAGATGTCGATGACGCGGCTCTCGATCTCCGGGGGCGTCAGCCCGATCGCCTCGAGCACCGCGTAGGAGACCGGGCCCTGCGGCGAGGACTTGATCTCGTCCATGCGCCGCTTGAGCTCGTGCAGGCGCTCGCGCCGGCTCGAGAGGTCGACCGGCAGCGTCAGGAACACGAGCCCGAAGCGGTTGCCCAGCTCGTGCGGTATCGGCTCCTCGGGCGCGCGCAGGTTGACCGGGACCAGCGTGCGCAGCTCGTGCGGCTCTTCCCCGCGGTCCGCGAGGTAGCCGCGCAGCGCGCCGCTGACGGCCGCGAGCAGGACGTCGTTGACGGTCGCGCCCTGCGCGTGCGCGATCGCCTTGACCCGCTGCAGCGACAGCGGCCTGCTCCAGGAGACGCTGCGCGCGGCGCCGGCGTCGCGCTTGAGCACGCTGGGAGCGTCGCGCGGGGTGAAGACGAGCTTCGCGAGCGCCTGCGCGTCGGCGAACAGCGCGTCGACGGCATGCCGCGGGTGCGCCAGCGTCCGCAGCCCCTCCTCGAACAGCGCCAGCGGCCACGAGCGTCCATGCGGGTCGCGGCCATGCGGGTCGCGGCCGTTGGGCACCACGTCGGCCTCTGCCTCGGGCGCGGTGTCGGTCAGCGAGAGCATCACCTGCGCGAGCGCGATCCCGTCGGCGATGCAGTGGTGCATGCGCACGATCACCGCGCAGCCGCCGCCGGGGCCGTCGATCAGGTACATGTCCCACAGCGGCTTGCCGCGGTCGAGCGACATCGCGGCGAGATCGCCCGCGAGATCCCGCAGCGCCTGCTCGTCGCCGGGGGCGGGCAGGCCCCGGCGGTGCATGTGACGGGCGAGGTCGAAGTCGGGGTCCTCCCGCCAGTGCGGCCCGTCGAGCGCCACGCGGCCCTCGGCGACGCGCTGGTGAAAGCGCGGGTAGCGCTCGACCATGCGCCTGCGCACGACCTCCGCGAAGCGCTCCCAGTCGAGCTGCTCGTCGAACAGCAGCACCGAGTTGATGACCATCAGGTTCGTCGGGCGGTCCATGTGCAGCCAGGCCGCGTCGGCGCTGGACAGGCGGGGCGTGGCGCTCACGGCCGGCTCCTCACCGCGGTTCGGCGTAGAGCGCGTCGAAGAACTCCGCGTAACGCTCGTAGACGGTCGCGTGCTTGACCTTGAGCGTCGGCGTGAGCTCGCCCGTGGCCTGCGTGAGGTCGTGGTCGAGCACGCCGAAGCGCTTGATCTGCTCGACGCGCGCGAAGCGCGCGTTGGCCGTGTCGATGTCGGCCTGCAGCACCGCGTGCACCTGCTCGTCGCGCGCCATGCTGCTCAGGTCGGCGGGGATCCCCAGCTGCTCGGCCAGCTTCGGCGCCTCGTCGGGGTCGAGCACGACCATGCACACGAGGTACGGACGCCGGTCCCCGTAGACGACGGCCTCGGAGATCCAGCGTGTCTCGCGCAGCGCGCTCTCGATGTTCGACGCGCTGATGTTCTTGCCGCTGGAGGTGATGATCAGGTCCTTCTTGCGCCCGGTGAGTGTGAGGTAGCCGTCGGGCGAGAGCGCGCCGAGGTCGCCCGTGTTCAGCCAGCCGTCGGTGAACGTCGCGGCGGTCGCCTCGGGGTCGCGGTGGTAGCCGGCGAACACGTGCGGGCCGCGCAGCAGCACCTCGCCCTCCTCGGTGACCATCACCTCGCTGTCGGGCAGCGCGCGCCCGACGGTCCCGAGGCGCGGCGCGTTCGGCGGGTTGAGCGTGGCGGTCGCGCAGCTCTCGGTCATCCCGTAGCCCTCGAGCACGAGCACCCCGCAGGCGTCGAAGAACTCGAGCAGCTCGTGGTCGATCGGCGCGGCGCCGACGAGCGCGAGCTTGAGGTGGGGGCCGAACAGCGCGCGAACCTTCGCGAGTCCGATGCGGTCGGCCAGTCGCAGCCGCGCGGCCGACAGGGGGCCGCGGCGCCTGCCGGCGCGTTCGGCGACGCGCGCGCGGCGCCCGACCTCCAGCGCCCACGAGAACAGCAGGCGCACGAGCGGGCCACGCTCCTCGACGGTGCTGAGGATGGCGGTGTGCATCTTCTCGTAGATCCGCGGCACCGCCACGAAGTGCGTGAGCTCGGCGCGCTCGATCTCCTCGGCGATCCGCGCGGTGTCCCCGCCCCAGTAGACGAGCGTCCCGCCGACGTCGATGACGACCGTCTGGGCCACACGCGCGAGCACGTGCGCGAGCGGCAGGAACATGTAGATGACGGGCTGGATGTCGTCCAGTTCGAGCTGACCCCGGTACATGGCGGTGGCCGACAGGAAGTTGGCGTGGGTGAGCATGCACCCCTTCGGCGGTCCGGTCGTGCCGGAGGTGTAGACGAGCGTCGCGACGTCGTCGGGCTCGACGGCGCGCACCCGCCGCTCGACCTCCTTGACGTCGACGCGATCGCCCTGCGCGCGCAGCTCCTCGAGCGTCGTGGCGCCCGGCGCGCGGCCGTCGATCACGATCACGTGCTCGAGCGCAGGGCAGCGCGCGCGGATCTGCTCGATCTTCGCGACCTGTGCGGCGTCCTCGCAGAAGACCAGGCGGGCCTGCGAGTGCGAGAGCACGTGCAGGCACTCCTCGGGGGAGTTGGTGTGGTAGACGGGGGCGACGACGGTCCCCGCGCACACGGCTCCCGCTTCGCACAGCGTCCACTCCGCCCGGGTGGAGCACAGGAGCGCCACGACGTCGCCCTGCTCGATCCCCAGCGCGATCAGGCCGCGGGCGATCGCGCCGCTGTGCTCGCCCAGCTCGCGGTAGGAGATCGAGCGCAGGCCCTCCCCGCCGGGGTAGCGCAGCGCGACGTCCTCCCCACGCTCGGACGCTGACAGGATCATGCGTCCGAGCGTGGTCGCGCCGGTGATGCGCTCGGCGACCGGGGGCAGGGAGGCTGTGGTGGCCACGTCGCTCCCCTACCTCACTTGCTGCATTTCGAGGAGCTCGTGATGCTGAGCGTCGCTCCGGTCTGGTAGACGAAGCCCGACTTGACGACGAACTTGCCGCCCGTGCAGCTGCCGGCGGTGATGAACGCCTGCTTGCCGGCGCCGATCGTCTTGATGGTGAGGTCGAGTGCGGTGATCACGATGTTCAGGCCGCCCGCGTTGATGACGGGCACGGCGGTGGTGACCTTGTTCGCGGACACCTTGCCGTATAGCACCAGCACCTGCCCGGCTCCGGCGGTCGCCGGCGTGAGCAGGAAGACGATCTGGTTGTGCCCGGCGTACGCCGTGGCGTTCTCCGGGATCGTGGGCAGCACCGGAGCGCCGTTGGCGACCGCCGTGCCCGAGCCGATCTTGCTCTTGGACGAGCAGGCGCTGCCGAGCGTCGCCTTGATTTCGACTTCGCTGGCCTTGCACTGCTTGATCGCGGTGCTCTTGAAGTCGAACTTCGTCTTCGTGGGCAGCGTGATCGTGAGCGTCTTCAGCCCCTGCGGCTGGACCGCGCCGGGGTCGGCCGACAGCAGGCTCGCCTTCAAGCCCGTCGGCTTGCCGGCCTTCTTCGCCGTCAGCGTGATGACAGAGGTCTGGGTGAACTGGGAGCTCGCGTAGGCGAGACCGCCGGCGCACAGCACTCCCGTGACGATCAATGGGGCCATCAGCTTGAGCCTTCTCATCGGATCTCCTCCTCGATTGGTTCCGGCAGATTCGTGCTTGCCAGCGAGCTCGTTTGCTCGGATGGCATGCTGCCGACGCTATGGCCATCCCTTGACACATTCATCGGGGCGCTCTGCTGCTCTGGCATCCGTAGTTCCACCCGACCCACGCGCGTCGGCCACCAGGCGCGGCGGCCGAGCACCTCGACGGCCGCGGGCAGCAGCACGGGGCGCACGAGGAACGCGTCGAGCGTCACGGCGATCGCGACGCCGACGCCGAACTCGCGCACGGTCAGCAGGCCGGTCGTCGCGAACGGGATCACGGCGGCGATCATCAACAGGCCCGCGCCTGTGCTCGCGGCGGCGGTGCGCCGCAGGGCGACGTCGAGCGCCCGGTCGACGCCGGCCCCCGCGAGGAGCTCTTCGCGCGTGCGGGCGAGCAGCACGACGAGGAAGATCAGCGAGATCCCGAAGACGGCCGTGAAGATGCCGACGATCGACATCGGATCGATGTAGCCGGGGCCTCCGAGCGGCGGGTGGCCGCCGCCGAACAGGAGGCGCATCGCGCCGAAGGTGGCGGCGACCGTGAGCAGGTTGAAGAGCACGGCGACGATCGGCAGCGCGACCGCGCGCAGCGCGAGGCCGAGCGTCAGCGCGATGGCGAGCGCGAGCGCGACGATCACCCACGGCAGGCGCGCGTTGGTCGCACTGGTGTAGTCGGCGAGGTCGCCGGCGGGGCCGCCGACGGCACTTCGAGGTGGTTGCGCGCGGCGAAGCTGCGTGCGATCGCGTCGAGGCGTTCGCCGAGCGCGGCGGTCTGCGAGGCGCTCGCGGAGTAGCGCGAGATGACGACGATCTGCCCGGAGTCGCCGCCGCGCGTGACGTTCACGGCGAACCCCGCGGCGTTGCTGCTGGCGGGTGGCGCGCCGGCGATCGCGGCGAGCAGGAAGTAGCCCGAGTTGAACAGGCCGGGCGACTTCGTGTGCAGTTCTTCGAGCTCCTTCGGCGAGGGCAGCTGGCCGCTGAACTTCGCGACGCTCTTCTGCATGACGCCGAGGCCGTTGACGAGCTGCCCGGTCGGCGAGACGCCGCCGGCGAGCCCGCTTTCGAGCTGGCCGGTGCCGCTCGTCAGTTCCCCGAGACCCGTTTCGAGCGCCCCGGCCCCGTCGCGCAGCTGCGTCAGCCCGCTGGTCAGTTCGCCGCTGCCGCCGGAGAGCTTTCCGATCCCCGCCGCCAGCTGCACGTTGCCGGTGCGCAGCTTCGCGAGGCCAGCCTGCAGCTGCGCGGCGCCGGTGTGCAGCTGGCCGAGCGCGCTCGCCAGGAAGGAGCCCTGGGTGGCGGCGTTCGCGGCGATTTCCGCGGCGCTCTTGGTTTCGGGCGCGACGCTGCCGAGCCCGCTGGTGACCCCGCCGAGCGCCCCCGCGGCGTGTTCGAGCGCGGCGAGCGCTTCGCCGTAGTGGGGGTCCGCTCTGCCGGCGGTCATGCCGCGCAGCGCTTCGGTCGCGCTCGCGAGGTCTCCGGCGGCGCTCTGCGCCTGGCCCTGGAGGCCGCCCAGCGCGCTGCTCGTGCTCGCGGTGAGACCGGCCAGCTGTTTCAGCGAGGGCAGGCTGGCCGACACCGGCGTGTGCGCCGAGCCGAGCCCGTTGGTGAGTTCGATTGAGCCCGCGAGCGCCTGCGTGGCGCCGTTCTTGAGCGCGCCCGCGCCGGCCAGCGCCTGGCTCAGGCCCGCGGATAGCTTCGCCGAGCCGCTGCGCGCGGAGGCGAGCCCTTCGTGCAGCTGCGCGGCGCCGGACTGCGCGCTGCCCGAGCCGCTGTGCAGCTTGCCGGCGCCCGCGGTCGCGGACTTCAGGCCGCTCTGCAGCTGCTTGGCGCCGCTGCCGGCCTGGCCCAGCCCGTTGACCAGACGCTTGAGGTCGGTCTTGCCGCCGGTGAGCAGCTTGCCCGATTCTTCGAGCGACGTCGGGAGCTTGCCCAGCGGCTTGGTCTGCGCGCTGAGCTCGCCCGGGCCGGTGACGGCGGCGACGTTGTGGCCGCGGGCGATCTGTTCCTGCAGCCGGTCGAGCGCTTCGAGCGTCGCCGCGGTCGTGATCGGCCCGCGCGGGTTGACGACGATCAGGTTGTAGGGGGTGGGCCAGCCGGGGCCCATCACGCGCGCGACCGTTTCGAAGGCCTGGCGCGCGGGGTTGGCGCTGGGGAGCTGGCTGACGTCCGGCGGTCCGGTGTTGAGCGAGAGCGCGGGCACGGCGAGCGCGAGCAGCGCGGCGGTGGCGAGCGCGCCGGCGATGACGGCGCGGTGCCTGACCCAGCCGCCCGCGCCGACGAGGCGATCCCAGTCGCGCGTGAGCGCCGCCGGCGCGGCGTGGCCGGCGGTGACCAGGCGACGCCCGAACAGGACGAGCGCGGCGGGCATCACGACGACGGCGCCGCCGAGCGCGAGCGCCGAGCAGAGCAGCACGCCGATCCCGAGCGATACGAGGATCTTGGTGGGGGCGATCGCGGTGGCGAGCAGCAGCGCGAGGATCAGGCCGGTGCCGGCGAACAGCAGGGCGCGTCCGGTCGTGGCGACCGCGGTCGAGGCCGCGAGCATGGCGTCGCGCGGGTCGGCGTCGGGGGAGCCCTCCTGCTGGTGGAAGCGGTCGAGGATCAGCAGCGAGTAGCCGACCCCGAGCGCCAGCCCGGTCATCGAGGCGAGCGCGACGGCGATCGGGTCGGTTTCGATGACGCGCGCGAGCAGCGCCATCAGCCCGTAGGCGGCGAGCACGGTCGCGGCGCCGACGACGGTGACGGTCGCGGCGGCGAGCGGCGCGCGCAGCGCGAGCAGCAACAGCACGAACAGGATCGCCACGGCGATCAGCTCGGAGCGCAGCGTCGAGCTCAGCGCCTCGTTCTTGAGCGCCCGGTCGATCGACGGCTGACCGGTGACGCTCGCGCGCACCGGCCGCGCGATGTCGCGCGCGACGAGCCGTTCGATCTGCGGCTGGTCGTAGTCGACGACGTCCTTTTCGGCGCGGTCGACCGAGACGACGATCATCGCGGCGGTGGCGGAGGGGCGCAGCCCCTCCGAGGCGGCGCCGGCGTCCCAGGCGGAGAGGGCGCGCGTGTGCGGGCGCTTGACGAGGTCGCGCACGAGCCGCGGGCCCTGGCGTTCGAGCTGCGCGCGAGGACCTTGCAACAGGATCGGCACGAGCTGCGTGGGCCCGAAGTGCGCGTTGGCGAGCTGCTGCGCGCGCGAGGACTCGGTGCCGGGCACGACGACGATCGAGGGCGAGAGCGAGTGCGCGACACCGAGCCCGATCACGGCCAGGACGGCAGCGAGCAGACCCCATGCGAGAAGCGCTCCCCTGGGCCGCCGGATCGAGAGTCGGGCGAGGCGAATCATCCTGGTATGAAGCTATGCCGTGCGCGCGCCGGCGGCATCGGTGTCCTCCCCCGTTTCGTATCAGTAGTTACATGCCATCGAGCGTACGCTGTAATCATCTGCGCGTGCCCCTGCTCGCCGTCAAGCTGCTGCTCGCGCCCTGCTTCGTCGTGGGCGCGTCGCTCGTCGCCCGGCGCTTCGGGCCGCGGGTCGGCGGCCTGATCGCGGGGCTGCCGGTCGTCGCCGGCCCGATCCTGCGCGTGTACGCGCTCGCCCATGGGCGCGCGTTCGCGGCGAGCGCCGCCGCCGGAACGCTGCTGGGCCTGGTCTCGCTGATCGCGTTCGTGGTCGTGTACGCGCGTCTGTCCGCGCGCCTGTTCTGGGGCGTGAGCCTGCTCGCCGGGTGGCTCGCGTTCGCGGTGGCGACGGCGGTCTTCAGCGCGCTGTCGCTGCCCGTGGGCGTCGCGCTCGGCCTGGCGGCGCTGGCGCTGGCGCTCGGGCTCGCCCTGCTTCCCCGCCCCGGCGCAGAGGCGCGCGCGCACCCCACGCCGCCGGCGTGGGACCTCCCGGTGCGCGCGTTGTGCGCGCTCGCGCTGGTGCTGAGCCTGACCGCGGTGGCGGGCTGGCTCGGTCCGCAGCTGAGCGGGCTGCTCGCGCCGTTTCCGATCATCGCGACGGTGCTCGCGACGTTCACCCACGCCCAGCGCGGCACCGACGAGCTGCTGCGGCTGCTGCGCGGGCTGGTGAGCGGCTTCGGCGCGTTCGCCCTGTTCTGCTTCGCGCTGGCGGTGTCGCTGCACCGGCTCGACACCGCGGCCGCGTTCGCGCTCGCGACCGCGCTGGCGCTGCTCGTGCAGGGGTTCGTGCTCGTGCTCCTGCGCAGGGAGCCCGCGGCGGGCTCCCTGCCGGAGTATTACGTGGGCACGCCTCCGCCCACGAGTTGATGCGTCAGTGCAGCGACATGTTCGGCTCGCCGGCCGAGTTGAGTCCGGTCCCGGACGTGGTGCAGGTGCCGCCCTTGGGCGTGCCCGCGTTGTATGCCTGGGTCAGGCAGTTGCGCAGCCCGAGCTGCGCCCAGTAGTCCGGGTGGATGTCTTCCTGGAGTTCGTATGGCCCGATCAGCGTTTCGATCGTGCGGATCTGGTTGAACCACTCGCTCTTGTTGACCGCTTCGGCCGCTTTCCAGTTGGACAGGCCCTCTTCCTCGAGCATGCCCACGCCCTTGTCGCACAGGCGGTGGCTGTTGAACGCGGAGGACAGTTCCATCGTCTTCACGTTGGACAGACCCACGCCCGATGCGGCGCCCAGAACGGTGTTGTCGATCGTCGGCAGCATCGTCGCGTTGGCGTAGTTGGCGTCCTTGTTCCAGAAGCCACAGCCGCCCGTGAACTGCCGGCTGTACCCGCTCTGCGTGTAGCGGAATTCCGATCCGTTGGGGATCGGCGAGGGGTAGTCCTGGACGAGGATCGTGTACTGCGAGCTGGAGTAGCCCGCGTTGGTCATGGCCGTGGCCACGTTTTTGATCGCGGTTTCGATTTCGCCCTTGATCTTGGAGACGTTGCTCGAGCTGAAGTTGTTCGTGACCGAGCTTTCTTCGCTGCAGTAGAAGTCCCAGAAGATCGTCGACTCGAGGAAGTCCTCGATGCACGTCGTCACGATGGGGGCGAAGTTGAAGTTGTTGCCGCCGATCGACAGCGCGACGAGCTTGACGTTGTGGCTGGCGGCGAAGTGCTGCAGCATCAGCGCCTGGCCTTCGTTTCCACCGGAGTTGTAGAAGTCGATGCCGGGCTTGAACAGGCCTTCCGTGCTGAAGCTGGTGGTCTTGGCGCCGGAGCAGGCGAGGTTCTCGCCGTCGACGCCGCCGCCGATGTAGACCTCGGCCGACTTCGAGCGGTGGCAGCCTTTGATCAGTTCGCCGGTGCCGGTGGAGTTGTCGTAGTAGGCGGTCGATCCCAGCGCATCTGTCTTGGATGAGCTTTCGTCGGTGTTGCCTGCCCAGCGGCCGGCCTCGCCGGATATGTAGGAGTCGCCGAGGCTGACGGTGTACGGCGTCCCTTCCCCGGGGCCTTCGGCTCGCGCGGCCGGCGCGAGCGCGCTGAGGCAGTAGACGAGCGCCGCCGATACGAGCATGGCAACGACGAGCACGACGTGGGAAGTCCTTCGATCTGCGATCGAATGATGCATACCTGTCCCCTCCATCTCACGCGCCGCCCTCCGCGGCGCTATCGGAGCGACCCTAACGTCTCGGCCTACGGCTAGTCAACCGGATTTCGACAGCTCGCCGGCGGTGCGCGCCGGCGCCTCGCCCCACAGCTGCTCGAGGCGATAGAACTCGCGCGTGTCGGGCGTGAAGATGTGGACGACGACGTCGAGGTAGTCCATCAGGATCCAGCCCGCCTGCGCGGAGCCCTCGACCCTGCGCGGCAGCGTGTCGTGCTCGCGCTTGAGCCCTTCGAGGATGCCGTCGTGGATCGCCTTGGCCTGGCGCCCGGTGTTGCCGGAGCAGACGAGGAAGTAGTCGGTGTAGCCGAGCACGCCGCGCAGGTCGAGCTCGACGACGTCGATCGCCTTCTTGTCCGCGGCGTAGCCGGCGATCGCGCCGACGAGCCGCTCGCCCTGCAGCGCCGCGCCCTGCGTCATCCGAGCGCCCCGGCGCGCGCGCGGTACAGGCCATGCTCGGCGATGTAGCCGGCGACGGCGGGCCCGACGAGATCGTCGACCGCCTCTCCGTCGGCGACACGGCGGCGCACCATCGAGGAGGAGACCTCGATCGCGGGCATCTCCAGGAAGCGCACGCCGTCGGCCGCCGTGCGGCGCTCACCGCCGGCGCCGTCGGCGACGTGGAGACCGGCCAGCGCGTCGAGCACCCGCTCCCGCGCCGCGCCGGCGCGCGCGGCGACGGCGAGATGCGCGAGCTCCAGCAGCTGCTCGGGTTCGCGCCAGGAGCCCAACGTGCTCGCGGTGTCGGCGCCCACGATGAACGTCAGCTCCGCCTGGGGATGGCTGGCATGCAGAGATCTCAAGGTATCCACCGTATAGGACAGCCCGCCGCGCTCGATCTCGACAGCGCAGACCGACAGCCCAGCCTCGTCCCGCGCCGCCAGCCGGCACATGCGCAGGCGGTGCTCGGGACCCGGATCCCGCCCACCCCACTCGCCGGCCTGCCTGCCTGTGCCCTCCGGGGTGCGCCCCTCTGGGTGTGCCCCGATGGGTGCGCCGTCGGACTTGTACGGCGCGGTGTGGGTCGGCACGAGCAGCACGAGCTCGAGCCCGAGCTCGTCGCGCGCGTGGCGTGCGACCGCGAGGTGCCCGAGGTGGGGCGGGTTGAAGGTCCCGCCGAGGATGCCGAGCGAGCGCGCGCCGCGGGCAGGCGGGCCTGGGGGCTGGCTCGGGACGGGCTGGGCCGCCGCGGGCCGCTCACGCGCGGACGTGCCCGTCGCCTTCGACGAGGTACTTGAAAGTGCACAGCTCGCGCAGGCCGATCGGCCCGCGCGCGTGCAGCTTCTGCGTGGAGTTGCCGATCTCGGCCCCCATCCCGAACTCCCCGCCGTCGGTGAAGCGCGTGGAGGCGTTGACGTACACGCACGCGGCGTCGACCCCGAGCTGGAACGCGCGCGCGGCGGCGGTGTCGCGGGTTACGATCGCCTCGGAGTGACCGCTGCCGTGGCGGGCGATGTGCTCGATGGCGTGCTCGACGGAGTCGACGACGCCGACGGCGATGATCGGCGCGAGGTACTCGGTCGCCCAGTCCTCGTCGGTGGCGTCCTCGATGATGAGATCGGGGATCGCGGGGATGGCGGCGATCGCGTCGTGGGCGCGTGCGTCGGCGCGAACCTGGACCCCGGCGGCGGCGAGCGCGCGCAGCACGCGCGGCAGGAAGTCAGCGGCGAGGCGCTCGTGCACGAGCAGCGTCTCGGCGGCGTTGCATACGCCGGGGCGCTGGGTCTTGGCGTTGACGACGATCTCCTGCGCGTCGTCGAGGTCGGCGGAGGCGTCGACGTAGACGTGGCAGTTGCCGGAGGCGGCGTAGATGACGGGCACGGTGGCGATCGCCTGCAGCGCCTCCTTGAGGCCCTCGCCGCCGCGGGGGATGATGAGGTCGACGCTGTCCTTCTGCGTGGCCAGCTCGGCGAGCTCGTCGCGCCCGCCGCCGGCGACGAGGCTGACGCAGCCGTCGGGCAGCCCGGCGGCGACGGCCGCGTCGGCGGCGATCCGCGCGAGCGCGGCGTTGGAGTGCGTCGCCGAGGAGGATCCGCGCAGGACGATCGCGTTGCCCGACTTCAGGCACAGCGCGGCGGCGTCGATGGTGACGTTGGGGCGCGCCTCGTAGACGACCGCGACGACGCCGAGCGGGACGCGCACCTTGCGCACGTCCAGGCCGTTGGGCAGGCGCTGGCCGTCGATCACCTCGCCGACGGGGTCGGCGAGCGCGACGATCTGGCGCACGGCGAGCGCGATCGCGGCGACGCGCTCCTCGTCCAGGCGCAGGCGATCGAGCAGCGCGGCGCCGATGTCGAGCTCGCGCGCGAGCTGCATGTCGCGCTCGTTGGCCGCGAGGATCTCCTCGATGCGGCTTTCGAGCGCGAGTGCGATCGCCTCGAGCGCGGCGTCCTTGACGGCGGTGTCGGTCCGCGCGAGCGTGCGCGCCGCGCGCTTGGCGGCGCGGCAGGTGTCGGCGACGGATGAGACGGCGATTGCCATGCCGTACAGGGTAGAGCGCTCAGTCGAGCACGAGGTAGTCGCGGTGCACGGCCTCGTCGCTCGCGCGCGGCAGGATCTTGCGCACGGCGTCGGACTTCAGCCCGAGCACGCTCTTTAGCTCGTCGGCGGAGTAGCTACAGATGCCCTTGGCAATCGGGCGCAGCTTGCCCCCAGCTGGTGTGTCACGTTCGATGATCTCAACCGCGTCGCCCGCGTCGAAGTCGCCCTTGACTTCGGTGATCCCGACGGGCAGGAGGCTGGCGCTGCCATCGCGCAGCGCGCGCGCGGCGCCCTCGTCGACGACGACTTTTCCGCGCACGGGCTTGGCGTACTTGAGCCACAGCTTGAAGCTCGAGTAGCGCGCCTCGCGGGCGACGAAGCGCGTCCCCTCGCGCTCGCCGGCGAGCACCGCGGCGAGCGCCTGCGCGCGCGCGCCGTTGCAGATCACGGTGGGGATCCCGGCGGCGGTGGCCATCTCGGCGGCGACGACCTTCGAGCGCATCCCGCCCGATCCGAGCGGCGAGGTCGTGTGGCCGATCTCGAGGTCGTCGAGCGCGGCGAAGTCGCTCACCTCGGCGACGATCCGCGCGTCGGGGTGCAGCCTGGGGTCGGCGGTGTACAGGCCGTCGATGTCCGTCAGCAGGATCAGCTCGTCGGCGGCGATCAGCACCGCCACCTGCGCGGCCAGGAAGTCGTTGTCGCCGAAGGAGATCTCGTCGGTGGCGGTGGTGTCGTTCTCGTTGATCACCGGCAGCACCCGCCACTCCAGCAGCGTGCTGAGCGTCTGGCGCGCGTTGAGGTAGTGCGTGCGCGCGCTCATGTCGAAGAACGTCAGCAGCACCTGCGCGCTCGTGACCTCGCGCTCGCGCAGCAGCTCGTCGTAGATCCTGTAGAGCTTGCCCTGGCCGACGGCGCTGGCCGCCTGCAGCGAGCCGATCGTGGTCGGGCGCTGGGGCAGGTTCATCACGCGCATGCCGCGCGCGATCGCGCCGCTGGTGACGACGATCACCTCCGCGCCGTCGCGGTGCAGGCCGGCGAGCTGGTCGCACACGCTCGCGAGCACGTCCATCCGCGGCGTGCCCTCGCTGTCCGCGACCACGCTCGATCCGAGCTTGATGACCAGCCGTCTCATGCCCTGAGCTTATTTGCGCTATTCGTGCGGGTCCAGCTCGAAGGTGACGCCGGCGATCTCGATCTCGTCGCCCGGCTGGAAGCCCTTGGCCTCGAGCGCGCCGAGCACGCCGATCCTGCGCAGCCTCCCCTCCAGGTAGGCCATCGCGTCCTCGTTGTCGATGTCGAAGCGTTCGAGCAGGCGCTCGATGCCCCGGCCCCGGACCGCGAACGTCCCCTCTCCCAGCGCCTCGACGCGAAAGCCGGCGCCGGCCGTCGGACGGAAGACCATGTGCTCTGCCAGCTCCTGCTCGCCCGCGCGCGCGCCGCCCTCCCCCAGGCCGTCGGATGCGGCGGCAAGGTCGGGAACGAGCCGCAGCAGCAACTCCCCGAGCTCGCGCACGCCGGCGCCGGTCGCGCTGGAGGTGGCGAGCACGGGCACGTCGTCTCCGAGCCGGCGCTGCCATTCGGCGACGGCCGTCCGCGCGCGCTCCTCGGGCACGAGGTCGGCCTTCGACAGCGCCAGCACCCGCGGCAGCCGCGCCAGGCGCTCGTCGTGCGCCGCCAGCTCGCGCTCGATCGTCGCGTGGTTGGCGACGGCGTCCGCGTGCTCGCCCATCGAGATCTCGGGGGCGATGTCGAGCACGTGCACCAGCAGGCGCGTGCGCTCGACGTGCGCGAGAAAGTCGTGCCCGAGGCCCGCTCCCTCGCTGGCGCCTTCGATCAGGCCGGGAATGTCCGCGACGACGAGCTGGCGCTCGTCGCCTTCGAGCACGCCGAGCACCGGCGAGAGCGTCGTGAAGGGGTAGTCGGCGATCTTTGGGGCCGCCCTCGTGAGGCGGGCCAGCAGCGAGGACTTGCCCGCGTTGGGGAGCCCGACGAGGCCGACGTCGGCGAGCAGGCGCAGCTGCAGGGACAGCCATCCCTCCTCACCC
>JBKQHH010000128.1:0-26296 GCA_052148875.1 Solirubrobacteraceae bacterium
GTCGCGATCCTGATCATTCCGCTGATCACCTGATGTAGACGGACCGCATGCGGTTCGTCTAGGAGCCGCACATGTGCGGCTCCTCCGGACAGTGCATGCACTGTCCGGCTTGGCTGAGGATCAGATGCACTGTCCGGCTCGGCTAAGCGAAAATTGCACTGGCCGTACAGCCAATCGACACCGGGCAGCGTGCGAGCAAGGAGTACTCTTTTCGTACACGGCTATACCCCACAAGGGGGCACAAGCGAGCAGGGGAGAGTGCATCTGATGGCGAGCGTTGAGCAGCACGTCGAGCAGGAGATCCTCGCGACCAACGGCGCCGCCGAGCAGGCGGACGCGCAGGCGCCGGTCGAGGCCCCGCCCAGCGGCGAGATACCGGTCGAGAACCCCGCGACGGGGCAGACCATCCGCACGGTCCCCGACCTCGGCGCGGAGGCGGTCGCGGAGATGGCCGCGCGCGGACGCGCGGTCCAGCCCGAGTGGGAGGCCTACGGCTTCGATGGACGCGCGCGGGTGATGCTGCGCGCCCAGAAGTGGGTGATGGACAACGCCGAGACGATCGTGCAGACGATCTGCTCGGAGACGGGCAAGACCTTCGAGGACGCGGAGCTGGCAGAGATCGGCTACGCGGGCAACGCCTTCGGCTTCTGGGCCAAGCACGGCCCGGAGTACCTGGCCGACGACCGCGTCAAGTCGAGCCAGGTGCTGGTCAAGGGCAAGAAGCTGATCCTCCGCTACCGGCCGCTCGGCCTGATCGGCGTCATCGGCCCGTGGAACTACCCGCTGACGAACTCCTTCGGCGACTGCATCCCCGCGCTGATGGCCGGCAACAGCGTGATCATGAAGCCCTCGGAGATCACGCCGCTGACCTCCCTGCTGCTCGCCGAGGGCATGCGCGAGTGCGGCCTGCCCGAGAACGTGCTGCAGATCGCCACCGGCCGCGGCGAGACCGGCGCGGCGCTGATCGAGCACGTCGACATGATCATGTTCACCGGCTCCACCAAGACCGGCCGCAAGGTCGCCGAAGCGGCCGCCCGGCGGCTGATCCCCGCGTCGCTGGAGCTCGGCGGCAAGGACCCGATGATCGTGCTCTCCGACGCCGATCTCGAGCGCGCCGCCAACTTCGCCACCTACTACTCGATGCAGAACGCCGGCCAGACGTGCATCTCGATCGAGCGCGTCTACGTCGAGGAGCCCGTCTACGACGAGTTCGTCGCCAAAGTGTCCGCCAAAGTGCGCGAGCTGCGGGTCGGCAAGCCCGAAGGGCCCGGCAGCGTCGAGGTCGGCGCCATCACCTTCCCGCCGCAGCTGGAGATCATCAAGGACCACGTCGCCGACGCCGAGCAGAAGGGCGCGCGGGTGCTCGCCGGCGGCCACCAGCTGGCCGGCCCAGGACGCTTCTTCGAGCCGACCGTGCTCGTCGACGTCGACCACACGATGAAGTGCATGACCGAGGAGACCTTCGGGCCGACGCTGCCGATCATGAAGGACGCCGACGCCGACGAGGCCGTGCGCCTGGCCAACGACTCCCACTACGGCCTCGGCGCTTCCGTCTTCTCGCGCGACACCGAGCGCGGCGAGGCGATCGCCCGGCGCATCCACGCCGGCGCCGCCAACGTCAACGACGCGATGATCAACTACACCGTCATGGAGCTGCCCATGGGCGGCGCCAAGGAGTCCGGGCTCGGCTCGCGCCACGGCGCCGGCGGCATCCGCAAGTACTGCTCCCAGCAGGCGATCGTCGTCACGCCCAAACTGGCCATGAAGAAGGAACTCTTCATGTACCCGTACAAGTCGCGCACCTCGCGCATGCTCGCCGGGCTGTTCAAGTTGATGTACGGGCGCGGCAAACGGGACTGACGTCCGGCCGGGCCTACGGGCGGGGGGGGCGCCGGGCGGGCTATGTGTTCCGCTCGAGAGAGTGTATAGCGATGGTTATACGCACTCTTCTCGCGCACACTAACCGGCGAGGGGCACGCCCAGCAGCCGTTCGAGCTCCGGGATCGTGGTCTCGGCGCTCGTGTGGTGCACGGTGGCCATCCCCAGCTCCTGGGCGGGGGTGAGGTTGAAGGGCAGGTCGTCGACGTACACGCACACCTCCGCCGGCACGCCCGCGCGCTCGGCACCCAGTTCGTACATGCGGCGCGAGGGCTTGCGGATGCCCTCTTCGGCGGAGATCACGACGCCGTCGAACAGTTCCGCGAACATCTCGTGCGGGTAGCGGTGCACGCCCCACGAGTTCGACACGAGCGCCGTGCGCACGCCCGCGGCGCGTGCGCTGCGAACGGCCTGCACCATCGCTTTGTCAGGGTGCACGCCCGCGAACAGGCCGTCGATCAGGCCGTCGGGCTCGACCCCGAGCTGCGCGGCGAACTGCAGCTCGAACGCGTCCTCCTCGAGCTCGCCCTTCTCCAGGGCGATCAGCAGCTCGCGCGCGGCCGGATCGGTCCTGAAGCGCCCCATCAGCGCCTCCGGCGGGATCCCCGCGGCGAGGCAGTACGCGTGGAAGGACGCGAACAGGTTGGTCGTGAGCACCCCGCCCCAGTCGATCAGCAGCGCCGAGCGGGCATCGCCGTCGAGCGCGTCGGCGAGCTGGGCGTCGGTCGGCTGGGCGTCGGCGGACTCAGGCACCGAACGCCACCTCCTCGGCGCGTCCCGCGAGCTCGAGCACGCCGTCGCCGAACTGGCGCAGGTACGGGTCGTCGGTGGTGCCGGCGATCGCGCGCTTGTAGTTGCCCTCCATGAACACCACGCTCTTCCACAGCGCGAGCGTCGTGTACCAGCGGATGTCGCTCACCGAGCGGCCCGAGCGCTCCTCGTAGCGGGCGATCAGCTCGTCGCGGGTATGGAAGCCCTCCGCGCGCGTGACGTCGCCGAGCGCCGCGCGCAGGCCCTCGCTGGGGTCGCCCTCCTGCGCCCACATCATGCACAGGTAGCCGATGTCCGCCAGCGGATCGCCGATCGTCGCCATCTCCCAGTCGAGCACCGCCGTCAGCCGCGCGGGCGCGTCCAGCGCGAACATCGTGTTGCCGAGGCGGTAGTCGCCGTGGACGATCGTCGCCGGTCCTGAGCTCGGCATGTGCTCGGCCAACCACGCCCCCACGCTCTCGACCGCCGGTATCTCGCGCGTCTTGTTCAGCTCCCACAGGCCGCCGAAGCGCCGCAGCTGGCGCTCCAGGTAGCCGGTCGGCTTGCCGAAGTCCTCCAACCCGGCCGCGCGCCAGTCGACCGCGTGGATCTCCACGAGCGCGTCGATCAGCTGCTCGCCGATGCGGCGGCGCTGCGCCGGCGTGTCGAGCGCCGCGGGCACCTCCGTGACGATCGCCTCGCCGTCGACCCGCTCCATCACATAGAACGGCGCGCCGATCGTCGTCTCGTCGTCGCACACCGCCAGCACCTCCGGCACCCGCGCGGGCGTGCCGCGCAGCGCGCGCAGCAGTCGCGCCTCGCGCAGCACGTTGTGCGCGCTCGGCGGCAGCGGCGGGCGCGGAGGACGGCGCAGCACCACCACGGTGCCGCCGCGCTCGATCAGGTACGTCACGTTCGAGTGGCCCTCGCCGATCGGCGTCGCCCACAGCTCTCCCGCGCCTAGGCCGTGCTCGTCGAGGAACGCGCGCAACGGCTCGACCACGAGCAGCGGCGGGCGGCTGTTAGCCTCCCCCTCCGCCGGGGTCTGGACGATGTCGTCCGGTGCGATCGGGGCGCTCACGAACCCGAACGCTACAAAGACCGCAACCTTCTCTGCGCCGAGGTGTCTCAAGCGACCATGCCCAGAATCCGCACGCTCCTCATCTCGCTGCTCGCCGCCGCCCTGCTGGCGGGCTCCGCCGGCGCCGTCCAGGCGCTCGCCTCGCAGAGCCAGATCACCTACTTCGAGGCCTCGGCCCTGCTGCTCGAACCCGCCACGCGCCGTCACACGATCGAGCAGATGCAGCATCTCGGCGTCAAGGCGCTGCGCATCGAGCTGAAATGGTCCGAAGTCGCGCCCGGTCCGACCAGCGCGACGAAGCCGAGCTTCGAAGCGTCCAATCCCGGCGACTACAACTGGGGCCCCTACGCCACGCTGCTCGCCGAAGCCAAGCAGCTCGGCTGGCCGGTGCTGCTGACGGTCACGGCGCCGGCGCCGCGATGGGCGACCGCCAACCACCAAGCTCCGTACGTCACCCGCCCAGACGCCAAGGACTTCGAAGAATTCATGACCGCCGTGGGCCGCGAGTTCGGCTCCGAGGTCTCGATCTATGCGATCTGGAACGAGCCCAACGAGCCGGTGTTCCTGATGCCGCAGTGGAAGTCCAACGGCACGCCCGCCTCTGGTCGCATCTACCGTGGCCTCTACCAGGCCGGCTACGCGGGGCTGCAGGCGGCCGGGCTGGCTCATCCCCGCGTGCTGTTCGGCGAAACCGCGCCGATCGGCTACGACACCGTCAACACCCGCAGCGAAGGCGCGAAGGCGGCGCTGCACCACCCCGTGGCACCGCTGGCGTTCATGCGCGAAGCGCTGTGCCTGAACGCGAAGTACCGGAAAGCCGGCTCCTGCAGCGAGCTGCAGATGGCGGGCTACGCACATCACGCGTACACGTTGCCTGCCGGCCCCTACTACGTGCCGGGCGAACGCGACAACGTGACGATCGGCGCCCTCTCGCGGCTTTCCAATGCCCTCAACCTGGCCGCGAACGCGCACGCGATTCCGGCGAACGTGCCGATCTACCTGACCGAGTTCGGGGTGCAGACGTTCCCGAACAAGGAACTCGGCGTCTCGGCGGCCCAGCAGGCCGAATACGACGCGATCTCCGAGCACATCGCCTACGACAACCCCCGCGTGGCGGGGTTCTCCCAGTACCTGCTCAAAGACGACCCGGTGGGCGGGGGGAAAGGGGGAGCGAGCTTCCAGACGGGTCTGGAGTACGTCAACGGATCGCTCAAGCCGCTCTACTACGGCTGGCCGATCCCGCTGACCGTGACCAAGGAGAAGCACGGCGTGGCGCTGTGGGGACTGGTGCGCCCGGCGACCGGGGCGACGAAGGTGACGGTGCTCGTGCGACGCAAGGGGTCCAAGCGCTATCGCACGCTGAGCACGCGCACCACCAACAGCCTCGGCTACTGGAGCTTCAACTCCTCGACCCCGGGCGAATACTGGCGCGTGCTCTGGACCAGCCCCGCGGGCGTCAAGTACGAAGGTCCCCCCATCCGCGCGTTTTCACGGGGGTAGTGCGCCGCGCGGCGCGCCGGGCATCGCCGCCTACGATGATTGGCGATGCCCGAGCTGCCCGAGGTCGAGGTCACCGCGCGCCTGCTCGACGCTGCTCTGAAGGGCGCGCGGATCGAATCCGCGCGCGCTCCGGGGATCAACGCGCTGAGGACGTTCGACCCGCCGCTGTCGGCGCTCGAGGGCGAGCGGATCACGAGCGTGCGCAGGCGCGGCAAGCACCTGATCGTGGACGTCGGCGCGGGCGCGGAGGCGTCGGCGCTGCTGATCCACCTGATGTCCGCCGGGCGGCTGCAGCTCTACGACAAGCCGGCCGGATCGCGCGATCGCACGTCGCGGCTGCTCGTGGCGCTCGACGACGGCCGCGAGCTGCGCCTGCGCGAGTTCGGCTCCAAGCAGGCCGCGTGGGTGAAGCTCCTGCGCGCGGGCGAGCTCGAGCGGGACGACTCGCTGGCCACCCTCGGGCCGGAGGCCTGGCCCGAGCCGGGCGGGCCGGCGCGGCTGAAGGAGCTGCTGGACGCGCCGCGCCCGCTGCACGCGCTGCTGCGCGACCAGCACGTGATCGCCGGCATCGGGCGCTCGTGGGTCGATGAGATCCTGTGGCAGGCGAGGCTGTCGCCATACAAGCGCGGCGCCGACCTCGACGGGGACGAGGCGCAGCGGCTGCACGACGCGATCGTCGAGGTTCTCGGCGGTGCGCTCGCGCACTACGAGCAGGCGGTCGTCCTGCCGATCCCCGACAAGCTGCCGATGCCGCTGCGCGTACACCGCCACCAGGGCGAGCCGTGCCCGCGCTGCGCCACGACGCTGCGGGCGGTCCACTTCGAGGACTACGTGATCGCCTACTGCCCCGCCTGCCAGACCGACGGGCGGGTGCTCAAGGACCGCCGCCTGTCGCGGCTGCTGCGCTGACGCGCCCGGCGAGACGATCGCCGCTCACGCCTCCGGCGGCCGAGTGCGTGGCAGCGGTGCGGTGAGGTAGTGCTGGACGACGGGGCCGACCGTCGCGGCGAGCCATGCGGGCTCGGCGGTCGCGATCGGCTCTATGCAGGCGATCTTGCGGGCCATCGCCAGGCCGACGATCTGCGCGCCCGCCAGCGCCGCGCGGGCGTCGGGAGCGTCGGGTGCGGCGGCGGTGGCCAGGCGGCCGAGGATCTCGCTGGTGACGAACTCGCGCAGCAGGCGCGCGGCGTCCGCGTGCGAGGCTGCCCCGCGGATGAGCCCGAGGAAGCCCTGGAAGCCGTCGGGGCGGTCCCACAGCTCGACGAGCGCGAGCACGAGTCGAGGTCCGAGCGTCTCGCGCTCGCCGGCCAGCAGCGCCGCCAGGAACGGCTGGGGATCGACCGGCAGCTCCATCGCGGCGGCGAACAGCTGTGGCTTGCCGTCGAAGAAATGGTGGACCAGCGCCGGGTCGACGCCCGCCTTGCGGGCGATCGCGCGCACGCTGACGGCGTCGTAGCCGCTTGCGGCGAACGCGTCGCGAGCCGCGTCGAGGATCTCCTGGCGGGTGCGGGTCGGGCCCGCCCGGCGTCCGCGCGGCATCAGTCGGTGCGCCGTCGCAGCGTGAGCGCTCCGAGCAGGATCGCCCCGACGGCGAACGCGAGCACGATCGCGACGTCGCCCACCGCCGCCGCGCTCGCGCCGGGTTCGCGCGCGAGGTGGTGGATGCCGTCGACCGCGTATGACATGGGGAGCAGATCCGAGACGACGTGCAGCACGCCGCCCATGTGCGCGCGCGGGACGAGCAGGCCGCAGAGCAGCAGCTGGGGAAGGATCGTGGCTGGGAAGAACTGCACCACCTGGAACTCGGTGCGCGCGAACGCGCTCGCGAGCAGCCCGAGCCCGAGCCCCAGGAGGGCGACGACGGCGGCGAGGATCACGACGAGCGCGGTGCTGCCGGCGAGGTGCAGGCCGAGCGCGCCGAGGCTCAACGCCGTCACGATGCCCGCCTGGACGGCGGCCAGCAACGTGAAGGCCAGGCCGTAGCCGCCGAGCAGTGAAAGCCTGCTCAGCGGAGTGGTCATCACTCGTTCGAGCGTCCCGCTCGTGCGCTCGCGCAGCAGTGCCACCGAGGAGACCAGGAACATCGTGACGAGCGGGAAGAGCACCATCAGCGCCGGTCCGGCCCGCTCGAACCCCGTGTGCTCGTGGTCGTACACGAAACGGAAGATCGTCATCAGCACGGCGGGCACGCCCAGCAGCAGGCCGACCGTGCGCGGGTCATGGCGCAGCTGGCGCAGCACCCGCGTCGCGGTGGCGGCCGTGCCCGTCACCGCTCCTCCTCGATCAGGCGCAGAAACGCCTGATCGAGATCGCCGGTCCCGGTGCGCTCGACGAGCCGTGCCGGTGTGTCCTGCGCGAGGACACGCCCGTCGCGCAGGAGCAGCACCTCATCGCAGCGGGCGGCCTCGTCCATGACGTGGCTCGACACGAGCAACGTCGCCCCGGCGCCGGCGAGCTCGCCGAACAGCTCCCACAGGCGCTCGCGCAGCACCGGGTCGAGGCCGACCGTCGGCTCGTCGAGCACGAACAGCCTCGGCTCGCCCAGCAGCGCCGTCGCGAGGGAGATGCGCGAGCGCTGGCCGCCCGAGAGCGAGCGCACGAGCTGGTCGGCCGCCGCCTGGAGGTCCACCCGGGCGAGCAGCTCGTCGACCTGCTCGCGTGTGGCGCCCACGAGCGCAGCGAAATACTCGAGGTTCTCCCGCACGCTGAGGTCCTCGTAGGCCGCCAGGGTCTGGGTGCTGTATCCGACGCAGCGTCGCAACGCCGCGCTGCCGGGGGCCATTCCGAGCACGCTCACCTCACCCTGAACGTGCCGCTGGACGCCGACGACCGCGCGCATGAGCGTCGTCTTGCCGCCGCCGCTCGGTCCGATCAGGCCCGTGATACGGCCGGCTGGCAGGTCGAACGTGACGTCCTGCAGAACCTTCCGACCGCCTCGCCACACGCTCAGACCGCGTGCCTCGACTGCGGGCCGGGGCAAAGAATTCATCACTTGATGAGATCATATCGATGCTGTCGCAGCCGTGCGTCTGGCTGTGCGCCACGAGGCGGACCGCCACGCGGGCTCGTGGGCGGCGCGGCTAGCATCTGCCCGATGACGGCGCAAGGAGAAGAGGCCCCCGACTTCGAGCTCCCCGACCAGGACGGCCGCGCGGTCAAGCTCTCGGACTTCCGCGGCCAGCCCGTCGTCGTCTACTTCTATCCCAAGGCCGCCACGCCCGGTTGCACGACGCAGGCGTGCGGCGTGCGCGACCATCGTGCCGACTACGCCAAGGCGGGCGCGGCGGTGCTCGGGATCTCCCCCGATTCCGTCGCCAAGGTCAAGAAGTTCCACGACAAGGAGGCGCTGAACTTCGCTCTGCTGGCCGACGAGGGCCATCACGTGGCCGACGCCTACGGCGTCTGGGCCGAGAAGTCGATGTACGGCAAAACGTACTTCGGCAACGAGCGCACGACGTTCGTGATCGATTCCGATGGCGCTGTCGCGCGGGTGCTGCGTAAGGTCAAGCCCGCCGAGCACGACGAGCTCGTGCTGAATGCGCTCCGTGAAATCGGCTCGCCTGCGGGGTGAACATCGCGCGCAGGGACAGATAAAGAAAGCTTTTTTTGTTTCTGTCTACTTGGTCGAATACAAAGTTTGGAATGACCGGTACGATTGCGGATAGGTCAAAGATCGATCGGTCGGCTTGCGTATTGAGGAGTCCGAGTGGCGGTGCCTGCGGTGCGTGGCGAGCATGTCTTGGAGGAGCGGGGAGCGGATCCCGCGGGCAGCGCTGTGCTGCGCTCGCAGGTCGTCTGTGCGGTGCTCGGTCTGGTGATCGAGAAGCCGAGTCACGGCTATGAGATCGGGCAGCGGTTCGAGCGCCGCTTCGGCGGCTTTCTGAGCGTCGGGCGATCGTCCATCTACGCGGCGCTCGCGAGCCTGATGGAGGCGGCGCTGATCGAGAAGATGTCCGGCCGCTCGACGACCGGCGTCAGCCGCGGGGCGAAGGCGGGGGCGTCCTACCGGGCCACGGCGCGAGGCGCGCGTGCGTACAGGAGTTGGCTGGCGGAGCGCGTTCGCAACGACCCTCAGCGGGTCGAGATGCTGGGGCGGATGACGCTGGCGGGCGTGCACAGCGTCGAGGCGGCGCTGGAATTCATCGGTCGTTACGAGCGCGAATGCGTGCGGGAAGCGCAGGAGCTCGAGCGACCCCCCGGCAGTGAGTCCGGCTGCGGCGGCATATCGGAGCTGGTCGAGCGACTGCTGATCGAGGAGCGGCGGCGGATGATCGACGCGCAGCTGGCGTGGATCACCTACGCCAGGGCCGAGCTTCGCGCCATGCGTGCCGGTCCCCCGCGATAGACGACCTGCGATGAGCCTGCTGTCGATCGAGCATGTCACCAAGCGCTACCGGCGCGGCAGGCTGGAGCGCGTCGCGCTCAGGGATGTCTCACTCGACATCGAGCCGGGCGAGCTCGTCGCGGTGTGGGGCGCTCGCTTCTCCGGGCGCAGCACCCTGCTGCGCGTCGCCGCCGGAATCGAGGCGCCCGAAGAGGGCAGCGTGACCTTCGAGGGGCGCGATCTGGCGCGCTGGCGCAACCGCGTCCTGGGCCGGCGGATCGGCTATTGCCACACATCGTTCGCCTCCGTGCAGCGCTGTCTCGTCGTCGAGCACGTCGCGGCGGGGCTGCTCGCTCAGCGCGTCTCGCCCAAGCAGGCGCGACGGCGCGGTCAGGAGATGCTCCTGCGCGTCGGCGCTGAGCGCTGCGCGTGGCTGGAGTGTCACGAGCTCGACGGCGCGGAGGTCGCGTGCGTGGCGATCGCGAGCGCGCTGGTCACCGCGCCGGCGCTGCTGGTGATCGACGAGCCCACCAGCGGCGTCGACGAGCTCGCGCGCGATCCCCTGCTCAGGCTGCTGCGCTCGATCGCCAACGAGGGCACCGCGGTGCTGATGAGCGCCGGCGACGCTCAGGGCCTGTCGGGTGTGGATCGCGCCTACACGATCGACAACGGTGAGCTGCTGCTGCAGTCCACGCAAGCGCACGTCGTGCCCCTGCGACGCGCGGAGTCGGGAGCGCATAGGCGGTGAGCGCCCGCGCGCGCGGCGCCGTGCTCTCATTGGACGGCGCCGTCAAGCACTATCCGGGGTTCGGCGGGGAGGTCGTTCGCGCGGTCGATGGCGTGACCCTGGCCGTCGGCGCGGGTGAGGTCGTCGCCCTGCACGGACCCAGCGGCTCCGGCAAGAGCACGCTGCTGATGCTCGCCGCGGCGCTGATGGCCCCGGACGCGGGCGTGGTTCGCTTCGAGGGGCGGGACCTCGCCACGCTCTCCGCCGGCGAGGCGGCGGACCACCAGCGCAGGAATGTCGGATTCGTCTACCAGTCCTTCCATCTCATGGCCGGCGTGCCGGCCGTCGAGAACGCGGCGATCAAGCTGCTGGCGGATCGCGTTCCGCTCAAGCAGGCGCGGCGCGCGGCGATTCCGTGGCTCGAACGCGTCGGTCTCGCCGGCCGCCTGAACCACACCCCCGACCAGCTCTCCGGCGGCGAGCGCCAGCGGGTGGCGATCGCTCGCGCGCTCGTCAACGAGCCGCGGCTGATCCTCGCCGATGAGCCGACCGGGAGCCTCGACACGCAGCGCGGCGGCGAGATCCTGGCGCTGCTCTCGCGGATCGCTCGCCAGCAGCAGGTCGCGGTGTTGCTCGTCACCCACGATCCCCAGGCCGCCGCGGTCGCCGACCGTGTGTGCACGCTGCGCGACGGCAGGGTGCTCGTCGACGAGCCGGCCCTCCCCTCGCCCGAGCTCCTGCGGCAGGTGTGGGGCTAGGGGCCAGGGCGCGTGCGCCTCTCCGGGCTGCTCTACTTCTACGGTCGACGGCTGCGCACCCGTCCGGTCCAGGAGCTGCTCGCCGGCACGGGTATCGCGATCGGTGTGGCGCTCGTGTTCGCGGTCCAGGTCGCCAACAGCAGCATCACGGACGCCTCCAGCGCGATCGTCCGCGGCATCGCCGGCAGCGCGAGCCTGCAGCTGCGCTCACGTGACGCCGAAGGCTTCGACGAGCGTCTGCTGGGGCGCGTGCGGCGGCTGCGCGGCGTCTCGCAGGCGGCGCCGATCCTCGACCAGAACGCGTCGCTCGTCGGCCCCCGCGGGCGTCGCGCGGCAATCGATCTCGCCAGCGCCGCGCCCAGCCTGCTGGCGCTCAAGGGGAGCATCACCCACAGCATCTCGCAGCACGACCTGTCCACGCCGGGGGTGATCCTGCCGAGCGCCACCGCGCGAGCCCTCGGGCTGCCCTCTTCGCTCGGCGGGGGCTTGCCGCGTGTGACGCTGGAGGTGCGGGGGCGCGCAAGCTCGGTCGCGGTGGTCGCGGTGCTCGGTCCGGAAACGATCGGAGCTCTCTCCGGCGCGATGGCGGCGATCGCTCCGCTCGAATTCGTGCAGCGGATCACGGGGCTGTCCGGGCGAGTCACGCGCATCCTCGTCACGACCGCGCCGGGCCGGCGGGATGCGGTCCAGCGGGAGCTGACGGCGCTGGCGGGCGGACGCCTGACCGTCGCTCCCGCCGACCAGGACATCAGCCTGCTCCAGCAGGCGCTCACGCCCAACACGGAGGCCACGGGGTTCTTCGTGCTCGTCGGGGGGATCGTGGGTCTCCTGCTGGCCTTCAACGCGATGCTGCTGACCGTCCCCGAGCGCAGGCGCGTGATCGCCGACCTGCGCATGCAGGGCGTGAGGCCGGGGCAGCTGGCGAGGATGCTCCTGTTCCAGGCGCTGTGCCTGGGTCTCGCGGCGTCGCTCGTCGGGCTGGCGGCGGGCGACTTCCTCTCGCGCACGATCTTCCACACGACCCCCAGCTATCTGTCCGCCGCGTTCGCCCTGGGCACGCAGACGGTCATCGGGTTGCGTCCGCTGCTGGTCTCCTTCGCCGGCGGCGTGCTCGCGACGTGCCTCGCCGCCGCGCCGCCGCTGCTGGACCTGCGTCGCAGCCGCGCCGTCGACGCGGTGTACTTCGAGGACGGCGAACCCGGCCAGGCGCTGGACAGACGGGCGCAGTTGCGGCTGTTCCTCGCAGGCGCGGCGCTGATCGTCGCCACCAGCGGCCCGCTGCTGCTGTGGCCGTCAGCGATAGTGCCCGCGACGATCGGTCTGGCGGTCGCGACGCTGCTCGCGATTCCGTTCGCCTTCAAGCTCGTCGTATCGCTCGCCGAGCGCGTCGCCGCCCTCTCGTCGCGGCTGAACATGCTGACGGTCGCGGTGCGCGCGCTGAGGGCGACGACGGTCCGGTCGCTCGCGCTCGCCGCGACCGGCGCCATCGCGGTCTTCGGCTGCGTGGTCGCCGAAGACTCCCACAACGATCTGCTCCACGGCCTGTACCGCGACTATTCCGAATACGTCTCGACGGCCGACCTGTGGGTCGTGAACAACGACGACGACCTCGCCACCAGCAGCTTCCCGGCCGGTCGTCTGCCGGCCCGCATCGCCGCCGTACCGGGCGTGGCCGGCGTGCGCGATTACCAGGGAGGGTTCCTGGACTTCGACGGACGTCGTGTGTGGATCATCGCGCGCGCTGCCAGCACCCCGGCGCCGATCCCCGCGAGCCAGCTCCAGGAAGGCAGCGTCGCCTCGGCGACGGCACGTCTGCGCAAGGGGGGGTGGATAACCGTCTCCCAGCAGATCGCCGAAGCCCACCACGCGCGCGTGGGCGGCACGCTCGTGCTCCCCACGCCGAGCGGGCCGGTCCCCTATCGCATCGCCGCCACGACCACCAACCTCGGCTGGAGCGCCGGCGCGATCATCCTGGGCAGCGCCGACTACCGCCGCGCGTGGGAGACATCGGCGACGACCGCGCTCGAAGTCGACACGCGCCCGGGCGTCGGCATCGCGGCGGTCAAACGGGCCGTCGCCCAGCTGCTCGGACCCCACACCGCGCTGACCGTGCAGACGAGCGGCGAACGAGCCGCGCAGGCCGACGCGCTCGCCCGCCAGGGACTCAGCCGCATGAGCCAGATCACGCTGCTGCTGATGATCGCGGCCGCGCTCGCGATGGCCGCGGCGATCGGAGCCGGGATCTGGCAGCGGCGCTCCTCGCTGGCGGCGCTGCGCATCCACAGCTTCAGCCCGTGGCAGCTGCGCGCCGTGCTCACGTGCGAGTCCGTCCTGGTGCTCGGCACCGGTGGGCTCGTGGGGGCGGGCGCCGGCGTATACGGGCACCTGCTCTGCGATCGCTATCTGAGGCTCACCACGGGGTTCCCGGCGCCCTTCGCCGTCGAAGGCGTCCACACGATTCAGACGATCCTGTTGATCGTCGTCGGCGCGCTCGCGGTGCTGGCGATTCCGGGATATGTGGCCTCGCAGGTCTCGCCCCAGCTCGCACTGCAGGACTAGAACATTGATTTGGCCTGCTGGAAAGTTCGGGGATTTCGTACCAGCATGCTGGTATGGAAACCATACGTACATCTTATGTCCGCGAAATAGCGGCGCTCCTGACAGCCGGAATCTCCTACTGGTTGACGATCTTTCCGCGCGCCAGGCTCGAGATACATCGCTGGAAGCACCTCGCGCATGAAATCCCCGACCCCACGCTGCGCGCCCACGCTCTCCACAAGCTGACGCGCGAGCGCCTGAACCCGGAGGCGGCCGCGTTCTTCGCCGTGCTCGCGCCGCGACGGCGCAGGGGTCCGCTCGTGCGCCTGATGGTTGGCTTCCAGATCGCCTACGACTATCTGGACGCGATCAACGAGCAGCCCGCGACGGCGGCGCTGCGCAATGGCCTGCAGCTGCACCGAGCGCTGACGGACGCGGTCAGCTCGCACGACACCGTGAGCTCGCGACCGGTCGGCGTCGACTACTACCTGCACCATCCCCAGCACGACGACGGCGGGTACCTGCTCGATCTCGTGCGCGCCTGCCAGGCGGCGCTGCGAGAGCTCCCGTCGCGCTCGGCGATCGAACCGGTGCTCATCCGCGCGGCTGAACGCTGCGGCGAGGCGCAGAGCCACAACCACGCCGTGCTGGTCGAAGGCGAGGAGCAGCTGATCGAGTGGACCGCCGCCCTGAAGGACGGCGGCGAGTATCTGTGGTGGGAGCTGGCCGCCGCCGGCATCTCCTGCCTCGCGCTGCACGCCCTGTTCGCGGCCGCCGCCTGCGCGACCACGCCGGAGGAGGCCGAGCGCATCGACGCCGCGTACTTTCCGTCGGTATGCGCGATCAGCGCTCTACTCGACAGCCTGGTCGACCAGCCCCACGATGCGGGCAGCACGAACCACAGCTTCGTCGAGCACTACGAGGCGTCGGTCGCCGCCGAGCGATTCGGTGCGATCACCGGCGAAGCGCGCGCGCTGTCGAGCAGGCTGAGGAACCACGGCCGCCACGCGGTCATACTCGCCGGCATCGCCAGCTTCTACCTCTCAGCCCCCGAGGCGCACACCGAGCTCGCCCGACCTGTCGCGACGCGCACGCTCGGCCGTCTCGGACCGTCCAGCGCGCCCATCCTCGCAGTAATGCGTCTGAGGCGTCGGAGTGCCGGCTGACGGCGGCCATGCACGGCCGTTGCGTACCGCAGCCGCGCCCGAAGTCGTGGGACTCGCTCAAAGCGGGAGCCGGTACTTGCGTGAGGCGGGATCCTGCACGAGCAGTCCGAACGCCACCAGCGTGGTCATGTAGCGATGGGTCGTGCTCGGGCTCAACCCGAGCTGTCGCGCGACTTCCACGACACCCCGGCCTTCTTCTCCGGAGATGAACAGCGCGAGTATCAGCAGCCCGCGGAACAGCGAGTGAGACAGGCGTCCGCTCTCCAGCTCGGCGCAGTACCTGTCTTCCAGCGAGCCCTCCGAGATCGCCTGCTCGGTGATCAACCCGGAGAGCAGCAGGTTGAGGCTCGGCCCGTGCGCGTCGGCCGTGGCACGGATGATGGACTCGACCTGGGCCTGCGTGAGCTCGAGCGACACCAGCTCCTCGGACGCTCGCACAGCCCCACCGACCGAATGCCTGCTCGGCGCACGGGCCGTGGTGAGATCGTTGACGACCATCGCGTATGAGGATCATGGCGGCTCTCGGCGAGCGTCATAAGGCGCGCCCCGAATATTCAGGCCATGGACTATTGAACGAGCCGGTATCGTCCCCCGCCATGGAGACCGACCCGCACGCGAGCGCCGGCGAGCAGGACTGGCGCATGGAGGCCGAGCTCGATGTCGCGGAGGCGCGCGGCGCGCTGCACGAGCTGATCGGGCGCCTTCGCGGACCGGACATGGTCAAGGAGCTCGAGGCGACGGTGCCGCGCGACGTCGTGATCACGCACGACGGCAAGCTCCTGTTCGCCTACGCCGCGGACGAGGCGACGCTCGCGGCGGCGCGCAGCGCGATCGAGGGCGTGCTGCAGCGGGACGGCATCGGCGCGAGCGTGCGTGTGAGCTACTGGGACGACGAGCTCGAGAAGTGGCGCCAGACCGATCCGCCGCTGAGCGCGCAGGAGCAGCAGCTCGAGGACGCCGCCGAGCGCGATGCCGACGCGATCGAGACGCGCACGCTGGTCGTGAGCTCGGGCAAGATGATCCGCGTGGAATTCGAGCAGAGCATCCGCGAATGGGCCGACAGGCTGGGCCTCGAGTGCTCGATCGTCGAGCACCCGCACCTGCTCACGACGCAGCTCGCCTTCACGGTCACCGGCCCGAAGCGCAAGATCGACGAGTTCTCGCGCGGTCTGCGCGCGGAGGAGTGGGCGACGATCCGCACCGAGGGGTCGGTCATGCTGAGCCCGCTGTAGCGGCCCGGCGTGGGGTGAGCGTGGCGTCGCGAGCGCGCGAGCCGTGGGCCGGGGCGGCCGCGATCGTGGCGAGGATCCCGCAGGCGCAGGCGGCGCGCGAGATGGCCGGCGAGCTCGAGAAGCGCATGCTCGCGTTCGAGCACCTCTCCGAGACCTCGCGCGCGGATGTCGTCAGCGGGCTGCAGCGTACGCTCGGGCGCTGGTCGCGGTTCGTGTCCACGGGGGTGATGCCGCCGGACGGCGACTTCGATCCGCTGCGCGAGTGGACGCGTGCGCGCGCCGCGGAGGGCGTTCGCCTGGAGGACCTGCTGCGCTCGTTCGGGCTGGCTCATCAGCTGGGTTGGGAGCTGCTGCGCCGCCACGCGCGCGGGGACGAGTCCGACGTCCTGCTCGAGCTGGCCGCGCCGCTGGCCCGCTACGTCGACCAGGTCTCGGCGGTGGTCACCGAGACATACCTGGCGGAGCGCGAGCTGCTCGTGTCCGAGGACGAGCGCCGCACGCGCAGCCTGCTCGACCGGCTGTGCGTGGACTCGCCGCTGGACGCCGCCGACAGCGAGCTGGCCGAGTGGCTCGGCGTCCCCCTCGATCGCCTGTACGCTCCCTTCGCCGTCGTGCTGCCCGGGCGCCCGCCGCACAGCCACGCGGCGCTCGCCGCGCGCCTGCGCGGCGGGGGCTGGAGGCTGGCGGTCACGCAGAGCGACTGCGTGGTCGGCCTCACCTGGAAGCCGCTCGACCTGCTCGACCTCGGCGAGGGGCCCGAGGCGATCCTCGCGATCGGAGAGCCGACGCCGCGCGGCGAGCTCGCGGTCGCGCGCGAGGAGGTGACGCTGCTCGCCGAGCACGCGCGCCGCGTGGGCCTGCTGGGCCGGCTGAACGCCGAGGACCACCTGCTCGAGATCCTGCTCGAGCGCTCGCCGCGCCTGGCCGCGCGCCTGCGCGGGAAGGTGCTGGCCGGGCTCGGCGACGACGATCGTGGCGAGCTCGCGCACACGCTCGCGATCCTGATCGGCTGTCGCCTCGATCGCACTGCCACCAGCGCGGCGCTGCACATCCATCGCAACACGCTCGCCTACAGGCTCAAGCGGATCGAGCAGATCACCGGCCTCGACCTCGGCAGCCCGCGCGATCTCGCGTGTGTGTACGTGGCGCTCGCCGGCGACCTGCCCGAGCGCCCGCAGCCAGGCTGAGCGCCTGCGGCCAGCCCGACCGCTTGTGCATCTGCACAACATGGGGCGGGCAAATTCGGCAAACCGTCATTGCGCGCGCAGTGCCGCCGGCGTACTGTCGGGATGGCAGCAGAGGAGCGGGATGTTTTTCCGCTCGGACGGAGCGAGCGACGCGTAAGGAGAGAGGGATGCTTGAGGAGCGAGGGATCGAGCAGCGAGGGACGCACCCGGTGAGCAGCAGACTCGGCCGGCTTGCGCTGGTGGCACTCGCGATTGCGTTCGGCGCCGTGGCGCTCGCGCCGGTGGCGAGCGCCACGGTGATCGGACACGTGAACGTCACCAGGAAGGTCGTGACCGGCGGCATCGAGGCGAATCCGCAGGAAGCCAGCGTGAAGGTCCCGCAGGTCGGGACGATCGACCTGGACAAAGTCGGGATCCTCGAGATCGCGCCGACTGGAGCGGGATCACGCAGGACGGCCAGGAACGTCCTGGTGCTCGAGCCGGGGACCTCTGCAGCCGCCGCGTATTTCGTGCCGTTCGCCAAGTCGCTGGTCGAAGACCCGGAACTGAAAGGCGAATGGCAGGTGTGGGCGGTCGAACGCCGGGAGAACTTCCTCGAGGCTCAGAAGGAGCTCGACAAGTACAAGCGCGGCGAGGTCTCCTCGGAAGAATTCTTCGACTACTACCTCGGCTACCTTTCCAACGACTCGGTTACGAGTCACTACAAGCCGGTTCCGGAATCGCGCGTGGAGTTCGCGAAGGAATGGGGCATGAACGTCGCGGTCGAAGATCTGAAAGTCGTGATCGGCACCGCCAGAGAGCTCGGCGGCAAGGTCGTGCTGGGCGGGCACTCGCTCGGCGGCTCGGTGGTGACGGCGTACGCCACCTGGGACTTCGGCGGGGAGCCGGGGGCGCAAGAACTATCCGGCCTGGTCTACGACGACGGCGGCAGCAGCCCGCTGGCGATGTCCAGGGAAGAAGCCGAAGCCTCACTGGCGAAACTCGACGAGCCGAGCGAGACTCCATGGCTCGCGTTCGGCGGCATCCCCTCTCCCGACCTCGGGCTGTTCTCCGCGCTCGGCTCGGGTCTGACGATCGTGGATCCCAAAGGGCCTTCGCAGCTCGAAAAATTCCCGTTCCTGCCGCCCGACCTGCGCTCGCCGATCGCTCCCGTCACCAACGAAGCCGGCTTCGGCTACTCGGTCAACGTCGGGACCTCGCCGGAATCCCTGATAGCCGCCCAGATACACGGCGGAGCGGGAGTCGAAGAAGCGGCCGAAACCGACGGGCTGCACGGTTGGAACGGCGCGGGAGCCCTGACCCCGGTCAGTCGCTACGCCGAAATGCTCGCGGGCATGGTGTCGGGCGCGCCGCTGCGCGAGAGCGGCAGCGAGTGGTACTTCCCGGCTCGTCTGACGCTCGACACCGGCGCGGTCGGCAACGGCCTCGCAAACCCGGCGCAGGAAGTGCTCGGCCTGCATTCCACCATGGGCGCGGATCTGCCGAAATCGCTGCATATCCTGGCGATCGACTCGGAACTGGACAAGCTCCTCGGCGGCGGGCAGACGACGCTGACCGAGGCGGAACTGCTGGCCGCGCAGTCCGGCATATCCCCTTCGAACCTGACGCTGATCGAAGAGAAGAACTCGTACGCTCACAACGACCCGGCGGGCGCCACGCCGGAAATCAACGAATTCTTCAAGCACCTCGTGCCGTTCCTGAAGGAAATCGGCTGAGCCGTACACGGGCACGCACGGCCGGGCTCTCTACGAAGGGGGCCCGGCCGGCCGCTCCCCGAGCGGCGTCGGCGAGGTGATCCCGCCGACGAGCATCCCCGAGCCGAGGTGCGCGCCGAGCACCGGGCCGACCTCGGTGCAGAACAGCGGCCCGAACCCGAACAGCGCGGTTCCCTCGCTCACGAGCTGCTCGGCGTCGCCGGCCGCCTGGGCGTGCTGGACGATCCAGTCGTTCGCGCCCCGCGCGTGCAGCTCGTGCAGGTAGGCGACCATTCGCTCGAGCGCGCGCCGGTGCGTGCGCACGCGACCGACGGGCGCGATCTCCGTGCCGAACGTGAGGATCGGCTTGACCTTCAGGGCTGTCCCCACGAGCGCCTGCGCCGCCCCGATCCGTCCGCCGCGGCGCAGGTACTCGAGCGTGTCCAGGCAGAACCAGATGTCGAGGCTCTCCCTGCCCGTGCGGACGCCCGCCACGATCTCGTCGAGCCCCGCCCCCCGACCGGCGAGCTTCGCGGCGAGCACCACCAGGCAGCCGAGGCCACCGGCGCCGGTCTGGCTGTCGAGCACCTCGACCCGGCCCCGCGGCTGTTCCTCGGCCGCGATCCTGGCCGCCTCGCGCGCGCTCTCGCAGGTGCCAGACAGGCCGCTGGCGATGTGGATCGAGAGGACGTCGCAGCCGGCGCCGAGCAGCGGTTGATAGCAGGACAGGAAGTCGCCCACCGACGGCTGCGAGGTGGTAGGCAGCTGCGGGGAGGCATGCAGCTTCGCGTAGAACGCGTCGAGGTCCCGGTACTCGTGCTCGGGCCGCAGATCCCCGCCCCAGCCGACATACAGGCTCACCTGGTGGATCGCCAAGCCGTCGATCAGCGACTGCGGGAGATATGGGGTGCTGTCGGTGACAACCGCCACACGGCGGTCGCCGGGCTCGGCGGTGTCGTGCGCGTTCACAGGCTGGAAAGCCTACGGTGCTCAGCGGATGAGGGGATCCAGGCGGGTGGCGCTGATCGTCTCGCGGAGCGTGTGCAGCGCGTCGTGCCTCGGGCGCCAGCCGAGCTCGCGCCGCGCCTTGCTGGCGCTCATGATCACCGGCTCGCGGAACGCGGCGATCCATTGCGCCTGCGCGGGCAGGAAGCCGAGGCGGCCGACGATTTCCGCGACCGCGTCCATCGCCAGCTCGGGCACGGGGATCGAATACCAGCCGAGCTCCTCCGCCATCAGCTTGACGGTCAGCTGGCCGGCTCCCGCGAGGTTGTACGCGCCGGGGGCTCCCCGGCCGAGCACCGCCGCGCGCATCGCGCTGGCGACGTCGTCGTGGTGCACCAGCTGGAAGGGCACGCCGGGGTCGGGCAGCACGGGCTTGAGGATCGGCACTCCGTCGAGCAGGCTGAGCACCGGTCCGGGCAGCCGCTCGGAGATCTGCGTGTACGGCAGGCTGTAGATCAGCAGCGGCGCCTGCGGGCCGGCGACGATGCACGGGCGAAAGACGTACGCGTCGGTCGCGGCGCCGGCGAGCGTGGCGGCGAGCAGCGCCTCCACCTCCGCCTTCTGGGCCGAGTAGTAGTGGGCGGCCGAGCCCCGCGCGGGGACCTCCTCGGTCAGCGGCTGGGGGTTGTCGCGATGGAAGCCGTACGCGGCCACCGAGGAGGCGTACACCAGCCGCTTCGCGCCCGCCGCGACCGCCGCCTCGAACACGTTGGCCGAGCCGACCAGGTTCACCTCACGGCTCTCGCGCGCGCCGCCCATGATCATGAACGCCAGGTGCACGACCACGTCGGCGTCGCGCACGAGCCCTGCCACCGCGTCGCGGTCGAGCACGTCGCCCCGCCGGTAGGAGACCTTCTTCCAGCCTCGCGCGCCGGGGTCGAACGGCCTGCGCGCCATGCCGAGGATCGTCCCGACCTCGCGCGAGCGCTCCAGCGAGGCGACGACCGCCTGGCCGATCTCGCCGGTCGGGCCGGTGATCGCCACCGTGAGGCCTTTCCGGGTCCTGCCGCTCGGCGCCATCCACCGGTTGTAGCGCACCGGCGCCCGCGGTGCGGCTGCCGGCGGAGCCGTACGCTTGATCTGTGCCCGTGCTCCCGGCGTCCGCCTCGATCGGCCAGAGCTTCAGCTCGTTCCTGCATGCGGCCGGACAGTTCTTCTCCGACCTGGCGGCGGTCCACTGGGCGGCGCTGGTGCTGGGGCTCGCCTTCTTCGGGCTGAACCTCACGCTGCGCTCGCGCGCCTTCTTCCACAGCCTGCGCGCCGCCTATCCCGCCGCCGCCTTCCAGTGGCGGCGGGTGTGGGGCGCGTACTTCGCGGCGGTCGGCTTCAACAACGTCGTGCCCGCGCGCGGCGGGGACGTCATCAAGCTGTTCCTGACGCGCTCGTCGATCCCCGGCTCGCGCTACCCGACGGTGGCCGCGGCGTTCTTCGTCGAGTCGATCTTCGACGTCTGCGTCGGCGTGCTCGTCTTGGTCTTCGCGTTCACCCAGGGCGTTTTTCCCAAGCCGCCGGACTTCTCGAAGCTGAGCTCCTTCGACATCTCCTACCTCGCCGAGCACTTCCACCTGACGCTCTTCCTGATCACCGTGCTCGGCGTGCTCGGCGTGGTCGCCTTCGCGCTGCTGTCCGTGCGGCTGCAGGCCTTCTGGGCGCGCGTGCGCCAGGGCGTGACGATCCTGAGCGATCGCCGCCGCTACCTGCGCGAGGTCGCCGCGCTGCAGGCGCTCGCGTGGATGTGCCGCTTCACCGCCTTCTGGTTCCTGCTGGAAGCGTTCAGGGTGGGGGGCTCGGTCGACAACGTGCTGCTCGTGTTCGCCGTCAACCAGGTGGCCGGCGCCGTGCCCTTCACCCCCGGGGGCCTGGGGGTGCAGCAGGCGCTGCTCGTGAAGGTCTTCGCCACGACCGCCCCCGCCGCGGTGGTGGCCGCGTACTCCGTCGGTCAGCAGATCGCGATCGCGGCGTTCACGGCGCTGGTCGGGCTCGGCGCGGTCGTGTTCATCTTCCGCTTCCGCTCCTTCAAAGAGGTGCTCTACGCCGGGCGGGCCTCACGCGAGGCCGAGCGCGCAGCGGAGCGGGCCGGCGTGTATTGAAATACGTCCATGACGGCGCTGCGCGCCGGCTGACGACGATTGGAAGTCCGTCCATGACGGCGCTTGCGCGCCGGCTGGACTACTGAAGCCCCTCGCGCGCCTCGCGCACGAGCGCGACGGCCTCGGGGAAGACGCGCGCGATGACGGTGCGGATCTGCTCGGCCTGAGCCTCGGCGTTGCCCTGCACGTTGACCCTCGCGACGGCCGCGACGGTCATGTCGACGGCGAGCTTGATCGCGTTGTCGGCCCACACCAGCCGCTGGTTGCCCTGCATCTGTTCTGCAAACTCCGCCAGGCGCCGCTGGAGCTCCTCGGGGTCGCCGAACAGATCTCCGAGCCCGCCACTTTCCATGCCCGCATCATAGACTGCCCTGCTCATGCCCTCCGCAGGCGAGATACGCGAACAGGTCGCCCGCGAGGCGGACCGCCGCAACCGGCTTGCGGTGCCGGCGTTCGCCGGCGGGTTCCTGTACCTGCTGAGCGCGATCATCATCTCCGGCACGCTCAACGGCGCGCCGACGGTCGGCCTGCTGCAGGGCCTGGCGCCGGCGCTCTCCGGCGTGGCGAACCCGGCCGAAAGCCCGCGCACGGCCGAGGTCAAATTCATCAGCCATCACGCGTTCGCGCTGATCGCCGGCAGCACGCTCGCGGCGATCGCGATCGGCTCGCTGACGCTGGTGCTGCTGCTGCTGCTGCATGCGACGCGCTTCCGGCGCCCGCAGACCTGGTCGGCGGCCTACCCGCTGGTGCTCGGCGGCGGCATCGCCGTGGCGCTGGTCAGCCTCGGCCACCAGGTGACCAGCGCGATCGAGACGCACAACTTCGTGGTCGGCCACGACTACTCCAACCACGCGGTCGAACAGGCGCTGACGACCGGCGCGGCCAACGACCTCGCCGACTACGTCGACCTGTTCGCGGGACTCGCGCTCGCCGCGGGGATGATCGGGACGATGATCAACGCCCTGCGCGTCGGGTTGCTTCCCCGCTGGATGGCCTTCCTGGGCATGTTCACGGGCCTGCTCATCTTCCTGCCGATCGGCGGCGCCGAGCTGCAGGTCGTGCCGGCCTTCTGGATGGTGATGATGGGCATCCTGTTCCTCGGGAAATGGCCGAAGGGCGAGCCGCCGGCGTGGGCCGCCGGGGAGGCGCGGCCGTGGCCGTCTCAGGCGCAGCTGCGCGCGGAAGCGGGCGGCGGACGGCCGGCGGCCGCCACGGCGGGCGCGTCCGCGACGCCCGCGCCGGTGCTTCCGGCCGGCGGCGGCTCCTCGCGCAAGCGCCGGCGCAAGCGGGGCGCCCGGGGCTGATGTCGTCCGAGTCGGAGCCGGCTGTGGGCGAGGCGCTCGACGCGGAGCTGGCGTCGCTGCTGGAGGTCGATAGGTTCGCCCCGTCCGCCGAGTTTCGCGAGGGGGCGCTGCTGAGCGACCCCGGCGTGTACGAGCGGGCCGCCGCCGACCCGCAGGCGTGGTGGGCGGAGCAGGCGGCGGAGCTGGAGTGGTTCCAGCGCTGGACGCGGGTGCTCGACGACGACGATCCGCCGTTCTACAAGTGGTTCACCGGCGGCACGCTCAACGTCTCCTACAACTGCCTCGATCGCCACGTGATCGCCGGCCGGGGCGAGCGCATCGCCTTCCACTGGCGCGGCGAGGAGGGCGAGGAGCGCGACATCACATACGCGCAGCTGCTCGCGGAGGTGCAGCGGTTCGCGAACGCGCTGAAGGGCCTGGGGGTGCGCAAGGGCGACGTGGTCGGGATCTACCTGCCGATGATCCCCGAGGTCGTCGTGGCGATGCTCGCGTGCGCGCGCATCGGCGCGCCGCACAACGTCGTCTTCGGCGGCTTCTCCGCGGAGGCGGTGCGCGAGCGCATGGAGTTCTCCGAGGCGAAGGCGCTGATCACCGTCGACGGCGCCGCGCGCAAGGGCAGGACCGCGCCGGTCAAGGATCGCGTGGACGAGCACATGCACGACCTGGCGAGCCTCGAGAAGATCGTGGTCGTCAGGAGCAAGGGGACCCCCTGCGCGATGAAGGAGGGGCGCGACTTCTTCTACGACGAGCTGCTCGCCGCCGCGGACGCGGAGTGCCCGGCGGAGCCGCTGGACGCGGAGCACCCCCTGTACATCCTCTACACGTCGGGCTCGACCGCCAAGCCGAAGGGCATCCTGCACACCACCGGCGGCTATCTCACGGGGGTGTCGGCGACGCACCGCTACGTGTTCGACCTGAAGGCGGAGTCGGACGTGTACTGGTGCGCGGCCGACGTCGGCTGGGTCACGGGCCACTCCTACATCGTGTACGGGCCGCTGTGCAACGGCGCCACGTCGGTGATGTGGAAGGGCGCGCCCGACTATCCCCACAAGGCGATCTGGTGGGAGATCGTCGAGCGCTACCGCGTGAGCATCCTCTACTGCGCGCCGACGGCGATCCGCGCGTGCATCAAGTGGGGCGCCGAGTGGCCGAACAAGCACGACCTGAGCAGCCTGCGCCTGCTCGGCTCCGTGGGCGAGCCGATCAACCCGAAGGCGTGGCTGTGGTACCACAAGGTGATCGGAGGCGAGCGCTGTCCGATCGTCGACACGTGGTGGCAGACGGAGACCGGCGCGATCATGATCACGCCGCTGCCGGGGATCACCGCCACCAAGCCCGGATCGGCGACCCAGCCGTTTCCGGGCGTGTCCGCGTCGGTCGTGAGCGAGTCCACACCCACTGGGGCGCAGGCCGGCGAGCCCATCGAGGAAGGCCAGGGGCTGCTGGTCCTCACGCGGCCGTGGCCGTCGATGCTGCGCACGCTGTACAAGGAGGAGGAGCGCTTCATCGCGGCCTACTTCGAGCGCTTCGGCCGGGAGACGTATCTCGTCGGCGACGCCGCGCGGCGCGACCGCGACGGCTACTTCTGGGTGATCGGGCGCATCGACGACGTCGTCAACGTCTCCGGGCACCGTCTGTCGACGGCCGAGGTCGAGTCGGCGATCGTGGCCCACCCGGACGTCGCCGAGGCGGCGGTGATCGGCCAGCACGACGAGGACACCGGCCAGGCGATCGTCGCGTTCGTCACGCTGCAGGGACACCTGGACGGCGACGAGGGCACGATCGAGGGCATTCGTGAGACGGTCGCCGAGCGCATCGGCAAGTTCGCCCGCCCCAAGCGCATCATCTGGGCGGACGACCTCCCGAAGACCCGCTCGGGCAAGATCATGCGCCGCCTGCTGCGCGACATCGCCGAGGGGCGCGCGCTCGGCGACGTGACCACGCTGCGCGACCCGGCCGTGATGGGCGCGCTGGCGGAGCAGGTCCAGCAGATGCAGGCCGAGGAGGGCTGAGCGCGCGGCTGGACGTCGCGCGCGATTTATTTTTATGGGCGGCCTGCGGCCGCTCGCGGGGTCGCGCGTTTCGTTTCTCATGCGATCTTTAGACTGCTCTGAGAGGCTGCGGCGGTATGTCTGAGCCGGCGATCGAAACCAGGGGCCTGACCAAGCGCTTCGGCGAGCGCACGGCGCTCGACGGCATCGACCTGCAGGTGCCGCGTGGCTGCGCGTTCGGCTTCCTCGGCCCCAACGGCGCGGGCAAGACGACGATCATCCGCACGCTGCTCGGTCTCACGCACGCGACCGCCGGGACGATGCACATCCTGGGTCATCCCGTGCCCGCCGAGCGGGCGCAGGCGCTGGAGCGGGTGGGGGCGATCGTCGAGGAGCCGCGCTTCCACATGCACCTGAGCGGGCGCGAGAATCTGCGCATCGTCTCCGCGGTGCGCGGACCGGAGACGTGGGAGCGGATCGAGCCGGCGCTCGCGCGCGTCGGCTTGGCCGAGCGAGCGGGCGAGAAGGTCAAGAGCTACTCGATGGGTATGCGCCAGCGGCTCGGCGTCGCGCGCTGCCTGCTGGCCGATCCGCTGCTGCTGATCCTCGACGAGCCGACCAACGGACTCGATCCGGGCGGCATCCAGGAGTTCCGCGAGATGATCCGCGCGATGGTCGCGCAGGAGGGGCGCACGGTGTTCATCTCCTCGCACCTCCTCGACGAGGTCGAAAAGACGTGCGACGCGGCGGCGATCGTCGACCGCGGCAAGATCGTCACCCAGGGCGCGATCGCCGATCTCGCGTCGGGCGGCGGCGCACGCCACGAGCTGATCGTCGGCGTTGAGGACTCCGGCCGTGCGCTGACGCTCCTGCGGGCGAGCGCGCTGGTCGCCGAGGCGCGTCCCGACGACGAAGGCATTCGCGTGGTGCTCGCGGGCGAGCCGCAGACGGCCGCTGAGGTCAACGCGGAGCTCGTGCGGGCGGGGATCGGTGTGACGCGCCTGGAGCCCGTCCGGCACAGCCTCGAGCAGCGCTTCCTGCAGGTCACCTCACGGCTCGACGCGGATCTCG
>JBKQHH010000129.1:0-19361 GCA_052148875.1 Solirubrobacteraceae bacterium
CCGGGCCGGACGCCGCATGCGCCGCCCGGGACAGCACAGGTCACGCCGCGCGAGCGCGGTGCTCGCAGCGTTCCTGATCTGCACGCTCGCGCTGTCCGCGTGCGGCGCCAAGCAGGACACCATCTCCGCGGCGAGCACCAAGCCGTTCAAGGTGATGCTCGACTGGTTCCCCAACGCCGACCACGCGGCGCTGTACGCGGCGATCGCCCACGGCGACTTCCGCGCGGTCGGCCTGGACGTCGAACCGGTCGTTCCCTCGGAAGCGGCGGAACCGCTGAAGCTGCTCGCCGCCGGGAAGGTCGACATGGCGATCTCCTATGAGCCAGAGGTCCTGCTCGCCCGCGATCAGGGGCTGAAGGTGGTCTCGATCGCGGCGCTCGTGCAGCGGCCGCTGACATCGATCATCGCGCTGCCCGAACAGCACGTCTCGAGCGTGGCGAGCCTCGCGGGCAAGACCGTCGGCACCGCCGGGATCCCCTATCAGGCGGTCGAGCTGCGCACCACTCTCGAACACGCCGGCGTCAGCCCCGCGAAGGTCAGGGAAGTGAACGTCGGCTTCAACCTCGTGGCGGCGATGCTCTCGGGCAAGGTCGCGGCGACGCTCGGCGGCTACTGGAACTACGAGGCGATCCAGCTGCGCCTGATGCACAAGCATCCGATCGTGATCCCCGTAAACCAGGCGGGCGTGCCGAGCTACGACGAGCTGGTGCTGGTCGTGCGCGAGGACGAGGCCCACACCGACGGGCAGGACCTGCGCGCGTTCCTGCAGGCGCTCACGCGCGGCGAGCGCGAGGTCCGCGCCGACCCGGCCGCCGCCGCGGCGCTCGTGCTCGAGGCCAACCCGTCGCTCGAACGCAAGCTCCAGCTCGAATCGATCGAGCAGACGCTGCCCGCCGCCCAGCCGGCCGACGCGAGCGACCCGTTCGGCTGGCAGGAACCGTCGGCGTGGGCGGCGTTCGGCAACTGGATGTACACGCGCGGGCTGCTCCAGCACGATCCCAACACCGCCGGCCTGCCCCCATTCACAAACGAGTTCCTCCCTGGGCAAGGGATCTGACCGGCGAGAGCGCGCACGCGTAGACTGAGCCGATGAGTCGGATCGGGCTGCTCACGGGAGGAGGCGACTGTCCCGGGCTCAACGCCGTCATCCGCGCGGTCGTGCGGCGGGGACTGGCGCAGGGCGGGCACACCTTCGTCGGCTTTCGCCGCAGCTGGGCGGGCGTGCTCGAGGGCGACGCGGTCGAGCTGACGCGCGAGAGCACCGCCGGAATCCTGCCGCGGGGCGGCACGATCCTGGGCACCTCGCGCACGAACCCGTACGCCGAGGGCAGGGACGGCACGGCGCTGGTCCGGCATACGCTGGCGGAGCAGGGCGTGGACGCGCTGATACCGATCGGCGGCGAGGACACGCTCGGCGTCGCCCTGCGCCTGCACCGCGACGGCGTGCCGATCGTGGGGGTGCCCAAGACGATCGACAACGACCTCGGCGGCACTGACGTGACGATCGGCTTCCAGACGGCCGTGCAGATCGTCACCGACGCGATCGACCGCCTGCACACGACCGCCGAGTCCCACAACCGGGTGATGGTCGTCGAGGTGATGGGCCGCCACGCCGGCTGGATCGCCACGCACGCGGGCATCGCCGGCGGCGCCGACGCGATCCTCGTGCCGGAGCGGCCGTTCGACATCGACGAGGTGGTCGCGCACCTGCGCCGCCGCCACGAGCACGGCATCAGCTTCTCGATCGTGGTCGTCGCCGAGGGCGCCACGCCGCGCGAGGGCACCATGCAGACGCTGCCCGGCACGCAGACAGACGCCTTCGGGCACGTGCGCCTCGGCGGCATCGGCGTGACGCTCGAGCGCGAGATCGAGCAGCGGACCGGCTTCGAGGCGCGCGTGACGATCCTCGGCCACGTCCAGCGCGGCGGCACGCCCGCGGCCTTCGACCGCGTGCTCGCCACGCGCTTCGGCGTCGCGGCGATGGACGCGGCGGCGGGCGGGCGCTTCGGCCGCATGGTCGCGCTGCGCGGCACCGGGATCGTCGAGGTGGCGCTCGAGGACGCGCTGCGCGAGCCCAAGCTGGTGGACCCCGCGCTGTACGAGACCGCCGAGCTGTTCTTTGGCTGAGCCCGCGGGGACCATGCGCGCGATGGTCTTCGAGCAGGTGGGGCGGCCGCTGCGCGGGGTACGGCGGCCGATCCCCCGGGCGGGGCCCGGCCAGCTGCTGCTGCGCGTGCACGCGTGCGGCGTGTGCCGCACAGACCTGCACCTGCTCGACGGCGAGGTCGAGATCCCCTCGC
Source organism: Solirubrobacteraceae bacterium (assembly GCA_052148875.1). Classification (GTDB taxonomy): domain Bacteria; phylum Actinomycetota; class Thermoleophilia; order Solirubrobacterales; family Solirubrobacteraceae; genus Palsa-744. The sequence goes on from JBKQHH010000129.1 coordinate 2,301, forward strand.
CGCCGCGCATCCTCGGGCACCAGATCGTCGGGACCGTCGTCTCCGACGAGCGCGACAGCGCCCCGCGCGACCCCGGCGGCGGGCGCCGCGTGGGCGTCCCGTGGCTGGGCTGGACCGACGGCGAATGCGACTACTGCAACAGCGGGCGCGAGAACCTGTGCCCGAACGCCCGCTTCACCGGACGCGACCTCGACGGCGGCTACGCCGAGTACGCGGTCGCCGACGAGCGCTACTGCTTCCCCATCCCCGACGGCTACACCAGCGAGCAGGCGGCGCCGCTGCTGTGCGCCGGGTTGATCGGCTACAGGGCGCTGCGCATGTGCGGCGACGCGCACCGTGTGGGCTTCTACGGCTTCGGGGACGCGGCGCACATCCTCGCCCAGATCTGCCGCTGGCAGGGACGCGAGACCTACGCCTTCACCCGCCCGGGCGACGACGCGGCCCAGGACTTCGCGCGCGAGCTCGGCGCCGTGTGGGCGGGCTCCTCCGAGGAGCCCCCGCCGCGGCCGCTGCACGCCGCGATCGTCTTCGCGCCCGTCGGCGCGCTCGTGCCGCTCGCGCTGCGCGCCGTCGCCCCCGGCGGGACCGTCGTGTGCGGCGGCATCCACATGAGCGACATCCCCGCCTTCCCCTACGAGATCCTGTGGGAGGAGCGCGTCGTGCGCTCCGTCGCGAACCTCACCCGCCGCGACGCCGAGGAGCTGCTCGCGCTCGCGCCGCGGGCCGGGGTGCAGACTCGCATCAGCACCTATCCGCTCGAGCGGGCCGGCGACGCGCTCGCCGATCTGCGCGCCGGGCGCTTCACCGGTGCGGCCGTGCTCGTGCCGTGACGTCCGCTCGAACGACGTTGCGAACGTGTTATCGAACGACAGGATGTCGGAACGATTCGACAGCCGTCGCCGCGGTGGTGTATTGTCCAGTCGGTCAAACTCGGCTGACATGAGGAGCGATGGCGAGCGCTAATCCAGAGAAGACGAGGTGGATGCGGGGCCCGTCCACGCCGCTGCGAGGCGCGCTGCTCGGCCTGCTGCTCGAACGCCCGGGACACGGCGGAGACCTCGCCAACCGCCTCGCCGCGCGACTCGGCGAGACCTGGCGAGTCGACACCAACGACGTCTACAGGCTGCTCGAGCAGCTCGAGAAGACGGGGCTGGCGGAGTCCAGGGACGAGCCCAAGCGCAACAACCACCGCCGCACGCATCTCGTCTACTACCCCACCGAGGAGACCTCGGAGGCGCTGACGCTGTGGATGGAGACGCTGCTGCCGAGAGAGCCCGTGCGCCTCGGGCTGCAGGCGAAGCTGTCGGTGGCGCGCGAACAGGACGCGCACCGGCTGCTGCAGGCGCTGAAGGCGTACGAGCGCGAGTGCCTGGTGCTGGCCCAGCTCGTCGGTCCGACCGACGGCCGCGGCCGCTCGTGGACCGCCCTGTGCATGGACTGCACGCGGGACGCTGTCTACGCCCAGCTGCAGATCGAGATCGACTGGGCGGCGCGCACCCGCAGGCGAATCAACGAGTTCCTCGAACGCAGCCAGTAGCGCCGCCGCCGCGATGACGCCGCTGCTCTCCTTTCTGAACGTCAGCAAGCGCTTCCCCGACGGCAGCCGCGAGATCCTCGTGCTCGACCGCGTGTCGCTGGACGTCGACGCGGGCGTGTCGGTCGGCGTGTACGGCGCGCGGCGCTCGGGCAAGTCCACGCTGCTGCGCCTCGCGGCCGGCATCGCGCTGCCGGACTCGGGAACGATCCGCTTCGAGGGCCGCGACATCGCGAGCATGACCGCCGGCGAGCGCGGGCGCCTGCTGCGAGGCGAGATCGCGTTCATGTCCGCCGCGGACTGGCGCGCGACTCCGGGCGAGAGCGTCGTCGACCACGTGGCCACGTCGCTGGGGAGCGAGGGCCTGACGATGCGCGAGGCCCGGCACAGGGCGATGCACGCGCTCGACCGGGTCGAGGTCGGCGTCGCGGGCGCCGCGGAGCTCACCACGTCGCTGTCGCTGACCGAGCGGGCGCGCGTGATGCTCGCGCGGGCGCTCGCTCGCGAGCCGCGGCTGCTGGTGCTCGACGAACCGGCGCTGCTGCCGAACCTCGGCGACCGCGACAGGTTCTTCGCGCTGCTGCGCTCGGCGACGCGCGAGCGCGAGATCACGCTGCTGATGGCCTCCGAGGAAATGGCCGCACTGCAGGGGGTGGGGGTCATGACGTCGATCTGCGACGGCGAGCTGCTCTCGACCGAGTCGCGGGGCACCGTCGTGCAGCTGCCGGGGCGCAGGCGCGCCGTGGCGGAGCGTTCCGGGCAGTGAGCACGCTCGAGCTGCGCGAGGTCGTCAAGCACTACTCGACCGACGTCGAGACCGTGAAGGCCGTCGACGGCGTGTCGCTGACGGTCTCCGGCGGGGAGTTCGTGGCCCTGTACGGCCCGAGCGGCTCGGGCAAGACGACCCTGCTGATGCTGGCGGCGGCGCTCAGCGCCCCGGACAGCGGCAGCGTCCACTTCGACGGACGGGCGCTCAGCGAGCTGTCCGAGCGCGACAGCGCGCTCTACCGACGCCGGGACGTGGGCTTCGTCTTCCAGGCCTTTCACCTGATGCCGCACACCTCGGCGCTCGACAACGCCACGATCAAGCTGACCGGCGACGGCTGCACGCTGCGCGAGGGCCGGCGCAGGGCGCTGCCGTGGCTCGAGCGCGTCGGCCTGGCCGCACGCGCCGACTACACGCCCGAGCAGCTTTCGATGGGCGAGCGCCAGCGGATCGCGATCGCCCGCGCGCTGGCCAACGAGCCGCGGCTGCTGCTCGCAGACGAGCCGACCGGCAACCTGGACTCCAAGCGCAGCCGCGAGATACTCGCCCTCATGCGCGACATCTGCCACGAGCGGGGCATCCCCGGACTGCTCGTGACGCACGACCTCGACGCGGCGCCGTTCGCCGATCGCGTGCACACGCTGCGCGACGGCCACATGGCCGACGGGCTGGACCCGGAGCTGGCAGCGACCCCGTCGTGAAGCGAGCTTTCAACCCCCCGGTCGCGGGGGTCCGCCTGAGCATGCTCGCGCACCTGTACCGGGTTCGGTTGCGCTCGCACGTCGCCCAGGAGCTGCTGGCGGGCAGCGGAATCGCGGTCGGCGTGGCGCTCGTCCTCGGCGTGCTCGTCGCCAACGCCAGCCTGACCGGCTCGGCGGGAGAACTCGTGCATCTGGTCACCGGCTCGGCGCGGCTGCAGCTGGCGGCGCGCTCCTCCAGCGGATTCGACGAACGGCTCCAGGAAACGAGCCGCCACCTGCCGGGCGTGCGCGTGGCTGCGCCGATCCTGCGTGAGAACGTCGCCGTGGTCGGACCGCACGGCCGCTCCTCGGTGCAGCTGCTGGGCATCACCGGAGCGGTGGTCGGCCTGGGCGGCTTCGACACGCAGGACTTCGGGCTGGCCGGCTTTCGCTTCTCCGGAGGGCTGATCCTGCCGGCGAGCGTCGCCGCCGCGGTGGGCGCCGAACCGGGCGACCGGGTCACGGTCCTCGCCTTCGGCTCCGCGCGCACGGTCACGGTGGGCGCCGTGCTGAAGAGCACGCCGTTCGGGGTGCTCGCCTCGAGCCCCATCGCCGTCGGGCTGCTCCCTGAAGCCCAGCGACTGGCCGGGATGCCGCGCCGCCTGACGCAGATCCTGATCGAGCCGCAGCCCGGGTCCGAACGCCGCGTGGCGGCCGAGCTGCGCACGCTCGCGGCCGGGCGCCTGAGCGTGGTGGCGGCCGACGACGAGCTGACCCTGCTCGCCGAGGCGGTCAAGCCCAACGACCAGTCCACGTCGCTGTTCGCGGCGATCAGCGTGATGGTCGGCTTCCTGCTGGCGCTCAACGCGATGCTGCTGACGGTGCCCGAGCGACGGCGCTTCGTGGCGGACCTGCGCATGCAGGGCTACGACTGGCGCCAGATCGTCGTGCTGCTGGCCTTTCAGGCGGCCGTCCTCGGCGTCGTCGCCTCGGCGGTCGGCGTCGTGCTCGGAGACCTGCTCTCCCATGCCTTCCTGCATCGCATACCCGCCTATCTGACGACGGCCTTTCCGATCGGCACGCAGGAGGCCCTGCACGCCGGCACGATCCTGATCGCGGTCGGGTGCGGCGTGCTCGCGACGATGCTCGCGTCGCTCTCGCCGGCGCTCGACCTGCGCCCGGGCCGCCCCACCGACGCGGTGTTTCGCGATCGATCTGGCGGAGGCGAGGTGCTCGCGCGGGGAACCCCGCTGAAGCTCTCGCTCGTCGGCGCCGCGCTGCTCGCGGCGATCACCGCGATGGTGCTGAGCGCCCCGGGCCTGACGATCATCGGCGGGATGGCGCTCGCGCTGGCCGCGCTGCTCGCGATCCCGAGCCTGTTCGTCGGCGTCGCGCACGTGCTGCGCTGGGCCGGCGAACGCGTGCCCAGCAGCTCGCTGATCGTCGTCGTCTCGGAGCTGCGCGCCGTCACCACCCGCTCGGTCGCGCTCGCCGGCATCGCCGCCCTCGCGGTCTACGGGAGCGTCGCGATCGGCGGGGCGCGCGCCGACCTGCTGCGCGGCCTGGACGCCAACTTCACCGAATACCTGCACACAGCGCAGTTGTGGGTGACGACCGGCGGCAACGACCTGACGACCAACTCCTTCGAAGCCGGCGGCGCCGCCGCGGCGATCGCGCGCGCCCCCGGGATCGCGTCGGTGCGGACCTACCAGGGCGGGTTCCTCGACGTCGGGCGGCGGCGCATGTGGATCATCGCCAGGCCCCCCGGAGACGACGCGCCGATCCCCGCGAGCCAGTTGCTGCACGGCGAGCTCGAGCGCGCCACGCAGCGGCTGCGAGCGGGGGGATGGGCGGCGATCTCGGAGGGCTTCGCCGAAGAACGCCATCTCGCGCTCGGCGCGTCCTTCGCCCTGCCCACGCCGAGCGGCGCCGAGCGCCTGCGCGTCGCGGCGATCACGACGAACCTCGGATGGTCGCCCGGCGCCGTGATCATCAGCTCGCTCGACTACGCCCGCTACTGGCAGACCACGCAGCCGAGCGCGCTCGAGGTGAATCTGCGACCGGGCGTCAGCGAAGCCGCGGGCAGGCGCGCGGTCGTGCGGGCGATCGACCGGCGCCCCGGGCTCGGCGTCCAGACCTTCCACGAACGCCAGGCCCAATACGCGGCCGACTCGCGCCAGGGGCTGTACGCGCTGAGCGAGATCTCCAAATTGCTGCTGATCGCCGCGGCGCTCGCGGTCGCCTCGGCGCTGAGCGCCGCCATCTGGCAGCGGCGGGCGCGGCTCGCCTCGCTGAAGATCCAGGGCTACGGCACCGCGCAGCTGTTGCGCGCGCTGCTGCTGGAGAGCGCGATCGTGCTCGGCGTGGGCGGTATCGTCGGCGCCGTCGCCGGCGTCTACGGCCACGCGCTGGCCAGCCGCTGGCTGCGGCTGGAGACCAACTTTCCGGCGCCGTTCCAGGTCGGGCTGGGGAGCGTGCTGCTCAAGCTCGTGCTGCTCGCCGCTCTCGCGCTGGCCGTGATCGCGCTTCCAGGGCTGGCCGCGGCGCGGGCGCCGACCCGCGCGAGCTTTCAGGAGTGACTATGTATCGCCGCTCAGGCCAACGAAACTATTCTGGTGGTTGCTCCCGCCCGAAGTCAACTCGCGCTTGCGAGTGCTTTCGCGGGGGCCGCCTCCAGATACTGGCTGGACATCTTCCCGCTCGTCGGGCGCGAGCTCCGGCACTGGCGCGAGCGGGCGCGCCAGATACCCGATCCGGTGCTGCGCAGGCTCGCGCTGCTCACCCAGAGGGCCGAGCGCGGGAACCTCGAGGGCGCGGCCGCGTTCGCGGTGCTCGTTCCCCGCGTGCACCGCGAGCGCGTCGTGCGCGCGGTCGTCGCCTTTCAGGCCATCTATGACTACATCGACACGCTCGCCGAGCAGCCGAGCGCCGCTCCCGTGGCCAACGGCCGCCAGCTGCACCTCGCGCTGCTGACCGCGCTGGACCCGGGCGGCGATCACCCGGACTACTACGAGCACAACTGCGTCAGCCGCGACAACGGCTACATGACGCACCTGGTCGACACGTGCCGCTTCGCGTTCGGCGCGCTGCCCTCGCACGCCTCCGTGGCCGAGCCGGCGCTGCGCTCGGCCAGGCGCATGATCGCCTATCAGAGCCTCAACCACGGAGCCCAGGGGGATGCCCGCCGCGCACTCGCCGGATGGGCCGCCGGCCTGACCCCCGCCGGCACGGGGCTGCGATGGTGGGAGACGGCCGCCGGAGCAGCCTCGTCGCTGACCGTGTTCGCGCTGATCGCCGCGGCCGCGCAGCCGGCGCTGCGCGTGGGCGAGGCGGCGGCGACCGAACGCGCGTACTTCCCGTGGATCGGCGCGCTGCACGTGCTGCTCGACAGCCTGATCGACCGCCACGACGACATCGAGGCGGGGCAGCACTGCCTGATCGACCACTACGCCTCGGCCGAGGAGACGGCCGCCCGCCTGAGCGCGATCGCGGCCCGCGCGATGCGCGCCACCGAACTGCTCCCCAAGAGCGTCCAGCACGCGACGATCCTCGCGGCGATGTCCAGCTTCTACCTGTCCGCGCCCACCACGTCGACGCCCGCCGCGCTGATCCCCGCGCAGCGGGTGCTGGAGACGATGGGCACCCTCGCGGCGCCGACGATGGCGGTGCTCAGAGCGCGACGCGCGACGGGCCGGCTGCTCGCCGGCGCGGGCGTCCGCGCCGTTCGGCTGCGCACCGGCGCGGGTGGCCACGCCATTCGGCTGCGTACTTGAGACTCAAGTATTGGACTTTCCCCTTGCTCGAAGGGTCCTCCGGCGCGATCATCGCAGCGCGTGAAGCTGGATTCATGCGAGAGCCACGCAAGGCGCGCCAGGTCCAGATCCCGCTTTCGTCTCGCCAGTGACCGAGCCGGGCGCCGAGCGGCGTCCGGCTCGCGTCTACCGCACAGGATCAGAGCTCGATGACGGCCAGTGGTGTCACCATACAGCTGACGCGAACCCAGGTGAATCGGGTGGTGCGCAGCGGCTCGGACGGAGGCGGGGTATCGAGTCGCCTGCACGGCCTCGCCGATCGAGAGCTCGCGTCCAACTACGCGGCGCTGTCGAGCAGCCCGCGTCTGTCGCGATCGCTGCTGCTGGGCCTGCTCGTGCTCGCCTGCTTCCCCACCGACGGCAGCGCGCTGACGGTGACCGACGTCGCCACGCGCCTCGATCTGAGCCCGAGCACGACGCACCGCTACATGACGACGCTGCTCACGGTCGGCCTGCTCGAACAGGATCCGCGCTCGCGCCGCTACCGCGTGCCCGTCGCCGCGTAGGCGTCCACGCGGGTTCGCGCCGGCGCGAACCCGGGCAGCTCGAGCTCGATGCGCGCTCCCCCCTCCGGCGACGCGCCCGCGCCGACGCGGCCACCGGGCGCGTCGGCGATCGCCCGCACGATCGCCAACCCCAGGCCCGTGCCCCCGGACGCTCGGTCGCGCGCCGCGTCGGTGCGATGGAAGCGACGGAAGACGCGCTCGCGCTGCTCGACGGGAATGCCGGGACCGTCGTCCTCGACGCTGAAGCGCACGCGCCCGCCGGAGCTCGTCTCCACGCGCATTCGCACCAGCCCGCGCTCGGGAGCGGTGTGGTCGATCGCGTTGGTCAGGAGGTTGCGAAGCGCCTGGGCGAGGCGATCCGGATCGGCGCGGAGCGTCCCCTGTGGGACGGGGCCGAGCTCGAAGCGACGGTCGGCGAGCAGGCTGACCCCGTCCCACAGCTCCCGCACGTACACGGGAAGATCGATCGGCTCGACGCGCAGGAACTCGCTCTGCTCGGTCCTCGCGAGCAGCAGCAGATCGTCGACGAGGCGGCTGATCCGCGCGATCTCCGCCTGCACGAGACGCTCGACGCGGCGCACCTCCTCGCCGGAGGGCTCGCGCTGGGAGGCCAGCACCTCCAGCTGACCGCGGATGACCGTCAACGGCGTGCGCAGCTCGTGCGAGGCGTCGGCGACGAACGCGCGCTGGCCCGCGAACGCTTCGGTCAGACGGTCGAGCATGTGGTTGAACGCGTCGGCCAGCACCCTCACCTCCTCGCTCTGGCCGCCCGCGTCGTGGATGCGCGGGTGCAGATCGCCGGCGTCCACGCGCGCGGCCACGGCGGCCATGCTGCGCAGCGGGCGCGACAGTCGCGTGCCGATCAGCCAGGCGCCCAGCAGCGCGCCCGCGAGCGCCAGCAGCCCGGCGAGGATGAACGCGCGGGCGACGCCCCGCTGGGCGTGCGCGACGGCCGCCAGCGGCTCCCCCACGCCAATCGTGACCTCCAGCCCCCCGGCGACGCGCAGCGAGCGCTTGAGCAGGCGCAGGTTGCCGACGTCGGGAAGCAGCAGCGTGGTGTAGCCGTTCCCCGCCACGAGCAGGTGCGCGGACAGCCGGTTCTCCTGTTCCTGCTCGGCGGGCGTCTCCCCGTTGTCGGGAGCGCGGTGGCCGAACAGCTCGGGCCGGTTGGTGCTCGGCGCCTGTCCCGCGGTCAGCGCGAACAGCAGCGTCGAGCTCGCGCCGAACGGCTGATTCTGGACGTAGCGAGTGGCCGCCTGCGCGAGCTGCCGCGGAGTGCGGGCTTTCGCCAGCACGAGATTGTGGGCGAGCTCGGCCGCGTCGCCCGCGATCTCGCCGTCGATCTGGTGGCGCAGCTGGTCGCCGGTGCCACCGTAGACGGCGACGAACACGACCGCGGTGCAGCCGAGCGTCACGAGCGTCACCCAGCCCGCCAGGCGCCAGCGCAGGCCGGCGGGAGCCAGACGTCCGATGCGCGAGAGCATGGGCGATCAGGTCGCGCTGCCGAGGCGATAGCCCACGGCGCGCACTGTGAAGATCGGCGCGGGGTCGCCGGGGGCGCCGAGCTTGCGCCGCAGATAGCCGACGTACACATCCACGACGTTGGTCGCCGGATCGTGCTCATAGCCCCACACCGAGCTCAGGATCTGCTCGCGCGAGACCACCCGGCGGTGGTGGCGCAGCAGGTAGACGAGCAGCTCGAACTCGGTCGTCGAGAGCGCCACCTGCCTGCCGCCGCGGCGCACCCTGCGGGTCAGCAGGTCGACCTCGATGTCCTCCGCATGGAGCAGCCGCGCCGAAGCCTGCGCGATCACCCGCAGCTGAGCGCGCACACGGGCGACCAGCTCGGCCATCGAGAACGGCTTGACCAGGTAGTCCGCGGCGCCGGCTTCCAGACCCCCGACACGATCCTCGATCCCGTCCCGCGCCGTCAGCACGATCACGGGCAGGCTCGGCATCGCCTGCCGCACGGCATCCAGCACCTCGAGGCCGTCGCGACGCGGCAGCATCAGGTCCAGCACGACCGCGTCGAAGCTGCCCTGCAGCGCCAGCCGCTCGCCCTCGATCCCGTCCAGCGCCGCCTCCACCGCGAAGCCCTCGGCCTCCAGGCCGCGACGCACGAAGTCCACGATCCCCGGCTCGTCCTCGATCAGCAGCACCCGTGCGGGGTTGACGGATCCCCGATCGCCGCCCCGCGCGTCGAGCGGCGGAGCCGTGCGCCCAGGGCTCGAGTCCGCGGCGATGCCCATCCCTGGAGGATAGAGGCGTCGACGCCGCGCCCCATAGCCCTGCGCGCGCTTCCGATGAGATTTCTCATCGAGCGGTTACCCGATCCTTAGTCAGCGTGCACACACTCAAACCATGGCAGCAGGCCACGAGACGACCTCCGCTGTCGCGGAGCGGACACCCGCCGAGCGGCCACGCGCCGCCGATTCGCACGCACGCGCCGCCGATTCGCACGCGTACCCGGCGCGCATGCGCGCCGATCGCCTGACGGGCGGGGGGACGGCCGGCAACGAGCGCCTCACCACCGCCGTCGGGGCGACGCTGATCGTCCTGCTGGCGATGCTCGGGATCACGATCCTGCGCATCCACGGCCTCCTGTCCGAGCACCTGTTCCTGGGGATGCTGCTGATTCCGCCGGTGCTGCTGAAGCTGTCGAGCACGGGCTACCGCTTCGTCCGCTACTACACCGCCGACCCGCGCTACCGGCGCAAGGGGCCGCCGCCGCTCGAGCTGCGCGTGCTCGCGCCGCTGGTCGTGCTGTCCACCGTCGTGGTCTTCGGCAGCGGCGTCGCGCTGCTGTTCGCCGGACCGTCCTCGCGCGGGACGCTGTTCCCGATCCACAAGGACAGCTTCTTCGTGTGGCTCGTGCTGATGGCGCTGCACGTGGTCGGTCACCTGCCCGCGATGCCCGAGGCGCTGCGCGCCGACTATGACCGCTACGAGGATCTGAGCAGCGATGTGACCGGGCGCGCGGGTCGTATCCTGGCACTCGCCGGCGCGCTGGTCGCGGGGCTCGTGCTGGCGGTCCTGGTGATCCCCCAGTTCGGTCCCTGGCTTCACGATTCCGGCCTGTTTCACCACCATCACTGAATCGAGATGGCGATCCACACGACCCACACCCGCGACGCTGCGCTGCGCGAGCTCGGCCGGCTCAACCGCTGGCTGATCGCCGGCAGCGTCGCGCTGACCGGGCTGTTCGCCGAGACGGCCGCGAGCGCCTTCCACGGCAGGACGGCCAGGAAGCCCGCGTCGACGAGCAGTGGCAAGGCCTCGGCCAGCGCCGCGCGCACCCCCGCGAAGACGTCCACGCACCCGCTCCAGCCGCCCGCCCAGGCGCCGCAGGCCACGACGGAATCCCAGACCTCCGCGCAGGAATCCGCGCCCGCCCAGGAATCGGCGCCCACGCAGGAATCGGCGCCCGCCCAGGAATCCGCGCCGGCACAGGAATCGGCGCCCGCCCACGAATCCGCGCCCGCCCAGGAATCCGCGCCGGCACAGGAATCGGCGCCCGCCCACGAATCCGCCCCCGAACCGGAAGCCTCGGCTCCGGTGGTCTCCGGTGGCTCCTGAGATGCGCGCGACTCCCGACGTGCGCGCCGCTCCGCGCGCATCGGCGGCGCTCGCCACCGCGGTGTGGGAGGCGCTCGGCACGAGCGTCGTGCTGCGCGTCGGCGACCCCGCGTCGCTCGCGCCGGCGCGCGCGACGGTCGAACGCGAGCTCGCCGCGATCGACCGGGCCTGCAGCCGCTTCCGGGCCGACTCCGAGCTCTCGCGCGTCAACGCGCGCGCAGGTCGCTCGACGCGGGCCAGCCCGCTGCTGATGGAGGCGCTCGAAGTCGCGGTGCGCGCCGCCGAGTGCAGCGACGGCGACGTGGACCCGACGGTCGGGCGCGCGCTCGAGCTGGTGGGATACGACCGCGACTGGCGCCTGCTCGCTCCCGCGACGGGCGAGCCCGAGGCGCCTGTGGCGATCACCGCGCGGATACGCGAGGGGTGGCGGGAGATCGCGCTCGACCGAGCCAGCTCCTCGATCAGGGTGCCGGCGGGCGTCAGGCTCGACCTCGGCGCAAGCGCCAAAGCCTGGGCCGCCGACCGCGCCGCCGCGGCGGCCGAGAGGACGGCGGGCTGCGGCGTGCTCGTCAGCCTCGGCGGCGACGTCGCCACCTCCGGGAGCGCCCCAGCGGGCGGCTGGCGGATCAGGGTCACCGACGACCATCGCAGCCATCCGTCGGCGCCGGGCCAGACGGTCTCGATCCGCTCCGGCGGCCTGGCCACGTCGAGCACCGCGGTGCGACGCTGGGCCCACGACGGCCACACCATGCACCACATCATCGACCCCGACACCGGAGCGCCCGTGCGCGACACGTGGCGAACGGTGAGCGTGGCCGCCGCCAGCTGCACCGACGCCAACATCGCCGCGACGGCCGCGCTCGTACGGGCGCGGGCGGCCGCCACGTGGCTGGCGCGACTCGGCCTGCCCGCCCGGCTCCTCGACTGGGAGGGCAACGTCACGGCCGTCGGCGATTGGCCGGCGCAGGACGCCGCCGAGGCGCTCACGACATGGGAGGCGCTCGCGGGATGAGCGCGCAACTCGCCGCCGCCGGGCCGAGCGTCTACTGGTACCTGACCCGCTCGACGGGCGCGGTCGCGCTGCTGCTGCTGACGCTCGCGATCGCCCTCGGCGTGGTCGACGTCGAGCGCTGGAGCACCCCGCGCTGGCCCCGCTTCGTGGTCGACTCGCTGCACCGCAACGTCTCGCTGCTGGCGCTCGTGTTCCTCGTGGTGCACATCCTCACCTCGGTGCTGGACAGCTTCGCCTCGATCCCGATCGCCGACGCGTTCATCCCGTTCGTCGGCTCCTACCGGCCCTTCTGGCTGGGGCTGGGCGCCGTGTCCTTCGACCTGATCCTGGCGGTGATCGTCACGAGCCTGATGCGCGCGCGCATGGGGTACTCGACCTGGCGCGCCGTCCACTGGCTCACGTACGCGAGCTGGCCGATCGCGCTGGTGCACGGCTTCGGCACGGGCAGCGACGCCAGCAGCAGCTGGCTGCTGGCGCTGAGCATCGCCTGCATCGCGCTGGTCGCGGCCGCGGTGCTCACGCGCGTGCTCGTCGGCTGGCCGCGGGACGTCCGCTGGCGCGGCGCGGCCCTCGCCGGCACGGGAGGGTTCGCGCTGTTCTTCGTGCTGTGGCTGCCGAGCGGTCCGCTGGGCTCCGAATGGGCGCGCCGCGCGGGCACGCCCGCCGCGCTGCTGGGGCACAGCCACACACACGCCGGCTCGAGCGGGGGGCAGCGATGAGCGCGTCGCCCTCGACGATCACCGAGCTGGCGCCCGCCACCGTCCAGCCGCGCGCGCCGGCGCTGCCGCGGCTGCTGAGCGGAATCCGCGCGCAGGGCGCGCTCAGCCTCGAGCAGCACCTCGCCGTGCACGGGCCCCTGCCGGCGACCGGCGGCGGGCGCCGCCGCGCCCGCGAGCGGGCGGGCATGCTGATCGCGGAGATCGAGCGCGCGGGACTGCTCGGCCACGGCGGCGCGGCATTTCCCACGGCCGCCAAGATGCGCGCCGTCGCCAGCGCGCGCCGGCGCGCGATCGTCGTCGTCAACGCCGCCGAGGGCGAGCCCGCGAGCCTCAAGGACCGCACGCTGCTGGAGTCGCTGCCGCACCTCGTGCTCGACGGAGGCATCCTGGCGGCCGAGGCGGTCGGCGCGGATGAGGTGATCGTATGCGCGTGCGAGTCGGCCGGCGCGGGAATCGAGAGCATGGCGCGCGCGATCGAAGAACGCGCCCGCGCCCGATCCGAACGCGGCCCGGCGCTGCGCCTGACGGCGGTGCCCGGCCATTACGTGGCGGGCCAGGAGTCCGCTCTGGTCAATTTCCTGGGCGGCGGTCCCGCCAAGCCGACGTTCACTCCGCCGATGCCGTTCGAGCAGGGCGTCAGGCAGCGTCCGACGCTCGTCAACAACGTCGAGACCGTCGCGCACGTCGCGCTGATCGCGCGCCACGGGGCGGCGTGGTTCCGCGAGCTCGGAACCCCCACCCAGCCCGGGTCGGCGCTCGTGACGCTGTCCGGCCCCGTCGCCCACCCGGGGGTGTACGAGATCGAGCACGGCGCCTCGCTGTCCTCGCTGATCCGCGCCGGAGGCGGGAGCACCGCGCGCCTGCGAGGGGTGCTGGTGGGCGGCTACGCGGGCGCCTGGGTGGGCGCCCCGCACCTGGAAGGCGTCGCGCTCTCCAACGAACACCTCGCCCCCCATGGCGCTTCGCTGGGGGCGGGCGTCGTGCTGCTGCTCTCAGAGCACGCCTGCCCGGTCGCGGAAACGGCGCGCGTCGCCCGCTGGCTCGCCGGCCAGAGCGCCCGCCAGTGCGGCCCGTGCGTGCACGGCCTGGACGCGCTCGCGACGACGCTCGAGGAGCTCGCCGGCGGCGTCGCCGAAGCCAGGGTCGCGCAGCGCATCGACCGCCTCGCCTCGCTCATCGCCCGCCGCGGCGCGTGCGGCCATCCCGACGGAGCGCTCAACCCGATCCTCAGCGCGCTGGAGACCTTCCAGGCCGAGTTCGCCGACCACGCGCGACACGGGCCGTGCGACGCCTGCTCGCGTCCCGGAGAGCTGCCGCTGCCCGATCGGCCGGTGAGCGAAGCGACCGCGCGCCCATGAGCCATCGCGTGCGCGTCAACCCGATCGCCTGCGAGGCGCAGGGCATGTGCGCCGAGCTGCTCCCGGAGCGGATCACGCTGGACGAGTGGGGCTACCCGGTGATCGACGAGGGATCGCTGGCCGGCGCGCAGCTCGAGCACGCGCTGCGCGCCGCCCGCGCGTGCCCGACGTTCGCGCTGCTGGTCGAGCGCGAGCGCGAGCGCGGTCGTCGCTGAGCGCGGCTCAGGCCGCGCCGGTGGGACCACGGCAGCGTCGAGTCTGCCGTGCCTACGGTCGCACGGGTCGCGTCGCAGGAGCGACGGGGGTCTGTCCCGGACTTTGCCCCCCGAGGACGACGAGATCGAGGTTTGGGCCGCAGCGCCGAGGGTCGCTGGCTCATAGCCGTGGCGCTCGGTGACCCCCAATCCAGACGCGCCCGTCATTCGTTCGACAAGAGACGATCGAGAGGGTGTGATGCTGGGGGCGGCTTCGGCGCGCATTGTTAGTCATTTGTCGTGGCAGCATCCTGTGCTGGACCCGTCAGGCCAACTGGCCACGATCGCGTGCTCATCAGCGTCGCTGTGCGTGGCAGCGGCGCACGCTGGCCCTGCGAGCCTGATGCCAGCTGGCACCGGACTGCTTATTCATCGAGATACCGGGATACACCTCGCGTGACCATCCCTACAGCGGAGCCCTCCCGCGGGTCAGGCTTGCGCGGGATCGGCCAGAGCTGTGACCATCATCTGCACCCAGGTGTCGACCAGCGCTTGGTCGTCGACTTGGGCTGGGATGCCGAGGACGTCGCGTAGCAGGCGGGAGGAGAGCAGCGACCCGAGGCCGACGGCGGCTATCGCCGTGGCTTCCTCGTCCGGTATCGGGCGCTCGGCGCGTTCGCTGATCCACGTGGCAAAGCCCGTGAACGTCGAGCTGACGAGCTCCTCGACGGCGGTGCTCAGCAGCTGGGGCCGGTTGCGGACGTCGGAGGCGAGGATGCGCAGCAGCTCGGACTCGCTGTCGAGCTCGGCGAGGACGTAGCGAGCCGTCAGCGTCAGTTCGGCGCGGAGGTCTCCCAACGATCCGAGCACGTGCCGGATCTCACGGAGCGCGCCGAGCCGCGAGAGCTGGCGCTCGATGCCGGCAGCGAGGACCGCTTCCTTGCTTGCGAAGTGATGGTAGAGCCCGCCCGCGCCCGGGGTGAGTCCGGCCGCGGCCTCGATCTTGGCGATGCTGGTGGCGGCATATCCGTGCTGGCTGAACAGGTGCATCGCTTCGTCGACGATGCGCTCGCGAGTCGTGGTTGACATGGGCCTCTCTAAGTATACACTTAGCTGAAGTCAGTATCCCGACGAAAGGGACGTGTTCGGTGTCCGATGCCTGGGTTCCCCCAAGGCCAAGCGACGCACTGTCGAACGATGACGGCATCGGCCGCGGGCGCTTGCGACGCGCCGCCCCGCTGGCTGCACTGAGCGCTCGCACAGCTGGCGAGGCTGCCGTGGTCGGGTTGCGTGGCAAGCTGACGGGCGCGGACAGCACCGAGCTTCACGTCCGCGCGGCCGAGCGCTACGCCGAGCTGCTCGGACGCTCCAAGGGCGCCCTGATGAAAGCCGGTCAGATGCTCTCGTTCGCGTCGATCGGTCCCGCTGTGCCGGCGGAGATCCAGGCGATCTACCAGGCGGCGCTGGCGCGACTGCGCAATCAGGCGCCGCCGATGGAGGGCGAGCTTGCGCGCACGGTGCTCGAGCGTGAGCTTGGCCTGCGGACCGAGAGCGTGTTCGCCCAGTTCGACTGGGAGCCGCTCGCGGCGGCGTCGGTGGGCCAGGTCCACGCCGCCCGGCTGAACGACGGTCGCGCGGTCGCGGTCAAGATCCAGTATCCGGGGGTGGCGGACGCGATCGGCGCCGACCTGAAGAACACGGAGCTCCTGGTGGCGTTTCTGAGCTTGACCCTGGGCAGCATGTCCACACGGAAGCTCAGTCTTGACCTGCGCGGCGCGGCGCGTGAGATGAGCGTTCGCATCGCCGAGGAGCTCGACTACCGTCTGGAGGCGGCCAACCAGGCCGAGTTCGCCGAGTACTACCGCGGACACCCGTTCATCCACGTCCCAGCGATAGTCGGTGAGCTGTGCACCGGTCGCGTGCTGACCCAGGAGCTCGTGCAGGGCCGGTCCTGGGACGATGCCCTCACAGCCGGGCAGAAACTCCGCGACCAATGGGCGGAGGCGATCTGGCGCTTCGTCTATGGCACCTATAAACGCCTCTGCTCGTTCAACGCCGACCCGCACCCCGGCAACTACATCTTCCACGAGGACGGGAGCGTGAGCTTCCTGGACTTTGGCTGCGTCAAGCGCTTCCGCCGCGAGCAGATCGAGATGTTCGACGTGATCGCGCGCGCATGTCTGCGTCATGACGTGCTCGGGACATGGCGGGCCTGCGTCGAGGCTGGGTTCTGGCGATCCTCGGACCCCGTCACTCCCGAGGAAGTGTTCGCCTACTGGTGGGAGGGCTTTGCGATGCTCTGGTCGGAGCAGCGGTTCGTCGTCACCCCTGACTACGTGGCGAGACGGATCGAACGCAGGTGTTCGCCCAACGGCCCCTCGGGCAACGCTTTCCGGCACATCACCGCGTCGCCCGAGTACACACTGATGAGCCGGGTTGAGATAGGGGCGGCGTCGGTGGTCGCGCAGCTGCGCGCCGGTAATCACTGGGGCTACATTGCGGCAGAGCACTTGGAGAACGCCGCGCCGCGTACTGCGATGGGCAAGCGCGAGCACGCGTTCTTCGCCGACCGCCAGGCGGCGAGCAACCATGCCTGATCGGCGAGCCTGGCCGTTCCCGGGCGGTGAGACGCCGGCCAAGGGTGACGGCGTCGATCGTGGACGCTTGCGACGTTCCGCCCCGCTGGCCGCACTCAGCGCTCGCACGGCGGGCGAGGCTGCCGTGGTCGGGTTGCGTGGCAAGCTGACGGGCGCGGACAGCACCGAATTTCTTGTCCACACGGCGGAGCGCTACGCCGAGCTGCTCGGACGCTCCAAGGGCGCGCTGATGAAGGCCGGGCAGATGCTGTCATTCGTCACGGTCACTCCTCTGGTGCCGGCGGAGTTCCAGTCGATCTACCAGGCG
>JBKQHH010000130.1:0-21730 GCA_052148875.1 Solirubrobacteraceae bacterium
TGCAGATCGGGCACTCGAGATCGCCGAAGTACTGAAGTGTCACCGGGGCGGTCGGGCTGCCGAGGACGTTGCCGCTCTGGGGTATCCCGTCCACCAGCGCGGTTACTTCCGTGTCGGTTTTCTGCGCTCCGCCGGAGCCGGCCGCCGGGGGTTTCGATCCGCCCGATCCCGTCGCGATCACGATGATCACGATCACCGCCACCACCACGGCGAGCACGGCGCCGAGCTGCGTCAAGCGCTTGCGCCGTGCCGCGCTCGCCGTCTCGGCCTCCTCCATGGCCTTGCGATTGGCGCGCGCCTGCTCGCGGCGCTGCTTGCGCGTCAGGTCCTCCTCGTCGCTCTCCACCGGACTCATGGACGGAACTTTTACAGATTTCTGCTCAAGCGCGCCTAAGTACTGTCGCCGCCCGGTCGCGGCGCAAGCGCATCGAGGGGCCGCAGGACGCCGTGATCGGTCCTCGAGACGTGCCACGATAAGACGGTCCGAGCGGCGCTCGCTCGTCTCCGATACGCATTGGGAGGCGTCCGTCTGCCCCTGTAGCTCAACTGGATAGAGCGCCGGCCTTCTAAGCCGGGGGTTGCTGGTTCGAGTCCAGCCGGGGGCATCGTCAGAAATGCGCCGGCTCCACGATCGCGCGCCAGGCGCAGCGGCGCTCTAGCATCGCGCCGATGTTCGTCGGGACGGTGCTGCTGTACCCATGCGCGCTCGCGGCGTTGTGCACGGGGGCGGGTCTGCTGGTGGACCGCTGCAGCGGCGCCTGGCTGCCGGCGCCCCTGATCCTGACCGTAGGGGCCGCCGCGCTGATCGCGCTCTCCCAGCTGAGCACGTACATCCACTTCCTCGCTCCGGCGACGCCCTATCTGATGGCGGCGTTCGCGCTCGCCGGGTTCGCGCTCGCGTGGGGGAGGGTGCGGAGCCTCGCGCAGCGCTTGCACGAGCGCCCGTGGCTGCCCGCGGTGTCGGTGCTCGCGTACGCGCTGGCGCTGGCGCCGGTGCTCCTCGGCGGCCGGCCGAGCTTCTCCTCGTACATGGCGCTCGCCGACTCGGCTGTGCACATGCTGGGCGCCGACTTCCTGATCCGCCACGGACAGGACTACGCGCACCTGGACCTGCGCAACTCCTACGGGCAGTTCATGCACGACTACTACGACTCGAGCTATCCGTCCGGCGCGGACACGCTGTTCGGCGGCAGCGCGTTCCTGCTGGGCCTGCCCCTGATCTGGGCGTTCCAGCCGTTCAACGCGTTCATGCTCGCCAGCGCCGGCGGGCCGGCGTGGCTGCTCGCGCAGCGGATGCGCCTCGCGGGCGCGTGGGCCGCGCTGGCCGTCCTCACCGCGATCCTGCCCGCGCTCGTGTACGCGTATGAGCTGTTCGCGTCGGTCAAGGAAATCACCGCGCTGTCGATGCTGCTCGCGCTCGGCGCCCTCACGGTGGCGCACCGCCGCTGGCTGGGCGTGGCGCCGTCCCGCGCGCTGCCGTTCGCGCTGGTTCTCGCCGCGGGGGTCTCGGCGCTCGGGCTGGCGTTCGGCGCGTGGGCGCTGGCCCCTGTGGCGGTGCTCGCGGTCGTGCTCGTCGGCGAGCTGCGCGCGGGACGGATGCGCGCGCGCAGCTCGCTGCTGGCGGTCGGTGTCGCGGCGATCGCACTCGCGATCGCCGCGTGGCCCACCTGGGCGTATGCCTCCGCGGCGCTGCGGATCGCGCAGGCGATCGCCTCGACGAGCAACTCAGGCAACCTGCACGCGCCGCTGCGCGCGGTCCAGGTGCTCGGCGTGTGGCTGAACGGCAGCTACAAGCTCGCTCCGGCCGGCGGCGCGCTGCTCGCCACCGACGTGCTGATCGCGCTCGCGCTCGCCTCGGCGCTGCTCGGCGCCGTACACCTGCTGCGTGTGCGCGCGTACGCGCTGGCCGGCTGGCTCGCGCTGATGCTGGCGGCGTCGCTGGCGGTCAGCCAGTCGGTCACGACGTGGGCCGACGCGAAGACGCTCGTGCTGAGCTCGCCGCTGGTCGTGCTGCTGGCGTGGGGAGGGGTGGCGGCGCTGCTGGCACGGCCGCGCCGGTCGCTCTGGCGCCCCGCCGCCGCGCTTCTCGCGCTCGCGCTGGCCGGCGGCGTGCTGGCCTCCGACGCGCTGCAGTACCACAGCTCGGATCTCGCGCCGACGGCGCGCTACGACGAGCTCGCCTCGCTGAACTCCCGCTTCGCCGGCAGGGGCCCGACCCTGTTCACGGACTTCGACGAATACTCGATGCACGAGCTGCGCGACCTGGACGTGGGCGGTCCCGACTTCGTCTACCCGCCCGTTGCCGTCGCCGCCGCCGCGGGCGGCCACGGCGACCCCGTCGAACTGAACCGGGCGGCGCCGAGCGCCCTGCTCGCCTATCCGCTGATCGTCATGCGTCGCGATCCCGCGGCCAGCCGCCCGCCGTCCGCGTACCGCCTGCTGTGGCAGGGCTCCTACTACCAGGTGTGGGGCCGGCGGCCGGAAGCCCCCGCGGCCGAGGCGCACGTCGGCCTCGCCGGCGCGCCGGCGCTGCAGTGCGCGCGCATCGCAAGCGTCGCGCGGCAGGCGCGCGGAGGCGGCGAGCGCCTGATCGCCGCCGAAGCTCCCGAGCTGGTCAGCATCTCGCTGGCGCGCGCCTCGCATCCGCGCCGCTGGGGCCACGAGCGCGAGGGCCTGGTGATGAGCACGCCCGGGCGGCTGACGGCGAGCTTCGCGCTGCCGGCGCCCGGCGCGTGGGACGTGTGGGTCCAGGGCCAGATCATGCCGAGCGTGCAGCTGAGCGTCGACGGGAGGCGGATCGCGTCGATCGCGGGGCAGCTCGACGGCAACTCGCTCGTGCCAAACACCGTCCCGCCGATCACCGTCACGCTCGGCGCTGGCGAGCACCGCGTGTGGGTGACGCGGCCGGGCTTCACGCTGGCCCCCGGCGATGGCGGGGCGGCGGTCATCGACGCGATCTTCCTGACGCCCGCGCGCGCCAACCCCCAGGGCACGCTGCGCGAGGCCGCGCCGTCGGCCTGGCGCACGCTGTGCGGTCGCAGCTACCAGTGGGTCGAGCTCGTGCGCTCCATCGGGGCGCGAACGTAGGCTCTCGGGCGTGACCGGTCCGAGCGAATCCCCTGGCCTCGATGGCGCCGGCGGCGACCGCACCGGCATCGACCACGCCGGCATCGACCGGATCCTGCTCGGCGACAACCTGCAGCTGCTGCCGGCGTTCGCCTCCGAGTCCTTCCAGCTGGTGTACGTCGATCCGCCGTTCAACACCGGCAAGGTGCAGGCGCGCAGGACGCTGCGCGCGGCGCGCGACGCGGACGGCGAGCGCACGGGGTTCCAGGGGCAGCGCTACACCACGCGGCTGCTCGCGCAGTCCAGCTACCGCGACCGCTTCGAGGACTATCTCGCGTTTCTGGCGCCGCGCCTGGAGCATGCGCACAGGCTGCTGACGCGCGAGGGCACGCTGTACTTCCACATCGACTACCGCGAGGCCCACCACTGCAAGCTGCTGCTGGACGAGATCTTCGGGCGCGAGTGCTTCCTGAACGAGATCATCTGGGCGTACGACTACGGGGCGCGCACCAAGCGCCGCTGGCCGGCCAAGCACGACACGATCCTCGTATATGTGAAGGACCCCGCCGCGTACTTCTTCGACTCCGCGGAGGTCGACCGCGAGCCGTACATGGCTCCGGGCCTCGTCACCCCGGAGAAGGCCGCGCGGGGCAAGCTCCCGACGGACGTGTGGTGGCACACGATCGTGCCGACCAGCGGGCGTGAGAAGACCGGCTACCCGACGCAGAAGCCCGAGGGGATCGTCCGGCGCATGGTCGGCGCGTCCACGCGCCCGGGCGACTGGTGCCTGGACTGCTTCGCGGGCAGCGGCACGCTCGGTGCCGTGGCTGCGCAGCTCGGGCGCCACTACGTGCTGATCGACTCGAATCCCGAGGCGGTGGAGATCATGCACGCGCGCCTGGGCAGCGGGGCGAGCGAGGTGGGGAGGGGGGCGCAGACGGAGGCTGGGACGGTCGCTACCGCGCGAACGGCGGGCGGGTCCGCGGAGTAGAGCGCGGCGCAGCCGGTGGGGACGTGCGAGCCTTCCGGGCATGTATCACGTCGAGCTGCACCAGTTTCCGCAGAACATGTCCCGCTTCAACCTCACCCGCGCGGAGCTCCAGGCGATCGTCGATCCGTGGGTGCGCGAACAGCAGGTCGACTTCGGCGAACGGAGGTGGAGCCCTCACAAGGCGAGGCTGACGATCATCGAGGGCCCGGCCATGCCGCTCGATCAGCTGACGATGGGCCGCGGCTGGCGCGCCGCGCAGCGCCAGGGCGAGGATGTCACCGAGGCGGTGCTCACGGGCGCCAGGGAGGCGCTGGCAGCTGCTCCGCCTGCGCCCGGGCCGGCCGCTGCCGCGCCGGCGCCTGGGCCAGCAGCTCCGGCGCAGGCGCTCGGGCAGGCGGTGCCGCTCGCTGACCCGCTTGCGCTGGGCGTCCAGCTTGCGTCGCTGCTTGGCGAGGATCCAGAACGGCTGCTGTCTACGTGGAAAGAGGTGGCGGCGCGCTCCAGCGGCCTGTCGCCGAGCGAGAGCCTTGCCCTCGCCGAACGGCAGGTGCGCTCATGAGCGAACGAAGCGGTGGCAGGTAACCGGCGGCGGGCACGGGCGGCAAGGCGCCGGCGGCGAGTGGGGGTCGCTAAACTCGGATCCTCAAGTCGTGGTGGGCGTAGCTCAGTTGGTAGAGCTCCTGGTTGTGGTCCAGGCGGTCGTGGGTTCGAGCCCCATCGCTCACCCCTCGGAAGTGGCTGCAAATCGGGGGTTTTGGTGTCGGGCCTGCGCGAGCCGAGAGCCATCTGGGGAACAATTGGGGAACAATTTCCTCCGGAACCTGCTCGCGATGCATAGCTGGCGCCATCTGGGGTTGCCGGTCGAGCGTCTGAATGGTGGTTCTCAATCACGGTCACGACCTGGGGGCCGGGGCGGTCGCAGGTTCAAATCCTGTCTCCCCGACTACGAGGTCGTTGGTTGTTGGAGGGAGCGGGCGAGCACGTTCCGGGTCGGCATCTACTTGATAGTGCGGACGGGTGGGTGGGTGTCGCGAAGGCGTTTGCCGTTCATGCGGGTGGTGGCTATGGTCTTCGAAACGCGCGACGCCGCTCCCGCGATGTGTAGCCTCAACGCCGACGATCACGCTACACAGACGCTCATGATGCAGGCGGTCGCCGGCGTGGTGCCCGACCTCATGAACGCTGTTCGCCGCGTGTGGGTTCTGTCTGGACGCCAA
Organism: Solirubrobacteraceae bacterium; assembly: GCA_052148875.1. Lineage (GTDB taxonomy): Bacteria > Actinomycetota > Thermoleophilia > Solirubrobacterales > Solirubrobacteraceae > Palsa-744. The sequence continues at coordinate 5,275 of JBKQHH010000130.1, forward strand.
GCACTTTGAGTCAGGCAGATGTCCCGGAGGCCTGACTCTCTCCCCGCGAATCGTCGGGGCCGCGCTGTACCGAATCGCCTCATGCAGGCGTCCGATGGCCTCGGTCGTCTCGTGGCTCAGCAACCGCGAGTCTGAGTGCGAGTTCACAGGATCGTAACGTTTCCGGACCTGCCGGCAACAACTCTTCGCTGTGGTCCTCCGAGAAAGAAAGGAGGCCAGCGATGAGTGATGCTTCGGTTGTCCAGCTGGAGCTACTGATCGCACTTCAGATCATCTTGATACTCGTCAAGAATCGCGGCGAGCGCCGGTGATCTGAGGGGAAGATCGGCTCCTTAGGGCGAGGCGAGGCATTGATCGATCGCCTCGCCCAGGGGTCAATGATCTCAGTAGAAGTCCCTTGCGGCTATCTCCCGCGAGCCGGGCTGGCGCCTCGATGTCGTCAATGCGATCAATGTCTTGGTAGTCCGAACCTCGTCGAGTTGACGAAGACGCCGGACCACAGCAGCAAGTTCGTCGGTGCTATCGGTGCTTAGTCGGAGAATGGCATCTGGGCCTCCTGCAATGAGAGTCCCTTCGCGCACCTCCGGCACCCCCATCGCGCGGTCCAAGAACGCCGAAGCGTCCGCACCGCTGGTGAGCTCCAACTCGACGAATGCCTCGATCCTCGCGCCGGAGTCTCGAATCACCGCCGTGTAGCTCTCGATCACGCCGGCTCGCTCTAGCCGAGCGATGCGACGGCGAACTGCTGAGGCTGATAGCCCAATCTCGCGACCAATGCTGTCCGCGGACCGGCGAGCGTCTTCGACCAACAGACTTAGAATGCGGTTGTCCGAAGAGTCTCGCGTCAATTGTAGGCCGCGCGTTTCATCCATATTCTGTACGTTATCACGCGCGAAACGCGCGCAGAACGCCTGCAATTAGCGGATTTTCCAGTCTCTGCGCGTGATCCGCGACTTTTGCCTGTCGAGGGCCGAACTCGTTGTTAGTTCCGTAGCCTTTGCAGCGGACAACCGAAGCGTCATTCGTCGACGCGCACGAAAGGCCTGGGTCTTCCTAGGCCTTTCGCGGTTCATATCTCAGTACGCTGAGATGCAAGCGACCTTGGCGCTCGTCGGATGTGCGCTCAGGGTGCCCATCGGACTGAGGAGGCGGGTGGAATACCCGCACGCTCCACAGCCTTCGCGGCGCTTTCAGCGCTTGTGCCTTTAGGCTCGGCGGCAGGCGTTGGACGCTTCCGCAGCAGCCTCGCAGGCGGTGCTCTCAGACGGGCAACCGCAGATCGCTCGCGCCGCCGACGCTTCACCCCTCCGGGGCGCCTGGGAGGCGCCTACCAGCGATCATGTTCGATGGGCCCGTGCGTGTTCGCCGCCGGGACAGTGCATATGGACTGGCGCCCTCGGCACCCGTAGCAACACCGACCTGTGCAGCTGCCCCATAGCCTCGGCTGTCTCGTGGTTCAAATACCGTCCGGTTAGGGCGGCTCGTAGGTCGTTGGATGCTGTTGGGGCTGGGGGCAGCTGGAGGCGCGGGGATTGGCGCTGGGATCAGGGGATTCGGCGGGTGCGGGCGTCGAGCGGCTATTGGAAGCCGAGAGGTGATTTCGGGCGCGACCGCCCACGAAATCGCTCGCGCCGGAGGGCGTGGGCGGTCATTGGGCGAGGCTCGACGCGGCGCTGCGCCGTAAAGAACTGGAGAAGTGCGCTCCCGATCTTGTCGTTGGAGGCGCCGCGCGGAGTAGCGGTTCGGCCCGCCGGCCGGATCCGGGCCCGAGCTGGCTCGTGTTGGCGTCGCGGATGTACGGTTGGTTACGAGATAGCTGACCTAGCCGGTGTCAGAGTCATTTCGAGCTAGAGCAGCGGTTTCGCTTATGGGAGGAGCATCCTGAGGTGTCTTCACCGCACGACCCCGAGGAGCTGATTGCCACCGCTGAGGCGATGCTCGCGGACTCGCGTGCCGCCTCGGATGTCGAGTTCAGGGTCGCGGCTCTTGAGGCTAGATGAGTAGTGCCACGGCTGTGGTGGTGGCTGTGGGTTGGGGGGAGGGGTTGTGGGCAGGCAGATCGAAGTCGGCGGTGCTCACTGTCACCGCCGACCCAAGGGGGGCCTCGATGGACGCCGACCTCGATCTGCTGCTGATCGCTGTTTACTGCATGGCCGATGATTTCCTGCCTGCCAGGCCAGGAAACGCACGGCGAAGGATCTCTGACGCGGAGGTCATCACGCTGTGCGTAGCCCAGGCGATGATGGGCGTCCCGTGCGATGAACGGTTTTTGCGGGCCGCTCGCCGCCAGCTCGGGCACCTGTTCCCGCACCTGCCCGAGCGGACCGCGTTTCACAAGCGCAGGCTGCGCCTGTCGGGTGTGATCGAAGCGTTGATCCGCGAGTTCGCGCGCCATAGCCCAGGCTTCTATGACGGTCTGCTGCTGGTTGACTCCACGCCGGTGGAGTGTGCCCGCAGCCGCGAGACCGTCAAGCGGGCCGGCGCATCGAGCCTCGCCGATGCGCTCGCTAACGCCGCCGACTACGGCTACTGCGCCAGCCACAGCCGATTCTTCTGGGGTTTCAGGCTGCACGCCCTGTTCGCGCTGGACGGTACCCCGAGGGCGCTGGCGTTGACCTCCCCCAAGATCGACGAGAAGCTCGTGTGCTTGCAGCTCGTCGCGCGTTGTGAGCGTCAGCCCGGGCAGATCCTCGTCCTGATCGGCGATAAGAACTTCCGCGGCAAGGACTTCGAAGCCGAACTCGCAAAACTCGACGCCCAGATCATGCGCCCCAAGCGCAAAGACGAGCCAGGGCGCGGCCCCCACCTCGCGCCGATCCGCCAGCGGATCGAGTCGATCTTCCAGACCTGCAAGGACATCCTCACCCTCGAGCGTCACGGCGCTCGTACCCTGGAGAACCTCCGCGTGCGGCTGCTCACCCGCTTCGCCGCACTCGCCGCCGCCATCGCACTCAACCACCGCCTCGGCCGCCCACCCCGCAGCCTCGCCAACTACACCGCCTGAAACCGTGGCACAACTCATCTAGGGCGACGGGTCACAGAGAAAGTCGCACCGGGAGCCCGAAGACCCACATGGCAGAAGCACTCCGGGACTACAAGGAGGTCCTGCGCTTGACACGCCCGGAGGACCCGCGGTGGTCGGGCCGCGCCCTGAACGTCGCGGTCGCCATCGGCTCACAGGTTGGTGTCGATCGCAGAGGAGCGGCGAGAGCAGCGGGTGAGCTGCTTAGGCGTGCTCTGTCAAGGACAGAGGACGCGCGCCTGATCGCGATGCTGCGGACGAATTTGGCCTTGGCGCTGATGCAGTCCGAGGACGGCCCGATCGTATTGCGGGAAGCCCGTGAGCTGTGTTACGGCGCGCTGGACTATCGAGCGCCGGATCTTGATGCCGATGACTGGGCGTACACGGCGATCAACCTCGGAGCTGTCCTGGAGCGACTCCATCACGTGGGGGAGGGCGAGCTCAGCGAGGCGGAGCGGTGGTATCGGGCCGTCTCGGAACGCAGCGATCTCGTCTCTCCCGAGCTTGTGTCGCACGCTCACCTCAACCTGCTTCGTCTTCTTTCTGACCGCCTGCAAATAGGCCGAACTAACGCGGACAGACCGCCGATCTCGAAGCAAGACCCGATGATGGCGGAGGTTGCTCGCTTGGCATCAGAGGTCGCCTCCGACGACCAAGCGAGTCGTGTAACGCGGGGCCGCGCGTACCGGACGCTCGCCATCGTCGCGCGCGAAGAGGATGATCCGGAGGCCGCCAAGATCGCGTTTCGCAGAGCTATCGAACTCTTGACGGACGCAGATCTCGACGAGCTTCACCACGCGGCATGGGAACTTGCCACCGTCCACGTCGAAGTGGACGAGTGGGAGTCGGCATGCGAGGCGTATAGGCTCGCGCTAGAGGCGGCGACCCTGCTCGTGGCACTTCCTCGAGCCGCGACGGACCGGCGCAAGCAGGCAGCCGCGTCCGGCCGTCTCTGGCGCTGGGCAGCGCATGCCTTCGTCATGGCTGGTCACCTTGAGGAGGCCGTCTTGACACTTGAGGCTGGCCGTACCCGAGAGTTGCGTCGACAGCTTCAGCTCGAGGATCCGGCGGTCGAGCTGCTGAACGCCGAGCATCCTGCGGCGCTGGAAGCTTGGCGTGACGCTCACGCGGCGACCGGTCGCCCGGAAGTCGACGTTGACCGCGCTGGAGAGGCCTACGAGCAGAGCTTGCGCGAGATCAGGGCGCTCCCGGGATTCGAGCGATTCGCGGCCGGGCCCACTCTCGAAGATATTCGGGCCGCTAGTGCTGACGGTGCGCCGGTGGTGTACCTCAACGCTGCGCCTTCGGGCTCCAGCTTGCTTCGAGTCGGGGCGTCGGGCGAGATTCAGTGTCGCCGGCTCGAAACCACGAGTAGCGAAATCATCGCCTCGATTTTGTTCGGGATGCCGACCCTGGATGAGGGCTCGTTGGAAGGCGCGATCTCCTACGCGCTTGCCGCCGCCGGCGATGCAAACGAGATGGAAGGTTCGCAAGTGCCTCCGCCAGTTGGTCCCGCGTTGGATCGACTTCTCCCCTGGATCGGAAAGGCGTTTGCCGTGCCTCTTTACGAGATGCTCAAGGACAACGGTGACGACGCAGTCGTGCTCGTTGCCTGTGGCCCACTCGGCGGGGTGCCGCTCGGCGCCGCACCCGTCTCGGGGGACGGTGACTGCCTACTCGACTCGGTCGTGATCGCCGCCACACCCTCCGCTACCGCCCACGCGACCGCTCTGCGACGCGCCGCCGCTCGAAACGAAGTCTTCGGAGCGCTCGTGGCAGTCGCAGACCCCACAGCGGACCTACCGTTCACGCGCACCGAGGTCGGGCAGATCGCTGGGTTCTTCGCGACCGCCGAGCTGGCATACGGGGGCGAAGCGACTCGCGGTTGGCTAACGGAGCGTGTAAAGGGGGCGAGTTCGCTGCACCTCGCTTGTCACGGCTACGGCGGAATGCTGGATTCGACCCGTAACGGGCTTGTGCTCGCCGATGGCACCATGTCCGGACCGGAGCTCGCAGAAGCCGGGCCCACCGAAGCGCGCGTTGCCGTAGCGTCCGCATGCCAGACGGCGGTCATAGGGGTCGGCGACGGGGGCGAGGAGGCATTTTCGCTTGGTGCTGCGATGCTCGCGGCTGGAGCAGCATGCGCTCTCGCGTCTCTGTGGCCGGTCGATGACCTCGCTACCGCGATGTTGATGACGACGTTCTATGAGGAGCTCGCGGCGGGTGCTACCCCTGTCCCAGCACTCGCAAAAGCGCAGCGGTGGCTGCGTCGCCTCAATACCGCAGGGGTGGCTGCATTCCTAACTCGATACCCACAGCTCCGTGCGATCCCGTCGCGGGCTCGCGGGTCTGCCTCCGCATCGGGGCTCGACACCGACAGACCCTTTGCCCACCCGGAGTATTGGGCAGGCTTCGTAGCTCTCGGGACCTGAGTTGAGCCAGCTGAGTCCAGACTCTAGAATCGCCCCTCCTTGTGGTCCGGCACGGTGGAAGGCCGCGTATGAAACGGCTCGCGCGACGACAGTTCGACCCTAACCGCATCAATCCGGGAGAGGATGCGGAACCAATCGTCGCGCTGAGCTTCCTGCTCGAACTGCCGCACTGCCTGCGGATCGATGACGTGGCGTTCCTCGTCAGTGACCGCGGCGGCACCTGGCCGGGGTGGAACCCCGATGCGGTCGGCTACGCGACCGGGATGTCGATGCCTGCACCGGAGGACGATCTTCGGCCGAGGTTCCGCGTTGAGATCAAGCAGACACGCGTCGACGGATGGGTTCCGCTGCTCGCCGCGGACAAGGCATTCCCCGAGTGGCGAACAGTCGAGCGGCCCGAGCGGCCAAGCAACCCGACTGTCCGCGGCAAGAATGAACTGCGGAGCGTCGTCCAGCTCACGATCTATGACCCCGCCAGCGACACTCCCCTAGACCGCGGCGAGCGCGGCGACGAGGGCCTCGATCACGACATGGCCGAATGGCTGTCGCGCAGGCTTGACGAGGCCTTGTCGTTCTTGAATCAGTACCTCGTGATCCTCGGTGGGATGCGCGACGAGTGGCACATCTCGTCGCTGTCGCGGATTGACCTGCCGCGCGACACGCCTTGGAAACTGAGGCTGCTCCCTACACCCGAGGGCTGGACAGATCCAAGCTCCACGATGGACGCCCACACCGGCCTTCGAGACGACCTGCCCGACCTGCGCTCTCAGCAAGAAGTCCTCGATGCAGTCAACGTCGTCCATGAAGCGCGATCTGGCACGGCGCCGTTCTTCCAGTTCCTTGAGCTCTATCAGGCGTCAGAGCATCACCTAGGATCGGGTCGCTACGACCAGTCGGTGATCGCGGCGTGCACGGCGACGGAGGTCTTCATCAACACCCTCTTTCGGGTGCTCTGGGTGTGCCTGGAACGTGACCCCGAGAAGCTCAAAGGAGTTTTGACCGCCGGTTTCAAGAACCAGCTGACGGACTTGCTCCCGAAGTTCCTGGATGAGAGCTTGGACCTGAAGGATCAGTCATTGCCTCCGGGACGCTGGCACGCCGAGTGCTACCTGCTGCGGAACCGCGTAGTACACGAAGGCCACAAGGCCACCGCGGGCGAGGCCTACGACTCCAAGGTCGCGACTGGCGACTTCGTGCGCTGGATCGGGAAGGCGCTCAGCCCCGATCCGCGTACAGATTGGATCAAGACCCTCTCCCAGTTCGAGCGTCAGCCGTAGGTGGATGCTGGTCGCGACTACCGCGCGCAGCGCTCCCCAGCCTGCTGCCGCCACCCTGAGCGGACGGGCTGCGGCGCCCACGCTCGCGTCGGGGCAGTCTGTCAGGGTGAGGGTTCGTGAAGGCCGGGGATCAGATCGACGGTTGGACGCTCGTCTCCCCGCTTGGGAAGGGCGGGAACGGCAAGGTGTGGGTCGCCACACACGCGGAGCACGGCGAGCGTGCGCTGAAGGTGCTTTCCAGCAAGGGCGGCGATCGCTGGCAGCGCTTCCGCGACGAGGTGACCATCATGCAGGAGCTCGGCGATCACCCGGGGGTGTTGCAGCTGATTGCCGCACAGCTGCCCGAGGCCGGCGCCCGTGAGCGGGCCTGGCTGGCGACCCCGGTCGCCGAGCGGGCGGTGGACGCGCTCGCTGACATGCCGCTCACCGACGTGGTCGCTGCTGTTCGCGAGTACGCGCTGACCTTGGCCGGCCTCGCCGAGAAAGGGATCGGCCACCGTGACCTGAAGCCAGACAACATCTTCCGGCACGAGGGTCGGTGGGTGATCGGAGATTTCGGGCTCGCGACCTACCCCGGCAAGGAGCCCGTCACGACCGGGGCGCGGCGCCTCGGCCCCCTGTACTTCATCGCGCCGGAGATGCTCCGAGAACCCGATGTCGCCGACGCCGGGCCCGCCGACGTGTACTCGCTTGCGAAGATGCTCTGGGCGCTCGCCTCCGGACAGCGCTACCCGCCCGAGGGGCAGATCCGCGTCGAGCTCGCCGACCATGACCTCGGGCGATGGACCGACGGTGACGGAACACTCGCGCTGGGCCTGATCCTCGAGCGCGCCACCAGCCAGGCGCCGCAGGAACGCCCGACGATGGCCGAGTTCGCCGCGCAGCTCGAGGAATGGGCGCAGGGTGGCGGCGCCCGGGACGACGTTGCGGGCCGTCAGATCCGCCGGCGATATGTGGAGCGGCTCGGCGACAGCCTCGCCGAGAGCCTCGACTCGACGGCGTTCCCGGAGGTCGAGGAGCAGATGCAGACGGTCCTCGCCGACGCGCGCAAGCGCAGCGGCGAGCGAGAGCTTGAGCTGCGCCGGGAGGCGCTGCGAGCGGGAGAGGCGAGCCGAAAGGAGTTCTTCGCCGACTTTGGGGTGAAGGGCGTGCTCGACCTGTACGACAGCCCGTGGATCGGCTCCGTCGCGGACGGCCGCGAGTTCGCCGAGGCGGTGCTCGCCCAGCCCGTCGAGAAGCGCGCGTATGAGCTGGACCGGGCGTGGAAAATCCTCCTAGGGCGCCCGCTGTGGTGGCTGCACACGGTCGTACTCAGCGGCTGTCTGCGTCTACGCGGCCAGGAGGGGTGCGAGCCCAAGGCGACCGAGCTGGCCCGCGAGCTCGCCCGCCACCACCTGCTCGACTTCGTAGACCTCCCGGTGAGCGGCGCCTCGTGGAGGCTGCAGCGAGCGCTCATCCCCTCGACGGCCCGGCTCGTCGCGGCCACTCCCCTCGCCCAGCTCTCCGACGCCATGCGCTCGGGGATGTCGGCCGCGGAGAGGATCCAGTCGGCCGTCCGCCCGACTTGGGTCTTCATGATGCTCGTCAGGGGCCTCGTGCGCGCCCGCCTACGCCAAATCGACCCGTGGACGGCAGAGAACCTGAACGCCGAGGCCGCTCAGGCTCAAGAGATGCTCGAGCGGCTCCCGATCCCTGCGGGGGAGTGGATCGGACCGTTCGGCGATCCCTGGCTTCAGACCTGGCCCGAGATGGATCCGCTGCTGATGTGCGGCCTCGCGACCCTGAACGACGACCCCAAAGGCGATGAGCTCCTCGACACCCAGGACGTCAGGGACGCGATCCTCGCAGCCGCCCGCAGCGAGTTCGAGCTGCTGCGCCGCCCGGCGGTCCCGCTCGCACAAAGGCTCGATCTGCTCTAGTTGGGCGAGAGAGCCGGACTGAATCTCCGAGGTCACGGCGCACACGAGCTTGACCCAGCACTGTCGGCATCCTCTCGCGCGCTACACGATGCCTCGCGTCACCTCCCTGCATAGCCTCGTGAGCCGCATTCGGGCGACTGGGGTCTTTGTCAAAGATCGGGAAAGCATTGCTACCCGAGCAGCAGGTTTCGCTTCTTGAGCGCTCTGATCACGGCTGCGATGCAATCGTCCAGCAGGTGCCTGTACGTGCGGAGCTTCGCCGTGAAGCGATAGCGGGCGCACACGACGGCACATCGCCGTCCGGGGCGATCGCTCGACGAACAGCGTGGTGAGTAACGGAGCGGCCAATCCATGAGCGCGTTCGCGCCAAGTTTGCCCCGGCTGCTGGCCTACACGCCTGTCGGCGTGTAGGGTCGGCGGGTCAACACCACAAGTTGGCCCCGGCGACAGTTAGAGCTGCCCCGGGGCCGTGGCACGGAAAGGAGGATGAGCCCCTTCCCATGCGCGATCAGCGTAGTAGTACGCCGCCTGCCGGGCGGCGTCGCGACGAGATCCAGTTCGTTGTGCTGGCGCTGCTGTTGGACCCGGAGTATCCGGGGCCGTGGTCTGTAGAGGAGCTCGCGCGCGAGGTCGGTTGCGAGCTGCTCGCGGCCGACGCGGTCGTGCGGTTGCACGCCGCGGGCCTCGCGCACCGCTGCGACGGGTTCGTGTGGCCGAAGCGTGCGGCGAGCCGGTTCTGCCAGCTCCTGCGCGAGTAGCGGCGGCGCAGCACCTGAAGCAGTTCGACAACGTAAATAGTTGCCCCCGCGCTGTCCTACCAGCCGGGGGCGTGGCACCGGAAGCGTGACTCCCGGCACACAGGCACCCTAACCGAGGTGGTCGGGGCGTCTCTTGCCAGAAGCCCGTCTGTCCGGGGCCTCCAACCGACTGGAGGAACCGATGATCAGCAGCACCACCGAGGGCGTCCCCGATCCGCTCATGTTGGCCGCAATCGACCGGGCCGAACGCCATGGTCCAGCCGTCCCGCCGGGCGTGCCGATATGGGGCGTCTATGAGCACCTGGCGGTTGCGAGGCGTTCAGGGCCGGCGCGGCGCGTGAGGGCGCAGCTCGAGACGTTGGAGGGCGCGGGGTCTGTCGAGCGCTCGCGCCGGCATGGCGTGGCGACGTGGCGGCTGACGAGTGCCGGCCGGCGGCGTCTCGCGCGAGCCCTCAGAGCGGGCAAGGTCCCCGAGCTGCCCGAGTCTCCGCAGCACCGGAAGTGGCGGGAGGCGCGCACGCTCGCCGAACACGAGATCGCCCGCTTCCAGGGCGCCGTTGAGAGGGACGCGCTGGTGCTCGCCGAGCTCCTGCGCGGCGGGAATGCCGAGACGCTCTCGGATGAGTGGTTCGCGCTGGCCGAGCGGCTGTCCGGGTCGTTGCGGCTGCTTGGCTCGGCGACCTACTGTCTGTGGGAGTGGGCCGAGCCCGATGACGCCCGGCCGGACATCGACGAGCGTAGCGGCAGCCCGGACGAGGGTCTGGACGACGGGGAGCGGGCGCGTCGCCGTCGGCGGGTAGGGCGCCGCAACGTGCAGCTCTGGCAGGAGGCGGGACGGGTCGAGGCGTGCGCCGCTGGCGTTGGCGTGGACCTCGGCACGGAGCGCGTTGAGCACCGGATCACGGTCCCGGATGACTGCGCAGGCGTGCTGTTGGAGTCGCTGCTGGAAGCGCTACGCGAGGCCGCCCAGGCGTTCGATGACTGCCGTGGCCCCGACCCCGCGTTCTACTGCGAGCGGGCGGTGCGCTTCGAGCGGATCCGCGCCGCCTTGGACGCGCTTGGCTGGGGCGAGCACGACACCGCCGAGATCGACGTCGACGATCACCGGCAGGTGCTGCAGCTTGCGCTCGCCGAACGGCTGGCGACGGAGCGCGAAAGCATCGCCGACGCGGACAGGGACGCCACGGCGCGGGGCGCGCGAGAGCAGCGCGAGCGCGCTTGCAGCTACGCGCTGGCGATCGAACGATTCATGCGCGACGCCGGGCTACACGTCCCCGGGGCGGGTGCGGAGCGCTGATGCCGCCCAAACGGAAACAGGAGCCACGCAGTCCCGCGCTGGCGGCGCTCGGTCGGGCGGTGGAGCAGGCGATGGGCGAGCGGGGGATGACCCAAACCGCGCTCGCGCGGAACGCCGGCCTGGACGTCCGGCAGGTCAGTGCGCTCGTGTGCGGGCAGAGCAACCCGACCTATCTGACGCTGCTTCGACTCTGCGATGGGCTGCAGATCCCGCTCAGCGAGATGATGCGGCGCGTCGAGACGCTCCCGAGTCTCAACCAACACCAAGCGCCAGATAACCCCCGCGCAGAAGTCGAGCAGACTATACGCACCCCAAGTGCTATGAGTACAAGTGTCACATAAAGATGTGAGTCGAGTTCGTCAGGTGGGTGTGTGTGAGGTGTTCTCGGCTTCTGTGAGTTTCACACCTATTGCGGCGTCGTTGGGTGGGTGTTACGTTCGCTGGTGTGCAGACGACGCATAAGATCGCGGGTGCAGCGGCTGAAGGGTTCGCTTCGTATCTGACCTCGGAGTCCGGTCGTGGTGACTACTACGCCGGGCACGAGGACCGCGACGGCGCCGGCGCTGGCGGGGGTGTGGCGGGGGTTGGGCAGAGCCGCTGGCACGGCTCGCCGGAGCTGCTCGCGACGCTGGGCCTGTCGGCGGAGGGTCCGGTGTCGCGGGGGGATCTGCTGGCGTTGATGAACGGTGTCTCCCCGGTCGACGGGCGTGAGCTGCGCGCGGCGGGCGGCAACGGCACGCGGGTGGCCGGGATCGACCTGACGTTCAGCGCCCCGAAGTCGGTCTCGGCGCTGTGGGCGGTCAGCGGGCGGGCGGATCGCGAGCGGATGGAGCGGGCGCACGGCCGCGCGGTCGCGAGCACGCTCGCGCACGTGGAGCGCGAGGTCGAGTTGGTGCGCAGCCGGCAGGGTGGAGAGCTGCGTTGGGAGCGCGCCGCAAGCGTGTTGGCGGCGGAGTTCGTGCACACCTCGAGTCGCATGACGGTCGATCAGGAGCAGGGTGGGGTGCCCGACCCGCAGCTGCACTCGCATGTGGTGGTGATCGGCGCGCAACGTGTGGATGGGCGCTTTGCGGCGGTGGACTCGCGGGAGTTGTTTCGCTCGGCGCGGGCGAACGGCGCGTGGTATCGCGCGGCGCTCGCGACCGAGCTCGCTGGGCTGGGGTTGGAGGTGCAGGGCCGCACGGGTCGCGATGGGCGCTACTTCGAGCTGACGGGCGTCCCGGCGGAGCTGGCGGAGCGCTGGTCCGCGCGCTCACGCGACATCCAGCAGGCGGGCGCGAGGTTTCGTGAGCGCTACGGGCGTGACCCGCGGGCGGGGGAGCTCGGCGCGTTGACCGTTGCGACGAGGGGCACGAAGACGCTGGCGGCGGCGGTGAGCGTGGATGCGGCGTGGCGGGCGGTGGGGGAGGAGTACGGGCTCTCCCGCGAGCGGGCGCAGAGCCTGTTCACCGGGATCGACAGCTCGCTGGCGCAGAGCCTCACCAGCGAGCAGACTCGCGACCTCGGCCGCGATCTGCTGAGGGACCTCACGCGGGAGCAGTCGATGGTCGCAGGGCGCGAGCTGCACGCGCGAGCGTATGAGCTGGCCGCGGGCGTCTGTGAGCCCGGGCACGCGGACCGTGTCGTCGAGGGGCTGGTCCGGTCCGGCGAGCTGGTCGCGTTGCAGGGTGGGCTGTGGACGACGCGGGATCTGCGCGAGCGCGAGCAGGCCACCCTCGCTCTCGCCGAGTCCAGGGCGGGGGAGCGGGCGGCGCCGGTGAGCGAGCAGACGCTGAAGGACGCTCGGCGGGAGGCCGGCCGTGAGATCGGCGCCTCGCTCAGCGGTGAGCAGCGCGAGGCGCTTGCGAGGATCACGGGCAGGGGTGGCGTGAGCGTGCTCGTCGGCCAGGCGGGGACGGGCAAGGGCGTGGTGCTCTCCGCTGCGACCAACGCGTGGGAACAGGAGGGCTACCACGTGATCGGCACCGCGATCGCCGGCGCAACCGCGGAGCGCCTCGGCGCAGAGGCGAAGATGGAGCGGTCGCTGAACACGAGCGCGCTGCTCGTGGGCGTGAACAGCGGCCGCACGCATCTGGGGCCGGACACGGTCGTGGTGATGGACGAGGCGGGCATGGCCGACACCAACCGTCTCGCCGCGCTGGTGCAGGTGACGGCTGAGCGCGAGAGCAAGCTGGTGCTCGTCGGCGATCAGGCGCAGCTGTCCCCGATCGCCGCGGGCGGCATGTTCGCCGAGCTCCAGCAGCGCGTGCCGACGGCGGAGCTCAGCGAGGTGCACCGCGCTCAGCACGCGTGGGAGCGAGACGCGTGGGCGCAGCTGCGCGAGGGGCAGGCCCAGCGGGCGCTCGCCTCCTACCAGGCGCACGACCGGCTGCACATCTCCGACACGCGCGAGCAGGCGGCGCAGCGGATGCTCGCGGACTGGGACAGGGCGCGTCAGGAGCACCCGGAGCAGCGCACGGTGATGCTGACCGACGCCTCGAACGTCGAGCTCGACCGCATCAACGCGCGCGCCCAGGAGCACCGTGCGCAGGCGGGCGAGCTCGGCGCCGACCGCGTGCAGCTGCCCGACCGTCCCTACGGGCTGGCGGCGGGGGATGAGGTGATCTTCACCGCCGCCTTCCACCAGCCCGGGGCGCCGCGTGTGGAGAACGGCACGCTCGCCAGCGTCACGAGCGTCGACGGTCGGTCCGAGATCGCCGTGCAGACCAGGGGCGCTCTTGAGCGAACGGTTCACGTCGACACCGCCCAGTTCAACGACCTGCGCCTCGCGTACGCCCAACACATCTACAAGGCCCAGGGCGCGACCGTCGAGCGTGCGTTCGTGCTGACCGGCGGCTGGCAGGCCGATCGCGAGCGCGCGTACGTCGCGCTCAGCCGCGGCCGCGAGCGCACCGACATCTACGTCTCCCGCGAGGACCTCGGCGAGCAGGGCATGGACACCGGCACGATCGAACGCCTCGCCGAGGCCATCTCAGAAAGCCACCCCAAGCAGGCGAGCATCACCACCCCCCTCGCCGAACACGACCCCACACACAGTGTCGAGCCCGACATCGAGAGCGAGGTCGGGCGCATCATGCGCGAGCAGCAGGAACACGAGCACGACCGCGAGCGCGATCTCGGCCACGGGATCGAATAGCCCCCGATCACTGGACGCCGCGATAATGCAGGGAGCCGACATGCAACTCGCACACGAATCGCCGCTGCCCTATCAGGGCCTGTCCCTGCGGAAGGTGCGCCCCTCTGTTCCTGGTGGCCGCGTACGCTTTGACGCACGAGCCTATCTGCTACCTCCTGTCGCGACTGTCTCTGACTTTTCCCGCTGTCGGGCTCCCGCTTTGCCAAATGTGGAAAAACCGTCTCTGGGGGGGGTCGGCGTAGTTGGGCAACCGAGGCCGAGGTTGGGACGGCTCGTATCCTCGGGCGCACGGTTTGACTTCCGGTTCGTGGTCACGCATGCTCAATGCCAACCTTCCGTCTGCTCGCTGGGTGCTGGTGGGCTGAGCGAGGCGCGGTTGGTCGCTAGAAGTTCAACGAGTCGCCTCGAGTGATGTTGGGGCGGAGAAGGAGGTTTTGCTTATGTCGCGTTTGAGGTTGATCCTCATGGGCCTGTTCGCCGTGTTGGCGGTCAGTGCTGTCGCGTCGGCGTCGGCGTCGGCGTTACAATGGTATGTCAACGGAGTCTTACTAAGCGGAGTATTAGAAATCGAAGCCACACAATTAGGGGAATCCGTCCTGAAAGGCAAAATCGCTGGGGTCGCGGCAGAAGTGGTCTGTAAAGAACTCAGCGACTCGGGGACGATCGAAAACGGTGGGTCGCCCGTGTTAGGCAAAGGGTTAGTTACTGTGGACTACAAAAAGTGCGAAGCCCCGAAACCGGCGGGTTGCAAAGTCCTCAACGAATTAATCGTAAGTCCAGCAAAGGTCGATCTGGGCACTATCAACGGCGAACCGGTCGCCTTATTCTCACCCGACCCATCGGGGGGCACATTCACGTTAATCCCGATCAGGAGTTGTTCCGAGGAAGCCAACTACACTGTGGAAGGCGAAGCGGTCGGGTTAGTGAACAACGCGAAGCGAACGATAGAACTCGACAACAAGGGCATCAACAACAAACTGAAACTCGGCGGCAAAGAAGCCGAACTCCAATCGGACGACTTTGTGTTAATGAAGGGTGGTGGGGCTTTCGAAGCCAAATAGCAGGCATGGGTGTCGTGTGACTGTTGGGGCTGGTGTGTCGTGACGGTCGCGCGGTGATGGTTGTGTGGTGCGGGGCGCCCGGGGGCTTGTCCGGGGGCCCCGCACCGCGCGTTAGAGGCGTGGGGTGCGGTTTTTCGGTTTGCGGACGGCGGCTCCGTCGCCTGGGGGGTGGTGGTGGGGGCAGGCGTTGTTGGGGTGCGTGTAGTCAAAAACATGCCTGGACGGTTGTGGGATGCGCTGGTCACCATGTGACGTGTATCGCTGTGGGTGCGTGCCGGTCTTGGGGGCGTGCCTCGCTGGTTGGCTGGTGTTGGTCGTTTGCCGTGTTTGGGTTGTGTTGTCGATTGTGTGGGAGTGCCGGGTCGAATGTCGCTCGCGGGAGTGTTGAGTTTGAGTGGAGGCTCGGGTGTGAGTCGTGGGCGCCGTGTGGGCGGGGTGGGGTGGGCTTGTGGCGGGGTGTCGTTTGGTGGGTTGCTTGTCGCTGCTGTGGGTTTGCTGGTGGCGGCGGAGGTGGAGTTTGTGAGTTGTGAGGAGATCGCTCGTGGTGGGGTGTCGGTGCCGGCGGCTGTTGTGCTGGGGGTGTCGGCTGGTGGCGTGCTCGTTTTCGTGCTGCTGGTAGCGGCGGCGCCTGCGTACGCGAACTGGGAACAGGTCGGACCCTTCTGCACGGAAAGCTGTGGCGCGCGGGGTGCGGCCGCGGCGGCGGTCGACGATCACACGGGCGAACTGTATGTCGGCAGCACCGGCAGCAAGAATGTCGTGCGTGAGAGCGCGGAAGGCGTGAAGCTCGGGGAATGGGCGACACTGGGTGAAGTCGTAGGTGTGGCGGTGGATCAGGCGACGGGGGATGTGTACGTGCTCAACCAGGGGCTGGGGGTGGGGACGCCGGGTGTGGTGCAGGTGTTCAAGCCCGAAGGCGAAGAAGTCGCGCAGTTCGGCGAAAATAGCGAAGAATCTGTGAGCGACGCGCCAGAAAAGATCGGGCCGCGACCACGTGTTGATGGGATCGCGGTGAGCTCCGCGGGTGTCGTGTATTTGAGTGACGACGACAATAGTGGGGGGCGTGTTTTGGCGGAAAGCCTGGTGGTGGTGTTTGAGCCGGTGACGGCGGGTGACTATGAACATTACGGGTATGCGGGGGAACTGGCGGGCTCGGTAGGCAAGCAGCCGGAAGTGCTGGCGGTGGATGGGGCGGGTGACTTGTTCGTGATGGGCACGGAAAAATATGTGTATGAGTATCCGTCTGCTGGTGGTGGCGCGCCGGTCGGTCTGGGTGCTGGCGTGGCGTGTGAGTATGTGTCGCCGGTAGGTCATCTGGAAGGGTTGACGGTGGTGGCGGGGTCGGGGGATGTGTTCACGTCGGGTCCGGGCGCGGGCACGACGGTGTTCCATGTGCTCTCGCGGGAACCGTCGTGCGGGGAAACAGGCAGGTTCACCGAAGAGGAAGAATCCTTCAAGCCCACAGAAAAATCGCAGCAGGTCAGGGGTTTGGCGTTCAGCCCGGAAGTGGTGTGGGAAGGTGTGGGTGGTGGGCGTCCGGTGGGGGTGCTCTAT
>JBKQHH010000131.1:0-15023 GCA_052148875.1 Solirubrobacteraceae bacterium
GCTGGCCACGCAGTAGCGCGGCTCCTTCGGCGGGTGGCCGGGCGCGCTCTCATTCACGGGCGGATCGAGCACGCCGAGCGCGAGCGGGCGCAGCCCGTGGGGGTCGCGGAAGGCGACAACGCGATCCTTGGTCATCGCTACGATCGAGAACGCGCCGCGCAGCCGTGGCAGCACGTCGGCGATCGCGTCCTCGACGAGCTCGGCGGGGTGCGTGGCGATCATCGCGGCGATGATCTCCGAGTCGGAGGTCGAGCTGAACGTGACGCCTCGCTCGAGCAGCTCCTCGTGCAGCTCCAGCGCGTTGATCAGGTTGCCGTTGTGCGCGAGCGCGACCTCGCGCCGGGAGCCGTTGGTCCCCTCCGAGCGCTGCACCGGCTGCGAGTTCTCCCAGGCGTTGGACCCGGTGGTCGAGTAGCGCACGTGGCCGATCGCGAGCTCGCCGGCGAGCGTGCGCAGGTCGTTCTCGGTGAACACCTGGTTGACGAGGCCGAGCTCGCGACGCGTGATGATGTGCCCGCCGCGGTCGGCGGCGGCGATGCCCGCGGACTCCTGCCCGCGGTGCTGGAGCGCGTACAGCGCGAAGTACGACAGCCTGGACACCTCGTGACCGGGCGCATACAGTCCGAACACTCCGCACTCGTCGCGCGGTCCCTCACGCATCGTGTTCACAAGCTAGCAGGGTGGGTTCGCGGGCTTCTCACGAGAACAGCTCCGCGAGGGCGGCGTGCGCCTCGGCGAGCTCGTCGAGGGTGAGCGTGAGCATCTCGCCGGCGCCGGCGCCCCCCTCGACGATCGTGAGCAGATCGTCGCCGACCCTGCCAATGATCCGCGTGGGCACGCGTTCGCCGAGTTGGCGCAGCGCGTCCGCGTCGCCGCTGACGACGAAGCCGCCGGGAGCCTCGCCGAACAGGGCGGCGCTCACGTGCGCGGCGACCGGCGAAGACGAGGGCTGACCGGTCGTCCCGGTCGCGCTCGCCCGCCAGAAGTCCTCCCCCAGCTCCACCTCGGCGCCGAATCCGCCGGCGAGGCAGCACTCCGCCAGCGCGACCGCGAGCCCGCCCTCGGCGACGTCGTGGGCGCTGGAGAGCAGACCGGCGCGCACCGCGTCGCGCACGGCCTCGTGCGCCGCTGCGACGGCCGCGGCGTCGATCTCGGGGAGCCCGTCGGGGAGCGGCTCGCCGAGCAGCTTGGCGAGCTCGCTGGCGGCCAGCGAGGGGGCGAACGCGCCGACGAGCGCGATCTGATCGCCGCCGCGCGCGAAGCCGAGGCGCCCGGCGCGGCGCGCGTCGGGCAGCCGGCCGACCATGCCGATGACGGGCGTCGGGTAGATGGGGCCGGTGGCGCCCTCGTTGTACAGGGACACGTTGCCGCCGACGATCGGCGCGCGCAGGGCGCGGCAGGCGTCGCCGAGGCCGCGCACGGACTCGCCGAGCTGCCAGGCGATGTGCGGCTTCTCGGGGTTGCCGAAGTTGAGGTTGTTGGTCGTGCCGAGCGGCTGCGCGCCGACGCACGCGAGGTTGGCGGCGCACTCGAGCACCGCCTCGACGGTGCCTGTGTAGGGATCGGCGGCGACGCGCCGGCCGTTGCCGTCGATGCTGACGGCGAGGGCGCTGCCGTCGGGCAGCGTGAGCACGGCCGCGTCCGCCTGCTCGGGGCGGCGCACGGTGCGCGACTGCACGATCGAGTCGTACTGCTCGAACAGCGGCCTGCGCGATGCGATGTTTGGAGAGGAGAGGATCGCGAGCAGGATGTCCCGGGGCGTGGTCTGGAGCGTGAGGCCGGCGGTGGCCGACGGCGCCGCGTACAGCAGCTCGGTGGGCTTGCGCGGCTGCAGGTCGTACAGCGGGCAGTCGTCGACGAGCGCGCTGACGGGCATGTCGCCGACGAGCTCGCCGTCGCGCAGCACGCGCATGCGCCCGCTGTCGGTGACCGCGCCGATCGCCGCGCCGTTCACCTCCCACTTCGCGCACAGCTCCATGACGGCGCCGACGTTGTCGGGCTCGACGACGCACAGCATCCGCTCCTGGGACTCGCTGACCATCACCTCGAACGGCTCCATGCCGGGCTCGCGCAGCGGCACCCTGGCGACGTCGAGGTCGATCCCGACGCCGCCCTTGGAGGCCATCTCGGACGCCGAGGAGGTGAGGCCGGCGGCGCCGAGGTCCTGCAGCGCGACGATCAGCCCCCGCTCGAGCAGCTCGAGCGAGCACTCGAGCAGCTTCTTCTCCTCGAACGGGTCGCCCACCTGGACGGTCGGGCGCTTGTCGGCGTCGCCCTCGCCGAGCTCCGCGGAGGCGAGCACGGACGCGCCGCCGATGCCGTCGCGCCCGGTGGAGGCGCCGAACAGCACCACCACGTTGCCCGGCCCGGCGGCGGCGCTGCGCACGAGCCGCTCGCGCGGGGCGAGACCGAGCGCCATGGCGTTGACGAGGCAGTTGTGCTCGTAGGGCGCCTCGAAGTACACCTCGCCGCCGACGGTGGGCACGCCGATCGAGTTGCCGTAGTGGCCGATGCCGGAGACGGCGCCGTCGAGCAGGTAGCGAGCTCGGGCGCCCTCCCCGCCAGGCGTGCCGGCCGCGCCGGGCGCGCCGCTCTCGCCGGCCCCGGCGCCGCCCGGCTCGCCGAAGCGCAGCGAGTCCAGCACGGCGATCGGCCGCGCGCCGATGGCGAAGATGTCGCGCAGGATGCCGCCGACGCCGGTGGCGGCGCCCTGGAAGGGCTCGACGGCGGAGGGGTGGTTGTGGGACTCGACCTTGAACGCGCACACGAGACCGCCGCCGACGTCGACGGCGCCGGCGTTCTCGCCGGGGCCCATGACGACGTGCTCGCCCTCGGTGGGGAGCGTGCGCAGGAGCTTCTTGGAGTGCTTGTAGGCGCAGTGCTCGCTCCACAGCAGCGAGTACATGGCTAGCTCCACCTGATTCGGAGGGCCGCCCTGCTTCTCGCACACGAGCTCGTACTCGGCGCGCGTGAGGCCGAGCGCGAGGGCGTCCTCGACGGTGGGGGCGGCGCCGTCGCCGGGCGCTGCGGGAGCGCTCACGCGCGCGCCCCCTCGACGGTCAGCCGCATCGACTCGAAGATCTTCAGCCCGTCGGTGGAGCCGCCGGTGAGCTCGTCGACGGCGTGCTCGGGGTGGGGCATCATGCCGAAGACGTTGCCGGCCTGGTTGCTCACGCCGGCGATGTCGTGCAGCGAGCCGTTGAAGTTCTGGCCGGGCGCGTAGCGCAGCACGATCTGGCCCGCGCGGTCCATCGCGGCGAGCGTGTCGGCGTCGGCGTAGTAGCGCCCCCACGCGTGCTTGGCGGGGATGCTCAGGCGTTCGTCGAGCGCGCACGCGCGCGTGAACGATCCTCCGCTGTTCAGCACCTCCAGCTGCAGCTGGCGGAAGGTGAAGCGCAGGTTGGCGTTGACGAGCAGCGCCCCCGGGAGCAGCCGCGCCTCGCAGAGCACCTGGAAGCCGTTGCAGATCCCGAGCACGAGGCCGCCGTCGCGGGCGAACGCGATCACGGACTCCATGGCGGGCGAGAAGCGCGCGATGGCGCCCGCGCGCAGGTAGTCGCCGTAGGAGAAGCCACCGGGCACGACGATCGCATCGGCACCCTTCAGGTCGCGCTCGGCGTGCCAGATCAGCTCCGCGTCGCCGACGCGCCTGGCGGCGTGCAGCGCGTCGACCTCGTCGCAGGAGCCTGGGAAGCGAAGGACGCCGAACTTCACGTGGCGTCAGGCGCTGCCTTCGAGCAGCTCGATCTCGTAGTCCTCGACGAGCGGGTTGGCGAGCAGCTTCTCGCACATCGGCTGCAGCTGCTGCGGGTCATCGACGTCGAGCTCGATCAGGCGCCCGACGTGAACGTTGCCGACGTCTGCGAACCCGAGCGCCGGCAGCGCGCGCTCGACGGCCTCGCCCTGCGGGTCGAGGATGCCGGCCTTCGGGCGGATCAGCACGCGCGCCCTCATGCGCCCGTCCGCTCGAGCCACGCCTGGAACGGCTCGCCGGTGATGCGCTCGTAGGCCTCGACGTAGCGCGCGCGTGTGCCGGCGACGACGTCGTCGGGGATGGCGGGGGCGGGCGGCTTCTTGTCCCAGCCGCTGGCGGAGGCCCAGTCGCGCACGTACTGCTTGTCGAAGCTCGGCTGGCCGTGACCGACCTCGAAGCCGTCGGCGGGCCAGTAGCGGGAGGAGTCCGGGGTCAGGACCTCGTCGCCGAGGACGAGCGCTCCCGCGCCCGCGGCGGGCCCGCTGTCGTCGAGGCCGAACTCGAACTTGGTGTCGGCGAGGATCACGCCGTTCTCACGCGCGTGCTCGGCGGCGAACGAGTACAGCTCGATCGAAGCGTCCCGGACGCGCTCCATCAGCGCGCGGTCGCCGACGAGCGCGACGGCGCGCTCGAAGTCGATCGCCTCGTCGTGGCCGACGTCGGCCTTGGTGCTGGGCGTGAAGATCGGCTCGGGCAGGCGCTCCGACTCGCGCAGGCCGTCGGGCAGCGCGATCCCGGACACCGAGCCGGTGGCCTGGTAGTCCTTCCACCCGGAGCCGGTGATGTAGCCGCGCACGACGCACTCGACGGGCAGCATCTTCAGCCGGCGCACGACGAGCGCGCGCCCGCGCGCCTCCTCGGGCACGCCGTCGGTAGCCGAGATCAGGTGGTTGGCGACGATGCCGGCGGTCTTGGCAAACCAGAACACCGACAGGCCCGTCAGCACCTTGCCCTTGTCGGGGATCGGCGTCGGGTGCACGGCGTCGTAGGTGGAGATGCGGTCGCTGGCGACCATCAACAGCGGAGGCGGGACTCCTTGAATGCCCTCGACGCCCTCCATGTCGTACATCTCGCGGACCTTTCCGCGGGCGATGAGGGGCAGCTCGTCGAGCGTTGCGGTCACGCGGCGCGATGCTACCAGCGCCTGACGACCGGATGGCGGCGCGGCGCGGGCGTCACCGGCCCGAGGACTCAGGCGATCGCGTCGAGCCGCGCGAGGATCTCGCCGGCGTGGCGCACATAGTGGGAGTAGTCGAAGATCGCGTCCAGGTCGAGTCCTCTCCCGCGCTCGTCCGCGGCGAGCAGCTCGCGCAGCGGGATGCCCTCGTCCCAGGCGCGCTGTGCGAGCTCCTGCACGACGCGGTAGGCGTCGTCGCGCGAGGACCCGGCCTCGACGAGCGCGAGCAGCACCCGCTGGGAGAAGAGCGCGCCGTGGGTGAGCTCGAGGTTGGCGCGCATGCGCTCGGCGTCGACGGTCATGCCCTGCACGAGCGCGATCGTGCGGTGCTGGAGGTAGTCGAGCAGGATCGTCGAGTCGGGCAGGATGACGCGCTCGACGGAGGAGTGGGAGATGTCGCGCTCGTGCCACAGGGCGACGTTCTCGAGCGCCGCCTGAGCGTTGCCGCGCAGGACGCGCGCGAGGCCTGAGATCTGCTCGCTCTTGATCGGGTTGCGCTTGTGCGGCATCGCCGAGGAGCCCTTCTGGCCGGCGCGGAACGGCTCCTGGACCTCGCGCACCTCCGTGCGCTGCAGGTGGCGCACCTCCGTGGCGAAGCGCTCCAGGCCGGCGCCGGCGAGGGCGATCGCGCTCAGCAGCTCGGCGTGGCGGTCGCGGGGCACCACCTGCGTGGAGACGTCCTCGCGCACGAGCCCCAGGCGGGCGAGCACGCGCGCCTCGAACTCGGGGCTGGTGGCCGCATACGTGCCGACGGCGCCCGACACCGCGCCGACGGCGACCTGCGCGAACGCGCGCTGCAGGCGCGCGGCGTTGCGCTGCGCCTCGAGGGCGAAGCCGGCGAGCTTGATCCCGAACGTCATCGGCTCGGCATGCACGCCGTGGGTCCTGCCCACGCACAGCGTGTCGGCGTGCTCGCGTGCCCGCGCGGCGAGCGCCGCCGCGAGCGCACGGGAGCCCGCCACGATCACCTCGCCGGCGGCGCGCAGCTGCAGCGCGAGCGCGGTGTCGAGCACGTCGGAGGAGGTCAGCCCGAAGTGGATCCAGCGCCCGGCCTCGCCGACGGACGCGGCGAGCACGTCCACGAACGCGGCGACGTCGTGCTCGGTCACCAGCTCGCGCTCTTCGACCTCCCCCACGGTGAAGGCCGCGCCGCGGATCGCCCGCAGCTCCTCGTCAGTGGGACCATCGTGGCCGAGCAGGCCGGGCAGCTCCTCGCACGCCGCCAGCTCGACCTGGCGCCAGGCGTCCATGCGCGCCTCGTCGCTCCACAGGCGGCCGAGCTCCGGGCGGGTGTAGCGGGGGATCACTGCGGTGATTATCGCCGCCCACCCACCCGGAGTGCTCGGGGCTACTTGTTCGCGGTCGTCTGCAGCGCGCTCACCTGCGAGGCGAATGCGTCGATTGTGGCTTCTTTGGTGCCCTCGATCGGGTCGCAGACGAGCGCGAGCGTGGTCGGCTCGGTGGTCGTCAACTGACCCTGCATCTCCATCGTCGCCGCCCCCTCCCATTCGGTCACGCTTTGCTCGGAGAGCTGCTGCACCCACTCGCCGATGTCGATCGCTTCCGTGGGTTCCATCAGGCGCGGGGTGCTCGAGGAGTCGACGAGCTCGCAGATCACCACGACGAACACCGCCGATTTGCCTTTGAGGCCGCCGACAACGGTCTTTCCGCTCACGAAGTAGGTGCCGGCGGGGATCGTCTTGCTGACGACGATGTCGCCGGTTTCGGACGCGCCGAGCGCGTCCGGCCCGAAGCTGAAGCTCGAATAGTCGGCGCCGACACCGTTCGCGCCCGGCACACCGGCTGCGCCTGGAGCTCCAGGCGCGCCCGCCGGCCCTGCGGGCCCGGTTGAGCTCCAGGAGAGTTTGCGCTCCCCGTGCCTGCACTTCGCCTTCGCGCTGACGATTCGCATCGCCCCGCTCTTCTTGCTCACGCAGGCGTAGATCGTCGTCGCGGCGCCGGCCGCGGGGGCGGCGGCGAGCGCGAGCAGCACGATCGCTGCGGCGCTCGTGCCGATGAACGTCTTGGGACGCACTGCGGGGATACGACTTGACATGGGCTCTGCCTCCGCTGGTAGATGGGCGAGCCGGGCCCGTGGCGGGCGACGGCCGCGCCATTCTCCACGCTGCGGATGTCGTTCAGGCGCCGAGGATCTGCGCAGCGAGGATGGCGGCGTTGCGCGGGTTGTCCAGGCCGACGCACGCGACGGGCACGCCGGGAGGCATCTGCACGATCGACAGGATCGCGTCGAGCCCACCCGCGGCGGTGAGGCGCCCGGACAGCGGCACGCCGATCACGGGCAGGTCGGTGTGCGCGGCGACGGCGCCGGGCAGGGCGGCGGAGATGCCGGCGCCGGCGATGATCACGCGCAGCCCGCGCATGCGCGCGTTCTTGGCGTATTCGGCGACGAGGTCGGGCTCGCGGTGGGCGGACATGACCCGCACCTCGTGCAGGATGCCCCGCTCTTCGAGCTCCTTCGCGGCCTTCTCCATCGTCTCCATGTCGCTCTTGGAGCCCATCACGATGCCCACGCGCGGCGCGTCGACGTCGATGTCGTCGAGCTGCGCCTGCACTTCGGCCTCCTCCATCGGCTCGGGCACGAGCGATATGCCCGGCGAGCCCGACGGCCGGCCCTCGTGCGCGGAGGGCTCCTCTGTGTGTTCGCCGACGATGTCCGCCACGTTACAGAGACGCGATGAAGTCGTCGATCGGGATCGCCGCGAGCGTCTCGTAGCGGGCCGTGCCGCGCGAGCCAAGCTCGAGCGACAGTCGCGCCATCGCGCCCTCGTCGGGCGCCTCGACGACGGAGATGAAGTCGATGTGGCCGAGCGTCGCCCACTGCGCCTTGACGGTCGCGCCGAGCTGTTCGACCTCCTTGTTGACCTCGTTGATGCGCTGCGGGTTGTTCTTCACGGTCTGCACCCCCTCGGGGGTGAGGGTCGTGAGCATGATGTAGGTGGGCATGGTGGTGGCTCCTCGGGTCCGGGGTGGCTGATCGCGCGCGCAGTGGCAAGTATCGCGCGTCGGCGCACCCACCGCAGCCAACTCGCAGACCCGCGGGGCCGCCGAAGTGTCGGCTCACACGACACCGTCACGATGACGGTGGGACCCGGTGCTCGGCGCCCGGGATGCCGTCCGGGTGGGCGCGCATCACCGCCTCGATGCCGTCGGCGAGGGCGCCGATAGCGTCGCGTGTGAGGCTGCGGTTCGCCGGCACCAGGATCAGGCCGGCGTGACCGCGGCCGTCGGTCAGGCGCTCGGCGGCGATCGGACGGAAGTCCTTGACGTTGGCGCTGACAACCGCGCGCTCCTCGCCGGCGGCCGTGTCCATGACCTCGCGATCCGTGGCCTCGGGCAGATCGGCGCGCTCGGCGACCGCCTCGACGTCCAGTCCGCGCTCGCGCAATACGCGCGCTATGCGGGGCGAGAGCTGCTCGTCGAGCAGCGCCTTCACGCCTCGAGCGCCTTCTTCCCCGCCTCCCAGGCCGCGTAGCCCCGCTCCCACTCCGCTCGGTTGAGCGCCACCTCGGCGTCGATCTCGTCCCGGTACTCGCCGTAGTACGAGACCGCCGCCTGGACCAGCCCCGGCGCTATCTCGAGCAGCGTGGCCGCCTCATCGAGATCGTTGTGGTTGTCACGGACCGTCGCAATCACCTCCCACACATCCAGCCCGCTGCCCACGAGCGCCGCTCGCCGCCCGCTCGGTCCGTCGGCGAAGCGCACCAGCGGGTGGTCCTCGCGCCGCAGGCTCTCGTCGACGTAGCGCTGCGCCAGCGTGCGCGGCGCCAGACCTGCTCGCCGCGCCTGTCGCGCCAAGCGCTCACCGACACCCGGTCGCAGCCGCAGCGTGAAATGATCGCTCATCTATACCATCGTAACACGACGTGGCACCGCGTGTCACGGTTTCCCCAGGCCGTCAGCTGGGACTCATGCCGCCGCTCCAGCCTCGGCGCCGGCCTTCTCCAGCGCCAGCTCCCCGTCGACGACGTCGACCGTCACCGAGTCGCCCGTACGGATCTCCCCGGCGAGCAGCGCCAGCGCGAGCCGGTCGGTGAGCTGCTTCTGGATCACGCGCCGCAACGGGCGCGCGCCGTATGTCGGGTCATAGCCCAGGTTCCCGAGCAGCTCGCGCGCGCTGTCGGTGAGCGCCACCTGCACGCCGCGCTCGGCGACGCGCTCGATCACGCGCGCGACCTGGAGCTCGACGATCTCCGACAGCTGCTCGCGGGTGAGCGATTCGAAGCGCACGATGTCGTCGAGGCGGTTGATGAACTCGGGCTTGAAGTGCTCGATCAGCGCCATCCGCAGCGCGGTGTCGTCGACCCCGGCTGGCACCGGCAGATTGGACGTCATGATCAGCACGGTGTTCTTGAAGTCGACGGTCCGCCCCTGGCCGTCGGTGAGGCGGCCGTCGTCCATCACCTGCAGCAGCGTGTTGAACACGTCGGGATGCGCCTTCTCGATCTCGTCGAGGAGCACTACCGCATACGGGCGCCGGCGAACCGCCTCGGTGAGCTGGCCGCCCTCTTCGTAGCCGACGTATCCGGGGGGTGCGCCGACGAGCCGCGACACGGAGTGTTTCTCCATGTACTCGGACATGTCGATGCGGATCATCGCGTCCTGCGAGTCGAACATGAACTCGGCGAGCGCGCGCGCGAGCTCGGTCTTGCCGACGCCGGTAGGGCCGAGGAACAGGAACGAGCCGATCGGGCGATCGGGGTCCTGCAGCCCGGCGCGCGAGCGGCGCAGCGCGGTGGCGACCGCCTCGATCGCCTCGTCCTGGCCGACCACGCGTTCGTGCAGGCGGTCCTCCATGTGGATCAGCTTCTCCGTTTCGCCCTCGAGCAGCCGGGTGACGGGGATGCCCGTCCAGCGTGCGACGACCTCGGCGACGTCGTCGGCGTCGACCTCCTCCTTGAGGAACACCGGACCCTCGCTCTCGCCGCGCTCGCCCTCGCTGGATTCGAGCTCTGCGAGCTGGCGCTCGAGCTCGGGGATGTCCTGGTAGAGCAGCTTGGAGGCGCGCTCCAGATCGGCTTCCCGCTGCGCGCGCTCGGCTTCGAGCCTGGACTGCTCCAGGCGCTCCTTCAACTCGGAGATGCCCTGGATCGCCTGCTTCTCGCTCTGCCACTGGGCCTTCATCCCCGCGGAGCGTTCGCGCAGCTCGGCGAGCTCCTGCTCGATCGCCTGCCTGCGCTCGGCCGAGGCCTCGTCGGTCTCCTTGCTCAGCGACGTCAGCTCGATCTCCAGCTGCATCACGCGCCTGTCGACCTCGTCGATCTCGGTCGGCAGCGAGTCGATCTCGATGCGCAGCCGCGAGGCCGCCTCGTCGACCAGGTCGATGGCCTTGTCCGGCAGGAAGCGGTCGGCGATGTAGCGGTCCGACAGCGTCGCCGCGGCGATCAGCGCGCCGTCCTGGATGCGCACGCCGTGGTGCACCTCGTAGCGCTCCTTCAGCCCGCGCAGGATTGCGATCGCGTCGGCCACCGACGGCTCGCCGACCATCACCGGCTGGAAGCGCCGCTCCAGCGCGGCGTCCTTCTCGATGTACTTGCGGTACTCGTCGAGCGTCGTCGCGCCGACGCAGCGCAGTTCGCCGCGCGCGAGCATCGGCTTGAGCAGGTTGGCGGCGTCGACGGCGCCTTCGGCGGCGCCCGCGCCGACGATCGTGTGCAGCTCGTCGAGGAACAGGATCACGTTGCCCTGCGCCTCGGATACCTCATTGAGCACCGCCTTGAGGCGATCCTCGAACTCTCCGCGGTACTTCGCGCCGGCGATCAGCGACCCCATGTCGAGGGCGATCACGCGCCGTTCGCGCAGCGAGTCGGGGATGTCGCCCGAGACGATCCGCTGGGCGAGGCCCTCGACGATCGCCGTCTTGCCGACGCCCGGCTCGCCGATCAGCACGGGGTTGTTCTTGGTGCGCCGCGAGAGCACCTGGATCACCCGGCGGATCTCCTCGTCGCGCCCGATCACCGGGTCGAGCTTGCCCTGCTCGGCCGCCTGCGTGAGGTCCTGGCCGAAGCGCTCGAGCGCTTCGTACTTCTCCTCGGGCGACTGGTCGGTGACGCGATGGGAGCCGCGCACCTCGCTCAGCGCCTGCAGCAGGCGCTCGCGGCTGGCGCCGACCGCGCGCAGCGCGGCGCCGGCGCGACTCTGGTCGGCGGACAGCGCGAGCAGGAGGTGCTCGGTGGAGACGTACTGGTCGGACAGCGCCTGCGCCTCGCCCTCCGCCGCCTGGATGACCGCGGTGAGCTCGCTCGAGGGCACGGTGGCGGGCGGCGAGGAGCCGGCGGACAGGCGCGGCAGATCGTCGAGCGCGCGCGCGACCTCCGCGCGCAGCGCGGGCAGCTCCACCCCGAGCTTCGAGAGCACCGGCAGCACCACGCCGCCGGCGGCGCTCGCCGCCGCCTCGCCCGTGCCGCCGCCCTCGAGCAGCGCGCTCAGCAGGTGCACGGGCATGGCCTGCGGGTTGGCGCGCTCCTGCGCGAGCCGCGCGGCCGCGGCGAGCGCCTCCTGGGACTTGACGGTGAAGCGATCGGCCTGCATGTTCTATGACCTCTTCGACGGTTTGGGGAACGGGGAACGGACGTCGGCGGCGCGCACGAGCTCGAGGCCGCCGCGGTAGGGCACTGTGAGCTCGGCGCGGAAGGAGCGGCGCACCTCCTCGAGCTCGTTGGCCAGGCGCACCTGCGCCTGCAGCGCTTCCAGCTCGATCTCCTCGATGCGCGCCTGCATGCTCTCGATCTCCTGCTCCAGGCGCAGCACGCGCTCGACGCCGGCGAGGTTGAGGCCGAGCTCGGCGGTCATCTCCTGGATGCGCCGCAGCTTCTCGACGTCCTCCTGCGAGTACAGCCGCGTGCCCTTGGGGGAGCGCTGCGGCTCGATCAGGCCGCGCGTCTCGTACATGCGCAGCGTCTGCGGGTGCATGTTCGCGAGCTGCGCCGCCACCGAGATCATGAACACGCCGCGATCGGTCTCCACCTGTACGCGGGTCACCTTACGAGCCATCGCCGGCCCCCTTCGCGGCGGCGTCCGTGTCCGCTGCGTCCTGCCGCGACGCGGAGCCGTTGTTGGCGAACAGCCCCGCGCGGGGGTCGCCGTCGAGCGTCTTGGAGAGCTGCTCGACGGCGCTCTCCTGCTCCTTGCTCAGATTCTGCGGAACGTCGATCACGAAGCGGTAGTGGATGTCCCCTCGGGCGGGCGGGGATCCGGTCGTTCCCGCCCCGCTGAGCTTCGGCGGGCCCTCGCCGCGCAGGCGCTGGACGGTTCCGTGCGCCGTCCCCGGCTTCACGCGCAGCGTCTTGGTGCCGCTGAGCGTCGGCACCTGCACCTCGGCGCCGCGCAGCGCCTCGGGAATCGTCAGCGGCACCTCGACCTCGAGGTTGTCTCCCTTGCGGGTGAACAGCGGGGAGGGCGCCACTTTGGTGATGAGGTAGAGATCGCCGGGGGGACCTCCGTTGCGACCGGGCTCGCCCTTGCCCGCCAGGCGTACGCGGCCGCCGTCGCGCACGCCCGCGGGGATGTTCACGCGCATGCGCTTGACCGTGCGCACGGCGCCGGCGCCCTGACAGGTCGGGCAGGGATCCTGGATCACGGTGCCCGTGCCGCCGCACAGAGAGCACGGCTGGGAGATCGAGAACATCCCCTGCCCCTGGGTCTCGATTCCCCGCCCCTCGCAGCGCGGGCACACCGAGGGCGCGGTGCCGGGCTTGGCGCCGGTGCCGTGACAGGTCGGGCAGGTGGCGTGCATCGGCACCTGCAGCGGCACCTGCGCGCCCGCGACCGCCTGGTCGAAGGTGATCGACACCTGCGCCTCCAGGTCGGCGCCCTTTTCGGCGCGCGGCTTCGTGCGCACGCGCCGCCCGCTGGTCGAGCCGCCGAACAGGTTGGACAGGATGTCCCCCATCGAGGAGGCGTCGAAGTCGAAGTTGCCGAACCCGCCGAAGCCGCCTCCGGGACCCGCTCCGGTGGCGAACGGACCCGAGCCGCTGTCGTACTGCTTGCGCTTCTCCGGGTCGCCGAGCACGTCGTGGGCCTGGGAGATCTCCTTGAAGCGCGCCTCCGCCTGCTTGTCGTCCGGGTTGCGGTCGGGGTGGTACTGGCGCGCCAGTTTGCGGTAGGCCTTCTTGATCTCCTCGGGCGTGGCTTTCTTGTCGACGCCGAGCGTCTTGTAGTAGTCGGGTCGCGTGGCCATCTGGTCGCCTCGTCCCTATGCGGCCACGACCACGCGCGCGGGACGCAGGATGCCCTCGCCGAGCCGGTAGCCGTCCTGGTAGACCTCGACGACGGTGCCGCTCGACGCGCCGCCGGGCGCCTGCGCGGCGGTGGCGACCGCCTCGTGCACCGACGGATCGAACTGCTCGCCGAGGGGGCAGAAGGACTCGATGCCCGCGCGCGCGAGCGCGGCCTTCAGCTCCGAGCGCACGAGCCGCACGCCCTGCAGCAGCGGATCGTCCTCGGCCGCCGCCTCGAGCGCCCGGTCGAGGTTGTCGAGCGCCGGCAGCAGCTCCTTCGCCAGCGACCCCACTCCGCGATCGCGCGCCGCGGCGGCCTCGCGCGCGACGCGCTTGCGGTAGTTCTCGAAGTCGGCCTGAGTGCGCTGAGCAAGCGCCAGGTAGTCGTCGCGCTGCTTGGCGGTCTTGACCAGCTCGTCGAGGTCCTCCTCGATCTCGTCGGCCTCGGTCGTGGTCTGGGCGTGCGCGTCTCCGTCGTGCGCTCTCGCGCCCGCCGGAGTCGCTCCCGCCCTGTCACCGCTCGCACCCGAGCCGTCGGGGGCCGGGGCTGGGCCGGCCGCTCCCGGGCTGGGCGCGGCCGTGGCGGGGCCATCCCCGGACGCCCCGTCGTGGGGCGTCTGGGTCTCCGGGCCCGTGGTGGGCGCGGACGAGCCCTCGGCGTGCGCGAACGCGCGCGACGAGGTGTCGGCAGCGTCGACACCGGCCGCGTCCGACCCGGCGGGGTCCCCGCCACTGGTGATCTTGATCTCCGTCATCGGGACGCCTACGCCTTGGGCTCGTCGACGACCTCGGCATCCACGACGTCCTCCTCTTCGGTGGAAGCCGCGCCGGCGCCGTCGGCCGACGCGCCGTTGCCGGACGCGGCGGCCTGCTCCTGGGCGCGCTGGTACATCGCCTCGGAGACGGCGTGGAACGCCGTCTGCAGGGCCTCGGCCTTGGCGTTGATGGTGGCGGGGTCCTCTGACTCGAGCACCTCGCGGACCTCCTTGATGGCCTCCTCGATGCGCGACTTGGAGTCCGCGTCGACCTGGTCGCCGAGCTCGGCGAGCTGGCGCTCGGCCTGGTAGGCGGCGTTCTCGGCGGTGTTGCGCGCCTCGGCGAGCTCCCGCGCCTTGCGGTCCTCCTCGGCGTGGGACTCGGCGTCGGAGACCATGTTCTTGATCTCCTCGTCCGAGAGCCCGGAGCCGGCCTTGATCTCGATCTTCTGCTCCTTGCCGGTGCCGAGGTCCTTGGCGGAGACGTTGAGGATGCCGTTGGCGTCGATGTCGAACGCGACCTCGATCTGCGGTATGCCGCGCGGCGCCGGCGGGATCCCCGTCAGCTGGAACTTGCCCAGCGACTTGTTGTAGCGCGCCATCTCACGCTCGCCCTGCAGTACGTGGATCTCGACCGACGGCTGGTTGTCCTCAGCGGTCGAGAAGACCTCGCCCTTGCGTGTCGGGATCGTCGTGTTGCGCTCGATCAGCTTCGTCATCACGCCGCCCTTGGTCTCGATGCCGAGCGTCAGCGGCGTGACGTCGAGCAGCAGCACGTCCTTGACGTCGCCGGCTAGCACGCCGGCCTGGATTGCGGCGCCGACGGCGACGACCTCGTCCGGGTTGACACCGCGGTGCGGGTCCTTGCCCGTCAGCTCCTTGACCTTCTCCTGGACGGCCGGCATCCGGGTCATGCCACCGACGAGCACGACGTGATCGATGTTGGCGGCGCCCTTCTCCTTCGCGTCATCGAGCGCCTGGCGCACCGGCGCGACCGTGCGATCGAGCAGCGTCGCGGTCAACTCGTTGAGCTTCGCGCGTGTGAGCCGCATGTCGAGGTGCTTGGGGCCGCTCGCGTCGGCGGTGATGAACGGCAGGTT
>JBKQHH010000132.1:0-14978 GCA_052148875.1 Solirubrobacteraceae bacterium
GCGCGGTCAGCGGAGCGTTAGCGTGTTGCATTCCGGGCCTTCCTTGAGGTCGTGAGCTTTGACACCCACAGCCTCTCGGTAGGCCCGGACCTACCTCACGGCGTTCGCAACGTCCCTGGGCACGTCAGCTAGTCCCGCGTTCCCAGCGCGTTCATCGAGTAAGGCTCGCCAGCTTCAACACGCCGGTGTATGAGACGTACCAGACAAGCGTCTACGTCTACTCCCAACACCAACTGTCGCTATTGCCGGTGATGCGCCCTGCGATCGCTTCAATTGACCATAAGCCACGCTTCGCACACGAGCCGCTATCCGTAAATGCTCCCCGCCGCTGGATGGCTGGCTGGAGCAAGACTGGGAGCGAGTTTCGTGACATGGCGATCGCCGCCTCGGCACTCGAGCCACTCTACTTCCCGCGGGTCGTCAACACACTTAGCCTCAATCCACCGATGGGGTGGGTCGGTTCTGTCTGGGCCGGAAAGAAGAATGACCTCCTGTGCAGGGCTTTAGCGGCTGATTGCAGCAGCCGGGGCCTGCGGTCAGGAGGTCACCTTCATGGTGCAGGATGACGGGCCGGTCGGATTGGATGGTTTGCGGGTTCTCTTCGATGACGAGCGTGCTGTCTCGGACGCCGGGGTGATGCTCGTCGCGACGCTCGCCAAGCGGCTTGGGGTCGAGGCGTTGGCCGGGGGTCTGGTGCGTTTGCGTCGCGATCGGCCGGGCGCTGCGAACGCGGGGCGCAAGGTGATGGCGGTGATGTTCGCGATGGTGCTCGGCGCGGACAGCATCGACGATTGCGAGGTGTTGCGGGCGGGGCGCACCCGGCGGTTGCTCGGCGGCTGGATGCCGGCGCCTTCGACGCTGGGTACGTTCCTGCGGGCGTTCACCTTCGGGCACGTGCGGCAACTCGATGCGCTGCTCGGCGAGACGCTCGTGCGCGCGTGGCGGGCGGGCGCCGGTCCCGGCGACGGGCGGCTGGTGATCGATGTCGACAGTTTCGTCGGCGAGGTGTGCGGCCGTTTGAAGCAGGGCGCCGCCTATGGGTACACCAAGCTGTTGGGGTATCACCCGATCCTCGCGACCCGGGCGGACACTCGCGAGGTGTTGCACATCCGCTTGCGCAAGGGCTCGGCGAACACGCAGAAGGGGATGCTGCGCTTCACAGAGGAGCTGATCGCCCGCGTGCAGCGTGCTGGCGCCACCGGGGTGAAGCTGCTCAGGGCCGACTCGGGGTTCTGGAACACCAAGGTGTTCAAGCGCCTGGAGAACGCCGGCTGGCAGTACTCGATCGGGGTGCGCATGCAGAAGGGGATTCGCGAGGCTGTCGAGGCGATCGATGAGGATGCCTGGCAGACGCTCACCGACTACCCCAAGGAGGGCGAGGCGCAGATCGCCGAGACCACCTACGGCGAGCGGCGACTGATCGTCCGGCGCACCCGGCTCCTCGGAGCGCAAGCACGGCTGTGGCCCGACTGGCGTCACTTCTGCTTCATCACCAACCGCACCGAGGACATCCGGGTCATCGAGTCCGAGCATCGCGATCACGCCGTCGTTGAGCAGGTCATCGCCGACCTCAAAGACCAGGCGCTTGTGCACTTCCCCTCCGGCGAGTTCAACGCCAACGGCGCCTGGACCGTGCTCGGCGCGCTCGCGCACAACCTGCTCAGATGGACACAACTGATCGGCCTGCCCGACAGCACCGTCCGCGCCGCGCGAACCCTACGCCGGCGGCTGATCACGATCGCCGGCCGCCTGACCCGCCACGGCCGCTCCTGGACGCTTCACCTGCCAGCCCGCTGGCCCTGGCAGGGCGACTACATCACGGCGCTCACCCGGATCCGCGCGCTCCCCACCGGCTGACCACCGCAGCGGCGATCTCACCCAACACCAGCGACTGCTCCGCCCACCGGGCGCGATCACCGCTCCCCCAACCCTTCCGAATCGGCTCCGAAGAACCATCGAAACCGGCCGCAGCGCCAACTCGCAACGCTCCCGACCCCCGAACAACACAACCACCACACCGCCACCCCAAAACGCGCCCCCCCGACCCACCCCATCGGTGGATTGAGGCTAAGACAAATGGGTGCTGATGGCATCGATGATCTCGTTGCGTGGCGCCGAAGTGTCCCGGTTACTTACATGCTCGACTGGTTGAAAGTTGATACGAGATGGCTTGAGGATTCTGCTTCGCGGTTGCTATTCGAGGCCGATCGCATCGATCCCTTGCGTGACTGGTCTGAACTAGTCGCCCGAGCTGACCCTAAGCAGTGGGAATCACTACGCGGTGACGCGCGTGCGGCCATAGATCTACGCGTGGTCGCAGAGACGTTTCTCGCCTATCACGACGACCTAGTCGACGCGAGGAAGGCAACACCGCTAGAAGACCCTGGTCCACGTGCACGAGGTCAGTTCGATCGGCGCCTTAAGCGCAAGCGTCCGCTCGATGAGATTCTCACGGAGTTTGGGCTCTCGCCCCACCCCAGGCTTGTCCTTGTCGTCGAGGGAAAGACAGAGCTACTGTTCATTCCCCGTGTAATGGAAATGCTCGGAATCAGCACTGACGAGGACTTCATCTCGGTTCAAGATGCAGAAGGCGTAGACAAGGACCTCAAACCACTCTTCGCCGCTCTCGCACCGCGAGCTATAGCCGAGCCTGAATACAACAACGATCTACGCCTCATTAGACCAGTGACGCGATTCCTCGTGGTATTCGACCCCGAGGGACAGGCCAGCACACAACAAGACCGCGAGAAAAAGAGAGAAGGGTGGGTGGAGCGGATCCAACGCGCAATTCCCGGCGTGGGCAACGATGCCGTCGTGCGTGAGCAGCTCGATGCCCTGGTGGAACTCACGACATGGAATAGGCACGACGAGAGCTTTGAGTTCGCACACTTCACCGACCGCGAGATCGCAACGGCCCTGCTTCGCGTCCCTGGTTATCGCAAGCCGCAGAAGTTGGAGGACATGACAAGGCGCGTTGCAAGGTTTCGCGCCCGCCGCAAAAATCTCGATCAGCTTCTTCCTGCGCGCGCGTCAAAGGGACGACTTGCTGCGGAGCTTCTGCCAGTGTTCGACCGAAAGTTTAGGCGTGCTCAGGCGCGGGGAACCGAGCGCAAAATCCCAGCGACGATCGTCCTTGAAAGAGCCGTCCGCCTCGCTCTTCAGTCCACCCGCGGTACAGTTCTTATTCGACGAGGCCCACGACATCGGGAGCGGTAGGCATAGCAGCCCGCCGCGCCCGTAGGAGCGAACCGATGCTCCCTCAGCAAACTCTCAAGCAGTCCGGCGTGACCGTGCCGAGGGTGACACCCCCAACCGGGAGCGACCCCACCCCGGCCGCGGCAACGCCGTCCGGCGTTTGGGTCCGCTTGGCGGGGACGCCGTCAAAGGCTGGTCCGGTCGCAATGGCGATGGAAGATGCGAAAGGCGCCACCCCTGGCTTCACCCAATCCGCTGCGACGGCGGCACTCGGCTGAGGGCGAGGCGCGACTGATCGGCGATCTGGTGCGAGCGGGGCCTACTGGTCATCGGATCTTAGGGCTCGGACGAGCACAGCAGCCATAATGCACGGGACCTAACCGGTAACAGCTAGAGCGCAGCGTGGGATGTAACGCGTTTGGCGTCAGCGCACGTCGACCGTGTGGCTGGTTGCTTGCGCCGTTTGCCATCCGGTGCCGGTAAACGTGACTCTGTACGCGAATGAACCGGTCCGATCAGCACGTATGTTGGCTGTGCAAATACCGTTTCGTGTGGATGTCTGCGCTACACGTACCGGCAGAGGGCCCTCGAGCCGCTCGAACAGACAGGTGCCTATCGGTGTTCCTGCGGGAGACCGAGCGTGCGCCTCTAGACGTAGACGTTGTCGGGGGCTGCTGAGGTGACCTGGCAGGCTTCCAAAGGAGACTTGCGTGAGGTGCTCGACAGTCGCGGTGAGGCTGAACGGCGTGACGACAGAGCAGTTGAGCAACGGCGTCTCCAGTGGTGGATAACCCCGCAGCTGTGAGGAATTTGGCGCGTCGATCGCGTCGGCAATTGTCCCAAGCCCGTTGAAGCTCGACGTTAGTGTGACCGACTGCTGCCCCGGAGCTACGTTGACGCTCGACACGGCCTTTGCTTCGGCGAGGTTGAAGTCGGGCGTCGTGGGTTCGAACAGATAGAGGTAACCGCAGTTGGGCTGACTGAGCATGTCGTAGACGATGTCGATCTGGTCCCCGGCGGAAAGATCGAGACGGTAGAAGTCGATCGGCTGACCACCGCCCACCACGAGGCTGCCCAGCGGAAGTTCGCTCGCCGTGGCAATCGTGCTCGCGCCTGCAGCGCCCGCGGGCATGGTGATCGACACCCAGGTTCCACAAGCGATGGCTAGGACCCCGATCAGCTTGCAGGCGTGTCGGCAACGAGACATGACAGCCTCATCGGCACCGGGACAGTGTCAGCAGATAGAACAAGAGTCCATCAAGGATGGGCCTCGGCGAGCAATAGTCTTTCGCGCGTGCCGGCCACTCCTACTCTGAGTAGGCTGCTCTACTCGGAATATGGCGCAAGGCGGGCGATACCCGCGACCACAAGCAGATCGACGATGTCCTGCCACGTCTGAAGCGTTCCAACGTTCTCTGATGCTGTCCGCAGTTCGATCAGCCACTCTGCGAGCAGGTAGCTGCGGCGGGCGACACCGTCGACATCCGCCATCACGATCGAGCTCACCCACGTCAAACCGGTCGTGGCCTGGTCGGAGGTTTGCAGCGTTCGCAGGAGCATGATCAGTGTGTCCACGCACTGGGACTTCCCACCGGCCAGCGGCAGCCATGACTCGATCGCCTCGCGCCATCCGAGGGGGTCTGCCCAGCGAACCGGCTCCGACTCGATCTCGCGATACAAGAACGCAGCGTCGTACGTGGGCGCCGGCACCAAGGCGGCCAGCGCACTTTCGCCGGAGTAGGTGTCGGAGAACGGGGTGTGCCCCGCGTCGTGAAGCGCCAGCACCTGAGCGATCACGCCCGGCCAGATGCGCCGGGCCGCCTCGCCGAGCGCCTCGGTCTCCTCCGCCGTGGCCGCGAGCGCGCGAAGCAGCGTGCTCAGCAGCGTTCCGTTGTCGGCGTACGCCTCGATGTGGGCGTGCAGCGGAGCAGCGTCGCCCGCCGCGGCAAGGCCAAGAAGTACCCTGGCGGCAACGAGCGTATGACTGCCGCGCTCATCACCGTTGTGCTCGGCAGCGAGCAGCCCGCGTCGCTGTGCCTCAAGCAGCACCGGCAGCAGCGCGCTCGCCTCGGCGTGGATACAGGTCCCGCTGGTCACGACAGCGGCGCCGATTGCACGGATCGCCGCGTCGAGCCTCATTACGAGCAGGTCGTCGTCGGCTACCTCAGCCAATCGCTGCTCGACGGGATCGCTGATGAGTCTCACGCGGTGGCGTTGCGCGGCGTTGTCCCACTCGCCGACGGCGCAGTCGCGCATCGATTCGATCGCCAGCTCGAGCGCCAGCTTGTGATGACACGGATCGCCGGCACAGGGCGTCGCCCACAGCGCGTCGAGACCCCGCGATAGGCGCAGACGGGCCTCATCGGCAACGCCGCGAGCAAGCCGGCGTGCCGCTGCCAGGCACCGCGACCCCTCGCCGTCTGCCTGCGCGTCTGCGTGCTCGCGGAGCTCGGCTGCCCGCGGGAGCAGCAGCAGCGGTATCGCGCCAGCGGAGGTGCGATCGGCTCCCTGCTCGAACATGCTGCCGGAGAACTCGAGGTCGTCGGCCGGCATCACCGCCTCGCCGATCCGCAGGATCGTCTCCACGGAGAACTCGACCCCATCCTCGGCGACCATGACGTTCCTTATGAGGTGTGCTTCGAGCGCCGCCGCCGCTACAAGCGCTGCTGTGTCCCACTCGCCGGCCGCGCTCGCGGACGGCGGATCCTCGACCAAGCCGCGTGCGGTGACCAAGTCGGCCGCAAGCTCCTCGGCGCTCGGCTCCGGCGCCGTCGGCGGGCGCGCTCGCCGTTGCCAGAAATAGCGATTGACCAGGCGCAGCGCCTCATTGCCACGCTGAAGATCCTGGTTGCCCGGTGCGAGTGCCTCCTGGACATCCTCGGGCGGAATGGCCTGAACCACCGTCATGCCGTCCTTCGTGTACGCGTGGTACCGAGTGCGGTCGAGCAGGCTCGCCCAGTTGCGGACCTTCGTCGTGTACGTCACCGGCGCTACGTCCACCTCGACAGGACCAGCTCTGCGCGGCGCGGCGGCCGCCTCCTCGGCATCGACACGTTCGGCCGCAGCGACGAGCTGCTCGCCAAGTGCGCGCAATTCATCTGCTCGGTCCGTATCGGCCTTGACGACGAGCATCGACGAAGCCTCCCGAAGCGACCACTTTCGCCGCTCCGGCTCGACCAAGCCCTCAGAGCTTGCAGCGAGGCCGCTGGACTCCGACACCATCCTCGAAAACTCAAGCTCCCAGACCGCCGGCTCTGCCAAGAACGGATCGATCGCCCGGCCCGCGACCTCAAGGTGCCGCACAAGCAGCCCGACGACCAAGCCGAGCATGGCGAGGTTCTCGCAGCCGTCCAGCAAGATCGCCACGAGACGGTCGACAGGGACGCCCGCGAGGATCGCGTTGTCGCAGACGCGCTCCAGGGCCTGCAACGCGCTCATGCAGGGATATGGCCCGACCCCTGTCCCTCGGTACCACACCCACACGTGGCTGTCGCCGACGTACTCCCGCGGGCCGCCCGTCACCGAAAGCTCGACGGTGTATTCCGCCTCGGCGCCCTCCGGCGGCATACCCCAAGGGTTTCCGATGCCCGCGAGTGTGCGCACCCTGGCGCGCGCAGCGTGGTTCAGCAGCCGGTTCAGCATCGCGATGCCGCGGCGGAAGTCGCTTTCAAACAGGGCCATGAACGGGCCGCGGTAGTAGGCGTTCATCGCGACCCCTAGCCCGAGGAAGCCATGACGACGGACGCCATCTTCATGAAAGCCGGAGCCGTCCTCGTCCTCGTCGAGGTAGTACGCCTCGGTGAGATCGACGAGCAGACCGCGGCCGTAGAGCGCCAGCGCCCGGCCCGTGAACATCTCGTCGACCGCCGGTGCAAGATCAGAGGGGGTATGCTCGGCCACCTCGCGCAAGAGCCGCTCACCCTCCTCGCCGAGGTCTGGGCCGAGCAGCGCTAGAAGCTCCAGCACCGTGTCGTCCGTCAACTCACGCGGCACCTCCTCCCGCCGGCGCCGGCGCCCCCCAAAGCCGATTTCCCTGAAAAGAGCTTGGTTCTCGCTGACGATCCTCTCGCGCTCGATCTCCTCCGGCGTCGGCTTTCTGCGCGCCCGCTCCTCGGCTGCCCGCTCCTGCTCGCGCTTGAGTTCCTCCAGCCGCCGCCGACCTTGCTCGCACCACGACACGAGCCTCTCGCGCAGCCGCACGCGCAGCGGGTGCCCCGCCTCCGGCTGCGTGAATGACAGCGCGCGGAGCCATTCGCGAATGCCATCAGCGATCTGCTCGCTCTCCCGCCAGGGCGTGTCCTCGTCGAGCAGGTGCACGATGATCGGCTCGATCGCGGCCGCATCGACAAGGCCATCCCGCCGGTGCCGCTGACCAACCAGGCGCAGGAGCCGCAGCATCCCCTCTGCGCCGCCCCCACGAAGCTGCGCCCATGCGTCGGCGAAAACCGGCCCCGGTTCCCCCAGCGTCAACAGTGCTTCGCTGGGCACATCCTGCCACCGAGCGCCGTGCGCCTCGCCGATCGTGTCGAAACCTGCCTGCAGTCGCGCAAAGCGACCCTCAAGCGGCGACTCGGCCGAGGCAGGTGTAGAGAGCAACGTTTGGCACGCGAGCGTCGCGGCCGACAGTGCCCATCGCGGTGCGTCGGCCGCGAGGAGATCCCCGGCCGGATCGCCGTTGCCGAGAAGCACACGGGCGACCGAATACCTCCGCAGCTCCTCGTGCGCGAACTCCGGCACAACGCGCCAGGGAGTGCCGGCTGGCGTTCGCACCAGACCGTCCCGGCGCAAGCCATCGAGTGCTGCCGGGTCCAGTTCGGCGACCACCTGCATCGCTGGCGTCGCGGTCAGCTCCGCCGACGCCATGCGCAGAAGCGCCTGCTCGCGCGCATCAGGCAGGCCGCGATCATGCTGGCCGTGGCGCCGCACGAGGCCCGCCCAGATCTCCCGCATCGCGTCGGCGTCGCTCAGCGGATCGGCTGTGAGGTTGCTGCGCACGAGGAGGTCGACCACCACGAGCCGACGCAGAAACTCGCGCGAGCGCGCATTCCAGGCGACCCGCTCCAACTCCGGGAACGCCGACGCGATCTTGGCGAGCTGCTCGTCGCTCAGCCCGGCCACCGGCTCCTCGGTCACCGCGCCGAGATGTTCTTCAAGAAGGTCCTGCACCACACGCTTGCTCTCCGCTGCCGCGACGGCAACCACCTTGACGCCGCTCGCACGAGCCGCCTGCAGCAGATAGACGAACATCGCGCGACCCGTCTCAAGCGCGGCGTCAGCCCCGTCGATCACCAGCAGTCGGTGCGCGGCACCCATCTCGCTCAGCAGCGCGCTCAGCTCACCTCCCAAGCTCGTCACCAGATCGAGCGAGTTCGTCGGCAGGTACCGAAGGTTCAAGCAGAGAACCTCAAGCTCCTCTGCCTCCTCGACCGCCGCTGCGCTTGACGCGCCCAGCACCAATGCGCTCTTTCCGACTCCCGACTCACCCGTGACCAGCAAGCACTCGGCTGCCTTGGCGTGAGCGATCAGTGCGCGGCCGTCGACGCTCCTGTCGATACGCAGCGTCCGCTCCCCGTCGCCGAGCCCCAGCTTGTCACGGACGGCCGAGAGAGCCTGTGTCTCAAGGTGACGCAGGAGGCTCCACCCCTGCTCGTCACGCCGCACGCCCGGCTCCAGAAGTGCGCCCACGTCCCGCCGCAGAATGGTTAGATCAACCTCTGCAGCGCTCGGCACGTACTGCCCGGCAAGGTTCTCCAGCCGGTCCAGCAGATGCCCGGCCCCGATCAGGTCATTCCCCCGCGCGAGGGGGACCAGGCGGTTCAACACCGCACCCCAATCCGCCCGATCGGGCTCCTCGATACGCGGCATCAGCACGTCCAGCCGCGACAGCAGTTCCCACGTGCGCGCCTGCGCCTGAGACTCGTCCGCATCCTCGACGCCCAGCTTCTTCAACGCCCCCGCGACCAACGCCTGGACGTGCACGAGGCGGTCGGCGAGGGCCTTGCGGATCTTCCCCTCGGTTCCGATCAGCGCGTAGAAGCTATCGGCCTTCATCTGCTGCGCAGCGAGCGCGGCAAGCTCGGCCACCTCACGGGCATGGTCCTGCTGGCCGGCGACCACCAACGCGAATCGATGGTCGAGCCCGTCGTCGGGCAACGAGAGCAGCGCGCGGACGTACTCGACCATCAGGCTCTGCGTGTCGGGATCGCTGGTGATGATTCGCGGCGCGCGGCGCACCCCGATTGCCAACACGAGGCTCGGCGATCTCTCGTCTGGACGCTGCGCGTGCACGACGAGATCGTCGATCGGGAACTCAGGTGCCTGCTGGAACGCCACGCTCGCCACCGACCGGCCGTCGCCAAGCTCGGTGCTGCCATCCCCCGTCAGCAGCAGCGCCAGGTACATCGCCCCGACCCGCCGCTCGAACGTGACGCCGCCGCCCCCGGTGGAGTAAGGGCTGACGGCCGATCGACGTACCCGTGGGCTCTCGGTCACGTGCTCTGAGCCAGTGGCATCGGTACTGACGATCGTCCCAGTCCTCCAGCACCGCTCAGGATGTCGTCAAGGTCTCCGCACTCGACCTGATCGATCAGTTTCTTGAGGATCAGCACAACAGCGGCGCGGTCCTCGTCGATGTCGCCCTTTAGCACCCACCTGCCACCGAAGCCTTGCCCAAGATGAGGGCCAAGTTTGCTCTCCCGTCGCACGCCGACACCCACCGAGGGAGGTTCCTCGGAAAAGGTCGCCGCTGGGACATCCTCGGGATGCAGCGGAGAGGAGTTGCCCTTGTCATCGATGGCGAGACGGCGAAACGAGCCGTCGTCCTCTTGGAACTGCACGACCGTACGACCATCGAAAAGCTGGCGGGTCGTAGGCTCGCTGGAGATACGCATTGACGAGTAGACCCACAAGTCCCGAAGCGGGACCACGGCGTGACGAAAGCCATCCTCGTCCTCCCAGGACTGGACGTTGTGGATCGCGACGCCTGTCGCTTGGTCAACAAGGTCCATGACGAATCGGTCGCCTTGGCGTCTGACGATCACGTCGAGCGCCTCGCGGTCGAGCGGCTCGCCAGCGAGCCGCCACTGCGGATCTTCAGGACCATCCTTGAGCTCGATCACTGCGTTCTCGCCGTACTGCGTAATCAAGCTCTTGAGAAATGCTCGGGCGAGGTTGTCGGCCCGAATCTGATTGATCAAGCCTGAGTCATCTTCGCGTAGTACAGCCATTCCGTAGCGAAGCACGTCGGTGCGACTGCAAACCAGTCTGTCTGCGAGTCGGTCCAGTTGGGCACGCTCGCGCGAGGTAAGTCGGAAAGTAGTCGTTGGTGTGGGCATAGGAGAATGGTAGCACCGTACTGTAGCTACAGGCAGTAGCATGGCAACGTGGCCCTACACCGGCCGGCGACATTGGTCTACGTCAAACGTCGTCTCCCAAGCCCGAACGCTGCGTCGCCTCGCCAAGAGCAGCGCCGCGCGAATTGGGTGCATCCGCGGCGAAGAGCCCAGGGCGCAGCAAGAGGCGAACCACATGGCACGCAAAATCGCAGACTGTCGTCGCTTCGAGCACATATGCCCTGTTCGCGTATCGTCGGGGGCCTGGGAGGTGCCCCCGATCAGAGTGGGCTGTTACGCCACCCCCGCTCGTCGCCCGTGGGCCGCGAGCCACCCGCGAACCTTCCCGCGGGGCCTGACGCCGTCGCGGGCTTCGCCGGCGGAAGAGGTGGTTTCGCGCGTGTCGTGAGCTGCTTGTTCGGCGCGGGCGGCGCGCCACTCGAGGTCGGCGGGTCGTGGCCCGTAGCGGCGGAGGTCCTCGATCGCGAAGGCGTAGTGTTCTGAAAGCATCCGCAGGCTTGTGCCGCACTCGCTGGCAACGGTCTGCGGGTCCTCGGCGCGCAGGCGCAGGGAGATGCCGCCGCGGCGCAGCGCATAGGGCGTGGCGCCGAGGATCTCCGTGAACTCGGTGCGCTCGGCTACCTTCTTGACGGCAGGCGTGAAGAAGCGTGCGCCCCACACGTGTGCCTGGTTTTCGCTGAAGTGGCAGGCGCCGGTGCGCGCCTCGCGGACGCCGTGCTCGGCGCCGGCGAGGTCGCCGGGGATGATGAAGTCCAGCTGGCGTGCTGGATGCCCGGCGTGGCGTAGCGCCATGCGCCACGCGGCTAGGTCTTCGCGCAGGATGGCGGGGATGACGGTGCGTCGCTGGGTGCTGTTCTCGGTCTTTCCCCATTCGTTGAGGGCTCCGCAGGAGAGGACCTCGAGCACCCACGCGAACTCCTCGACGAGCGAGGCCCAGCGCAGCCCCCAGATCTCCTGGTTTCGTGCGCAGAGCCCGTACTGCAGGCTGACGATCATCGCGTCGCGCTGCGTGAGGATCTCATCGCGCGTGCCGGGTCGTTTGAGCATCTCGGCGCGGATCGCCTCGACGGCTTGCGGTGAGAGCGCCCAGCGACGCACGAGTGGCCCGCTGCGGCGGGCGTGCGGGGCATAGCCGGTTCCGCCGGCGCGGAGCGAGCGGCGTCTTTTGCCGCGCGGCTCGGTCGCGAGCCTGCATCCGTTGACCTCGATCTCGGGCACGAGCGCCGAGGCAGCCGCCCAGCTGAGCGCGGCTGAGAGCACCCGCCATGCATGCGCGCGCGTCGGCCCGGGCACGCCAGCGCGCAGCATCTGTTCGCGCCAGGCGCTCGGCGCCCTTGGGCTGTTGAAGCGCACCGCCGGCACCGAGGCCAGCGCCCGCCCCCAGCTGGTCGCAGGCGCGAGCCCACCCTCGCCGCAGGTGCGCGGCTGATCGAGCATGTGGCGGCCTATCGCCGACTCGTAGCGCTTGTAGGTGCCGGGCGCGAGGCCGCCCTCGTTGCTCGGGTGCGCGTTGAGCGCCAGATACAGCACGAGCACCTCGCCGATCGTGCGCGCCTGGAGCGCGTTGGCTTCCTCCGCGTCCAGATCCAACAGGAAGCGTCGCAGGCTTTCACGGCCGCGGCGCTCGGCGGTGATGTAGTCGTCCATCCACGCGCGAGCGTGGCGCTCCGTCGGGAACGTGCGGCTGCGCTCGCGCCGATCGTGGTCGTAGAAGCCGACGACGTAGGAGCGCCGGCCGCGCTTGCCGACCCGCGGCCACTGCGGGCGTTTCGCCCATGGCCTAGCCATCGGGCGCCCCTCGCGGGCGCGGCCGTGCGGAAGCTGCGAAAGGGCGCATGGAGAGCCTCTCGACCCCCGCTCAGCTCAGCCGCTCCGTGAACCCCCGATCAGAACCGGCGGAAAGCCGCGGTGCCAGTGCGGTAACGGCACCCCACAAGTCTGCACGTTACGCTCGAAAAGCCAACAATTTGCAGGTAAAACATTTTGTTGGGCCTCTATTCTCGTAATGAAGGGGTCCGGGGTTCGAGTCCCCGCGTCGGCTTCGCTGAGGTTCTTGTGCGGAAACCTCTCCTTCGAAGGCTAAACGTACTACCAATCGGCGGTTAGTAGTACGTTTATGCGGTGAGTAGCTTTCGCGACCTGTCGCGCCACTTCGGCGGAATACCGCCTGGGACCGTGACGTCGCTGACCAGCATCGCAGAGGCGCGCGGGCGGGCCGAGCTCTACCGCCAGCAGAACCCATCCCGCCTCGAGACGCTACGCCAAGTCGCGTTGATCCAAAGCACCGAGGCATCGAACGCGATCGAGAACATCCACGCACCACTGGCTCGCATCGAAGCGCTCGTCGCGGAGACGACGAAGCCGAGGAACCGCTCCGAGCAGGAGATCGCCGGCTACCGAGACGTGCTCGCGACGATCCACGCCAACGGCGCGAACATCCCATTCGCGCCTCGCTACGTCGAGCAGCTCCACGGCGACCTCTATAGGTACGTCGGCACGAGGGACGCCGGGCACTGGAAGGGACTGGACAACGAGGTCGAAGAAAAACTCCCGGACGGCACCAGAGTCGTGCGCTTCACGCCCGTCTCCGCCGCCCTAACCCCCCAGGCGATGCAGAACCTCCACGAAGAGTTCCGCCGCGCGCTCGATGCCGGCGTCTACGAGCCGCTGCTGCTTTGCGCCGCGTACATCCTGGACTTCACGGTGATCCACCCCTTCCGCGATGGCAACGGTCGCATGTCACGGCTCATCACGCTCTGGCTGCTCTACATCGTCGGACACGATGTTGGGCGCTACATCAGCCTGGAGAAGCTCATCGACGCGAGCAAGCAGAC
The DNA here is from genome assembly GCA_052148875.1 of Solirubrobacteraceae bacterium. Taxonomy (GTDB): domain Bacteria; phylum Actinomycetota; class Thermoleophilia; order Solirubrobacterales; family Solirubrobacteraceae; genus Palsa-744. Next base: position 13,382 of record JBKQHH010000132.1, read on the forward strand.
CTACTACGAGGCCCTTGGCCAGTCCACCACGGGCTGGCACGAGGGCGAGCACGACCTTCGGCCGTGGACGGATTACTTCCTGGGCATCCTGATCGCCGCGTACAGGGAGTTCGAGAGCCGCACCGGAGCGCTCGGCGGCCGCGGCTCCAAGAAGGCGCTGATCACGACCTTCATTGACTCGCTGATGGTCACTGAGTTCACGATCGCCGATGTCCGGCAGGCAGCGCCGGGAGTAAGCGACGGCTACATCAACAAGCTGCTCGGTGAGCTCAAGAAGGCCGGCACGATCGAACCGCTCGGCACGGGCCGCAGCGCCCGCTGGCGCCGGTTGGCCAGCGACTGACTGGAGCCCAAGCCGCCCGTGCGAAACCTGCTCCTTTACCCATAACGTGCCATTGAGTACGAGATAGAGGAGATTCCTCATGCCCGGCTGCGTACGGACTGCCGATGATGTCGCGAATGAACGGGTCCGGGGTTCGAGTCCCCGCGTCGGCTTGGAGCCCATCGTCACCGTCGTCGTGCCAGCTTGGAACCTCGAAGCAGAGCTCGAGGAGTGCTTGGCCAGCGTCCGCGCGCAGGGGCCGGGCGTGCGAGCCCTGGTCATCGACAACGCGTCCAACCGGCCGCTCGCGCTTGGCGATGCGGACGTCGCGCGAATCGAGCAGCGGGTGTCCGTTGGTGCGGCCCGCAACCACGGACTCGCGCTGGTGCGTACTCCGTTCGTCGCATTCATGGACGGCGACGACGTCCTCCTGCCGGGTGCGATCGGGAGGCTGGTCGAGTTGCTGCTCGCCAGCGGCGACGCGGTGGCGGCTGACGGAGCGATCGTCATCTGGGAGTCGCGGGACGATCGGCGGGCAGCGAGCTACTACCCCCCGCGCTGGACGCGACGGCTCCGAGGGCATCCTCGCGTCTTCGCCGCGGCGACGCTGCTCGTCAGCGCTCTGCCCACCGCGGGGCCGATGGTGATGCGTACCGATGCGGCAAGGGCCGCGCGCGGGTTCGGCGATTCGAACTTCCTCGAGACCTGGCCGTTGGCGGCCGCGCTGGCCGCGGCCGGCAGGGTGGTGCGGACGGAGCGTCCATGCAAGCTCTACCGCGTCTCCACGGGTCGCGAGACACTGAAGCTGCGCGGACAGCCCATCCTGCGCTCCCGTCTCGCCGGCCGCCGCGACGTGCGGCGGCGAATCCGGCGACTCCCCGACTGTGCCTGGTGGCTGCGGCTGCTGGCCTTCTCCGTCGCACCGCTGGTTCACGGTGTGACGGCGATCATGGAGCCGTCCCGGCCTCGGTTCAGCGCATCGAGCCGGTCTTCACCTGATCGCGCGCCAGCGGCCGCTGAAGAACCTGAGGAAGCAGCCCTCGACGAGCAGGCACGCGGCGCCAGCCGCGACCGGGATCACAATCGACCACGGTGAGCCCGGCCGGTGGCTGGTCGCGTGTGCGAGCAGATACACGCCGAGCGCCTCCCCCGCCCACCCGACGCCAACCAGCAGCACGACCACAGCTACTACCCCGGACAGTAAATAGCGGGCGTTTGTGGTAGTGTTCTGCGTGTGGATCGTGATGCTCGTTCGTTGTCGCAGTCGGCTCAGGA
>JBKQHH010000133.1:0-3078 GCA_052148875.1 Solirubrobacteraceae bacterium
CCCGGCTACATCGGCTACGACGAGGGCGGCCAGCTGACCGAGGCGATCCGGCGCAAGCCCTACAGCGTGCTGCTGCTCGACGAGATCGAGAAGGCGCACCCGGACGTGTTCAACATCCTGCTGCAGATCCTCGAGGACGGCCGCCTGACCGACGCCCAGGGGCGCACGGTCGACTTCCGCCACGCGATCGTGATCATGACCTCGAACATCGGCGCCGCCGAGATCGCGCGCAACACGCCGCTCGGCTTCGCCGTCTCCGACGACGAGACGGGGATCACCTATGAGGACATGAAGAACAGGATCATGGGCGAGCTGAAGAAGGTCTTCCGCCCGGAGTTCCTCAACCGCATCGACGACGTGATCGTCTTCCACAAGCTGCAGAAGGAGGAGATCAAGCAGATCGTCGAGCTGCTGCTGCTGCGCATCCGCGAGTCGATGGCCGAACGCGAGCTGCAGCTGGAGCTGACCGAGCCCGCCAAGGACCTGCTCGTCGACAAGGGCTGGGACCCGGCGATGGGCGCGCGCCCGCTGCGCAGGGCGATCCAGCGCTACATCGAGGACCCGCTCGCCGACTTCGTGCTGCGCGAGCAGCTCACGCCCGGCGCGACCGTCGTGGTCGACCCCGCCGAGGGCGATCAGGAGGGCGAGGTGCGCCTGACGGTGGTCGCCCCGAAGAAGCAGAAGACGCCCGTCGGCGTGGGCGCCGAAGGCGCCGGCGCCGAGGAGATCGCGGAGGGCGAGAGCCACTCCGAGGGCGAGGTGCCGGAGATCGGCGAGCCGGACGAGCAGTAGGCGCGGGCAGCTGAGCGCCACTCGCGATCGCATCGTCCTCGAGCCGCTGACGGCCGAGGACTGGCCGGCCGCCGCGCGCGTCTACGAGGAAGGGATCGCCGGCGGGAACGCGACCTTCGAGTCCGCGGCGCCGCCATGGGAGGAGTGGTCGGCCACCCGCGCCGGCTACCCCGCCGTGATCGCGCGCGACGCCGACGGCGGCGAGGTGATCGGCTGGGCGGCGCTCGGCCCGGTCTCCTCGCGCGCGGTGTATCGCGGCGTGGGCGAGGTGAGCATCTACGTCGCGCCCGCGCGCACGCGTCGCGGCGTGGGGCGCGCGCTGCTGCACGCGCTGATCGACGCATCCGAGCGCGCCGGCTTCTGGACGCTGAGGGCGGGCATCTTCCCCGAGAACGCCGCGTCGATCGCGCTGCACGAGGCGTGCGGCTTTCGGCGCGTCGGCGTCAGCGAGCGCATCGGGCAGATGCCCGACGGGCGCTGGCGCGACGTGGTCTTGTTCGAGCGCCGCAGCGCGCTCGTCGGTGCGGGCTGAGCGCTTCGGAGATTTCGCCGCTGGTGCGGGCTGAGCGCCCCGCGGGTCGTTGTCCCTTTCCGGCCAGGTGTCTAACCATGGTATTACGGGCAGATACCATCGCTATACACCATGCTGGACAGGAGTGTCCCCACCGACCCGTAGGCTGAGAGCGAACATGGCCCGCTCGACGATCCACACCTGCTCGCAGTGCGGCTGCCAGTCCGCGCAGTGGCACGGCCAGTGCCCGGAATGCGGCGAGTGGAACACGCTTGTCGAGGAACGCATGCCGGCGACGCGCGGGCAGGCTCGGTCGGGCGGGCGGCGGCGCCCGGGCGCCGGCACGACGGATTCCGCAGGCGAATCCGGGGTCGTCATCCCACTGCCCCTCGGGGAGGTCGGAGCGGCGCCGGTCAGGCGCATGTCGACCGGCATCGGCGAGCTCGATCGCGTCCTCGGCGGCGGGCTCGTGCCGGGCTCGCTGGTGCTGCTGGGCGGCTCGCCGGGAATCGGCAAGTCGACGCTCACCAACATGGTGCTCGGGCACCTGCAGCAGGCCGGGCACCGCACGCTGTACGTCAGCGGCGAGGAGTCCGCGGAGCAGGTGCGGCTGCGCGCCGAGCGGCTGGCCGGCGCCGCGCTGCAGGTCCCCGTCCTCGCGGAGACCGACCTGGACGCCGTGCTCGACACGCTGGAGGCGCACGCGCCGCAGGCGTGCGTGATCGACTCGGTGCAGACGCTGCGCGCGGCGGACCTGTCCGGCGCGCCGGGCTCGGTCGGGCAGGTGCGCGAGGTGGCCGCGCGGATCATGGAGCTGGCGAAGGCTCGCGGCGTGGCGGTGATCCTGGTGGGGCACGTGACCAAGGAGGGCGCGCTGGCGGGTCCGCGCGTGCTCGAGCACCTGGTCGACTGCGTGCTGCAGTTCGAGGGGGAGCGCGAGCGGCCATACCGCGAGCTGCGGGCGCTGAAGAATCGCTTCGGCTCGACCAACGAGGCCGGCCTGTTCGAGATGCGCAGCGGCGGTCTCGTCGAGGTGCTCGACGCCTCTGCGAGGTTCGTCGCGGAGGCGACGCGCGCGCCCGGGAGCGTGGTGCTGGCGGCGATGGAGGGCTCGCGCCCGCTGCTGGTGGAGGTCCAGGCGCTGGTGGCGCCCTCGGAGCTCGAGCAGCCCCGCCGGGTGGTGTCGGGGCTCGACCGCAACCGCCTCGCGCTCGTGCTGGCGATCCTCGGGCGCCACGGCCACGTGGGATTTGAGTCCCGCCCACCCCGCGACGTGTTCGTGAACGTCGTCGGAGGCGTGCGCGTGGACGAGCCCGGCTGCGATCTGGCGGTCGCGCTGGCGGTCGCGAGCGCGAGCCGGGAGGTTCCCACCACGAGCGTCGCGGGCGGACCCCGCGGCGGCGCTCCGCGGGCCTGTTTCGGCGAGCTCGGGCTGACCGGGGAGCTCCGCTGGGTGGGGCACCCCGAGCGCCGGCTCGAAGAGGCCGCCAAACACGGCCTTGAGGGCGTGATCGCGCCCAAGGACAGCGGTGCAGGGGCGCTCGAGGCGGCCACGCTGCGCGAGGCCCTCGCGATGGCGATGCCCGCTGAGCAGGGGCGCCCCGCCAGGGCCGCCGCCTAGGCATTGCACGCGATCGCCAGCCCGCCACTGGCCAGGCGGCTAAGGAAAAGCTAAATGCCCTAGAATGGAAGACCGTGGCCCTGCGATCCGGTGAAGATTTCGACAATGAACTGAGACCGGAGCCGGGGTTGATGAAGGCCCTCGAGATGATCGC
>JBKQHH010000134.1:0-7639 GCA_052148875.1 Solirubrobacteraceae bacterium
GGTGGCGTAGGTGGAGAACTTGAAGCCCTTGCGGTAGTCGAACTTCTCCGCGGCTCTCACCAACCCGAGCGTGCCCTCCTGGATCAGGTCGAGGAAGGGAAGGCCCTGGTTGCGGTAGTTCTTGGCGATCGACACCACCAGGCGCAGGTTGGACACGACCAACTTCTGCTTGGCGTCGAGGTCCCCGCGCTCGATCCGCTTGGCCAGATCGACCTCCTCCTGGGCGGTGAGCAGCCGGACCTTGCCGATGTCCTTGAGGAACAGCTGCAGCGAGTCGGTGGTCATGTCCGGCTTGAGGTCGAGCGCCGCTTTGGCTTTGCGCCGGCCGCGCTTGTCGGGTGCGCGCTCGAGCTGCGCCGAGGCGGCGATCGCGGGGTCGATGTCCTCGACGAGCTCGATCTCCGAGCGCTCGAGGAAGCCGTGCAGCTCTTCGACGTCGGCCTCGTCCAGGTCCAGCTCTGACATCGCCCTGGTTATCTCCGCGTAGGAGAGGACGCCCACCTGCTGTCCCTTGGCCAGCAGGCCCTTGACCTCATCCAGCTCCTGCAGCTCGACTACTGACATTCGTGTTTCCATTCTTCCGCGATCGACAACCGAAGGCGAGGGGCCCGTTCGAGATTATGGCTGAGAGCGGCTACACCGTCGGACATACGGTCGCAACCGTGCCGACGTTACATATCCACTCGGTTCTCCAGGGGCTCATGCTAACGCGTTGCGGCGATGTTTCGAGCGCGTGCCTGCTCGCGGGTCGCGTTAAGCAATGATGTGCGGATGAGCCCCCCGAAAGACAGCGAGCGGCGAGCGCACGCGGCGCCGGACGGAAACGGGGACATCTCCACGGACGGCCAGGGCGTCCTCTCCAAGCTACCCCGCACCCGCCCGCAACGCGCAAGCCCGCGGCGCGCGGCGGCACGCGCGGCGAGCGCGGCGGCGGAGGCGGCGACGGCAACGACGACAGCGGCGCCCGCTCGCTCCAACGGCCGCCCGACCGCGCGTGCCAAGAGCGCCGCCGCGCGCGCTCCCAAACGACCCGCCTCGGCCGGCCGCCAGCGCGTGCGCGGCGCCCGCGCCCGCCCCACAGCGGGATCCGCCGGCGCCGCGACCGTCGAGCGGGCGCCCAGGCAGGGATTCGAGTGCGAGCCGGAGCGCGCCGGCGGGACGGTGCATCCGCCGGGCGGCGCCGAGCTCGTCGCGTCGGCCGCGGAGATCGTCGGCGAGCTGGCGAAGGCGGGGGTGTCGACGGGCGAGCGCCTGCTCAAGGACTTCCTGTCGCGCCTGCCGCTCTCCTGAGCGGGCCGCGAGCGCGCTCCCGGCCGCGCTGTATACTGCCCCGCAACGCCGAATCGCCGCGACCCAGCTCGGGGCGGACGGGGGACCCAATGCGGATCGAAGTCGATCCGCTGGGGCGAATCGGCCCGGCAGGGCCGTAGCGCCGCACGCAGGTGTCGCGCGAGCCCGTCAGCTCACCCCGTAGGCGTCGATGAGAATGCGAATCGCGCCCAAGACATACACGCTCGTGCTCGTGCTGCTCGCGAGCATCGCCTGCGCGACCAGCGCGGCGACCGCACTCGCCGCCACCGGCGGCTCGGCCGCGCCCGCGGGCTCGGCGCCGGCGCCGGCGCCGAGCATCCACACGACCGGGATCGCCACGTGGTTCGGCCCGGGCTTCTACGGCAAACAGACCGCGTGCGGCCAGACGCTCACCCCTGGGGTCGTGGGAGTCGCCAACCGGACGCTCGCGTGCGGCACGCTCGTGAAGGTCACCTACAAGGGCCACAGCCTGACCGTGCCGGTGCTCGACCGCGGCCCGTACAGCCACGGCGCGAACTGGGACCTGACCGCCGGCGCGGCGGAAGCGCTCGGCATCACCGAGACGGTCCGCATCGGCACCCACATCGTCGGCAAGACCGCCAACACCCCCACGCTCGGACTGCCGCCCGGCTCCTCGAGCGCCACCGTCGCCGGCGGAGCGCTCGCCGCCGAACCGTAGGTCGACCGGGCCGGCACTAGGCCGACTCGTCCACCGGCGCGGCCCGTCGCGCCGCCGGCGAACGCACCGTCGAACGGGCTGCGTAGAGCCCCACGTCCGCGTGTGCGGCCAGCGCGGCCGTCTCCCGTCCGTCCTCGGGACACACGGCCGTCCCGATCGCCACCGCGAGCGGCGCCCCGCGATGGCTCGCGCCCGACGCGACCGCGTGCGCGAGGCGCTCCGCCAGTCGCTCGGCGCCGGCCCGATCGGTCCCGGGCGCCAGCAGCCAGCACCTGCCCGGTCGCTCACGCGTGAGCGACCCAGACGACGGCGCGCCGATCTCCGCAGCGAGCGCGCGCTCCATCTGCCCCGCCAGCCGCGAGAGCTCCTCCGGGGACTCGCGCCTGTGCAGACGCTCGATGTCCACGAGCTCGACCAGCAGCACCGCGAACGGCAGCGAGTCCCGCTCGAAGCGCTCCAGTTGAGCCCCGATGGAGCCGATCCACGCCGCCGGCCCTTCCTCGCCGCGTTCGTCGCGAATCTCGATCTCCGCCTCCGGCGCCCCGGGGAGGACCGGTTGGGGCCGATCCCACGGCGGCAAGCCCGCTCGCGCGCGCGTCGCGCGCGGCGGGACGGGCGGAGACTCGTCCCACGACAATGGACGCTCCCGCCCGCGCGACGCCCACGGCGCCGGCGCGGGCTGCGACGGCGGCTCCGGCAGCGGCTGCGGCGGAGACTCGGCCCGCGACGGCGGACGTTCCTTTACGGAAGATGCGGCGCTCGCGGGTGGGCGCTCGTCGACGATGACCGCGTCGCTCCCAGCGGCGGACGCGAGCGACGGCTCGCGCGGACGCACGCGCGTCGCCGGCACGGAGGGGCCAACCGCGCCCTGCGCGTCGCCTCCGCGCTCGCCAGCGGGCGGGCGAGCCGTCTCAATAGCGGCCGCCAGCAGAGCCGCGCAGACGTAGGAGAGACGATCGGCGATGTCTCCGACCAGACGCGCCGGCGGCTCTTTCAGCTCGCCGAGCAGCGCCTCCCACAGCACGCCGCGCAGCGCCTCGACCGCGTCCACGATCGCCGCCGGGTCGCGCACGCCGCAGATCGCCGCCAGCCGCCGCGCCGCGGCGGAGTCCTCGCGGCCGGTCGGCGCTCCCCGTCCGGTCAGGCGCTCGAGCTCGACGTCCGACTGCACCGCGCGCAGCGCCTGCGCGCACAGCAGCGGCGCCTCGCGCGCGAGCTCCCCGAGCGGGACCTCGCCGATCCCGTCGAGCGGGCGGGCGAGGATCAGCGCGATCGCCCAGCGCCGGGCGAGCTCGTCGGCGCGGGCGAGCACCGCATCGCAGCGCAGGTCGGCGACCGCTCGTGCGCGGGGAGGTCGATACGTGCTCGGACGGCCGGTCACATGTGTTGCATATCAGCAGCCGGGGATGTGATCGTCTCGTGCCCGCGCCGCGCTCGCGGATAGCCTGCAAAGTCCGTGCGAAACCTGAAATCGACCGGAGCCCGCCGCGAGCGGGCGGTGATCGCCGATCTCGGGGACTCGACCTCGCTCGACGACGACACCGGCGCCGTGCGCTCGGTGCAGAAGGCCGATCTGGTGATCGAGGAGTCGGCCCTGCAGGAGATGTGGACGCCGGCGCACCTGGAGCGGCTCGCGCGCACCTACTGGCGCTTCCTCACCCGCGTGACGCTCGGGCTGATCCGCGTGCGCTACTCCGAGCGGGAGCGCTCGGTGGTGCTGCTGGGGCGGCCGCTGAAGCTGCTGACCTTCCAGGCGCCCGAATACGAGATGGACCCCACGCGCGGGCTCGTGCGCTGGCGCATCGCGCGCGGTCTGCTCGTGTCGCGACGGGGGCACGACGCGCGCGGGTACCTGCAGATCGAAGTCCGCAGGAGCCCCGGCGAGGACCCCGAGCACGCGCGCCTGCACGTGGAGGTCGCGGTCGCGAACTTCTATCCGTCGATCGCCTCGAGGCTCGGCCGCCGCCTGTACAACGCGACCCAGTCGCGCATCCACGTGATCGTGACCCATGCGTTCCTGCGCTCGCTGGCGCGCCTGGACCTCGCCGAGTCGCGGGTCGGCCGGTTCGAGCCCTGACGCTCTAGAAGGCCGGACGAGCGCGTCGTCGCGGCTCGCGGCTCACGCCGGCGCGCCTCCGGTCGAATAGCGCTCGCCGCCGACCGCGCGCAGCTTGGCGCGGTCGTGGGTGGCCCTGATTCGCCGGATCGTTCCCGTGCGCGCACGGGTGACGAGCGATTCGGTGGTGGCGCCGCCGGCGCTCGGGTAGCGCACGCCCTGCAGCACGTCGCCGTCGGTGATGCCGGTGGCCGAGAAGAACACGTCCTCGCCGGCGACGAGGTCGTCGCGGTCGAGCACCCGCTCCAGCTCGTAGCCGGCCGCCAGCGCCGCGGCGCGCTCGGTCTCGTCGCGTGGCCACAGCCGTCCGAGCAGCTGCCCGCCGAGGCACTTCACCGCGGCGGCCGATATCACCCCCTCGGGCGTGCCGCCGATCCCCCACAGCAGATCGACGGGGGAGCGCTCGGTGACTGCGAGCAGCGCGGCGGAGACGTCGCCGTGGGCGATCAGGCGCACGCGGGCGCCCGCCGCGCGGATCGCGGCGATGCCCTCCTCGTGGCGCGGACGGTCGAGCACGACGACCATCACGTCGCCCACGGGGCAGCCCCTGCGCGCCGCGACCAGCGCGACGGTCTCGCCGAGCGGCCGGTCGAGGTCGAGCAGATCGGCGATGTCGGTGGCGCCGGCCATCTTCTCCATGTACACGCACGGCCCCGGGTCGAACATCGTGCCGCGAGCCGACAGCGCGATCACGGCGAGCGCGCTGGGCATCCCGTGCGCGGCCAGCGTCGTTCCCTCGAGCGGGTCCACCGCGATGTCCACCTGCGGCGGGGAGCCGTCGCCGATCTGCTCGCCGTTGTAGAGCATCGGCGCCTCGTCCTTCTCGCCCTCGCCGATCACGACCACGCCGTCCATCTGAATCGAATGCAGCATGTAGCGCATGCCGTCGACGGCGGCCTGGTCGGCGGCCTCCTTGTCGCCCCTGCCGACCAGCGGCGCCGCCGCCAGCGCGGCGGCCTCGGTGACGCGCACGAGCTCCAGCGCGAGGTTGCGATCGGGCAGTCGATGTGGGTGCTCTGAGCTCAAGGGACCGTCGGAAACCTATACCAGGGCCGCTGCCACTACGATCGTGGCGTGAGCGACCCCACCCTGACCGTCGAGGCCCGCATCCCCGCGTTGCTGAGAGCCTCGGTGCAGGACAGGCTGGCGGCCGCCGCGCACGACCGGGTGGCGGAGCGGCTGCGCGCGGGCGACGCGACGCTGTGGGCGCCGGCGGGAACGCCCGAGGTCGCCAACCGCCTCGGCTGGCTGACGATCGCCGAGCGCGAGCTCGCGGGGCTGGGCGCGCTCGAGCTGTTCGCGGCCGAGGTGCACGACGACGCGCTGGAGGACATCGTGCTGCTGGGGATGGGCGGCTCCTCGCTCGCGCCGGAGGTCCTGCGCCGCGCGTTCGAGGAGATCGAGTCCCCACCCTCCCGCAAGTCCCCACCCTCCCCGCGGCTGCACGTGCTGGACTCGACCGACGCGGCGAGGATCCGCACGGTGCAGGCCGCGCTCGACCGAGAGGCGGTCGGCCAGCGGCACACCCTGTTCATCGTCTCCTCCAAGTCCGGCGGCACGATCGAGCCGCTGTCGCTGTTCGCGCATTTCTTCTCGCTGTTCGAGAACGGCAACGACTTCATCGCGATCACCGACCCCGGCTCGGGCCTGGAGGCGCTCGCGCACCAGCACGGCTTCCTGAGGACGTTCGCCGGGGACCCGGACATCGGCGGGCGCTACAGCGCGCTGTCCGCCTTCGGCATCGTCCCGGCCGCGCTGATGGGGATCGGCGTGCGCGCGCTGCTCGAGGGCGCGGCGGGCGCCTGGCAGACCCCGCTGCGCGACCAGGACGCAGGCGCGACCGAGGACGCGGGCGTGTGGCTGGGCGCCGCGCTCAGCGGGCTCGCGCGCGCGGGGCGCGACAAGCTCACGTTCGTGATCTCCGAGACGCTGCCCGGCCTGGGGCTGTGGCTCGAGCAGCTGATCGCCGAGTCGACGGGCAAGCACGGCACCGGCATCCTGCCCGTGGCCGACGAGCCGCTCGGCGAGCCGGGGTCCTACGGCGAGGACCGTGTGTTCGCCTACCTGCCCGATCTGCGCGCGCCGGACGCCGACCTGGACGCCCGCGTGCGGGCGCTCGCGGACGCCGGGCATCCGCTGATCACGATGCCCACGCACGGCCCGCCCGACCTCGGGCGCGTGTTCCTGCTGTGGGAGCTGACCGTCGCGGTCGCCGGCTGGGGCCTTCAGATCAACCCGTTCGACCAGCCCAACGTGCAGCAGGCCAAGGACGCGACCAATGCCGTGCTCGCCGACTACGAAGCCAAGCGCGAGCTCCCGGCGGTGGCCGACGCCGACGAGGCCGCGCTGCGCTCGCTGCTGCTCGACGCCGAGCCGCCGCAGTACGTCGCGATCATGGCCTACAGCGAGCCCTCGCCCGAGTTCGACGCGGCCGCCGGCGAGTTGCGCACGGCGATCCGCGAGCGCACCAAGGCGACGACCACGTTCGGCTACGGCCCGCGCTTCCTGCACTCGACCGGCCAGTTCCACAAGGGCGGCCCCAGGACCGGGCGCTTCCTGCAGCTGATCCACGACGGGCCCGACGACGTCGAGATCCCGGGCGCGCCGTACACGTTCACGACGCTCAAGAACGCGCAGGCGATCGGCGACCTGAACACGCTGCGCGAGCTCGGACTGCCGGCCGAGCGCGTGCGCCTGAAGGGCGATGGGGCGGGTGGGGATGGGGCGGGCGGGGATCCCGTTAAGGCGCTGCGCGCTCTCACCGCGACGATCAAGGAGCAAAAGTGACGCAGATCGGTTTCGTCGGGCTGGGCAAGATGGGCGGCAACATGGTGCACCGCATCCGCCGCGACTCCGAGCACGAGGTGGTCGCGTTCGACTTCGACGAGAAAGCGGTCCGGCAGGCCGTCAAGAACGGAGCCGCGGGAGCCAACACGCTGAAGGACCTGGTCAAGCGGCTGCAGGCGCCGCGCATGGTGTGGATCATGGTTCCCGCCGGCAAGCCCACCCAGGAAACGGTCGACAAGCTCGCCAAGCTGCTCGACCGCGGCGACATGATCGTCGACGGCGGCAACTCCAGGTGGACCGACGACAAGCGCCGCGCCGCGGAATTGAAATCGAGCGGCATCGAATACGTGGACGTCGGCACGAGCGGCGGCGTGTGGGGGCTGGAGGTCGGCTACTGCATGATGGTGGGCGGACCGCCGAAAGCGGTCAAGCGCCTGGCGCCGATCCTCGACGTGCTCGCGCCGGAGACCAACGAGCAGAGCGTCGCGGCGATCGGCCCGCGCGGCTGGCTGCGCTTCGGCCCGTCGGGCGCGGGCCACTACGTGAAGATGGTCCACAACGGCGTCGAGTACGGCCTGATGCAGGCCTACGCGGAGGGCTTCGACGTGTTCGACAAGTGCGAGTACGAGCTCGACAACGCCAGGATCGCGCACCTGTGGGGACAGGGCTCCGTGGTGCGCTCGTGGCTGTGCGAACTGGCCGCGCGCGCTTTCGAGGCCGACGGCAACGACCTGGGCGCGATCGAG
>JBKQHH010000135.1:0-29527 GCA_052148875.1 Solirubrobacteraceae bacterium
TAGGTGGAGCGGTGCACCCCGAACGTCCGGCACGCTGCCGAGACGCTCGTCCTCGCTGCCTCCGCGAAAAGCTGCTGGCGGTAGCCGAACAGCACGTCATCCTTGGTCATCAGGCTCAACCTCTCTCTTCACTTGGCGGTGAAGGAGGCAGCCTGAGACCAGGCGCGGACGGGTTCCCCGGCCGGGGAGCCCGTCCGAACCTCAAAGACCTATCGAGCCCCCAACTGTCGGGAGCACCCGCCTGCGCTGATGGACCGTTGACGGAGCCTCCGCTCAGGAACCGCGCGTCGGACCTGGTTCGATCGCCGCTGGTTTTGTCGCGACCACTGCTTGGAAGTATCGCCCGAGTTGAGTGACCGCGAGAGCCACGACGCTCAAGATCGCCGCCCATTTTTCCGGACCCGACAGCGTCAATCCTTTCTGGCCTTCTTCCAGCAGTTTCACCACGATCGGGATTGCGCCTCCAATGGCCGTTAGCCAGCCGATGATCGTCGTGATGCCCACCGACACCGACACATTCACCTTCTGCATCTTCGCCTCCTCAAGATCGACGAATCCTAACAACATGCCAGCATAAGGCGCCCACCGGACGTATATCCACAAGCCGAATCCGCCCGCACACTGATCTGCGGCACTATTCGCCAGGCGGAAGTCACACAAGCGGCAATGAGCGACGCCGCAGGGCTTTGTCGCGATCTACCGTACTATCAGCCGCTCGTCTCTCGCGAACAGAGCGGCCTACGCGAAGCGGATTCGGTTTGCTACCACAAACCCAAAAAGACCCACGAGAGCGATACCTAGCAGCGTCTCAGCTGATGCGGCCACAGACCAGCCAGTCGACACCAGTTTGAACTCCTTCGCTGGAGACGTTGCGAGCTGTCCAACAGCAAACTCCCAAGCCTGAAAGAACGTGACCGGGACGAGCCTGGTGGTCTCGGCATTTCCGGCGTCACGCACCCGCATTTCAAGCTCAACGCCATGACCGAGCGTGAGCACAGCGGCGAAAACGGCGGTTAGGGCACCGATCCAAAGAATGATCCGCCCGAAGGCGTTACCGAATCCGCACAGTACATCGGCGAAGAACAACGTGCCAAACCGAAACGTCAGTCGACTCGCCCGAACGGGTCGTCGCTCACGTCGCCAATAGCCTTCGGAGCCCGTCCTGAAATACCGCTTCCGCAACGGGTTGGCGTCCTGACGCTCACGCCGCTTTGCTTGCATGTATGCCCAGGCGGCATCTCTGTAGTCACCTCGTTCCGTCAGCAGTCCGGATACTCCGCGCCAGACGCCTGCGGCCTCCGACAAACGCTTGTTCAGACTCGACTCTTGTCCGCTCGTCTGTCCATCGGTCTGCTTCAATAGCCACCGATACTCCTGCTCATCTTCTTGAATCAAGGGAGCGTGGTGCTCCGCGATCTCGAGTGCCCTATTTCGCCGGCATTGAGCTACGCGATCGTCTAGATTAGGTACATCTGAGCCAGGCACCAACGAGCGATCGGCTTTATGCGGGTAGAATGATGGCCGCGCGAGTCCTGTTGTTCCATCGAGGCTTACCCGAGATATACTTACGAGCGAAAACGTCGTTTCAGAAAAGGTATTACTTGGGTTGAAGAACGATGATCGATACAAATCGCAGCGGAAAAATACGCTGTAGCCAAACGTGTTGTCGGTACAACGCGAGAACTTCATCTTACAGCATGAAAATGCTGACCAAGCGGCGTTACAGCTCGTGAAGTCGCACTCAAGGAACTCCGCGTGTTCAACTTGAAGGTGGAATTTGCAGCGGTGAAAGGTGCAGTGCTCGAAACGTACGCCGCTAAGCTCGTGTGTAAACGCACATTCAAAGAAGTGACAGTGCTTCAGAAGCGCCGCCTGGCGACCTGGAGGAAGCCACCCACCCGGATTAGCGGTTGTAATGCCAGCCAGCCGAGACCAGCCGTCGTACGGCCTAAACTCCACGCCAGGGAACGTGCCTCCATCGGCTTCGAATGGCAGATCACGGACCGACAAACCAAAAGCCTCCTCGTCGCCGAGTGTCATGCATGCGCGAAACCCCGCCGAAACGCTCGCAAGGCTATCGCACAATGCCGTAAAAGGCGCCGGTCGTGCTCGCATTCGCCCGCCACGTGATTTCTTCCTGACTCCGTAGAAACCGTCGTGTTAGCAGCAAATTCGACCTGATGAGCCGGCGCTCGTCCGGGCCTAACGTGGATGCCTGGGACAGAGTTGTCTGGAAGGAGATCCAGCATGGGCCGCGGAGCATCGATCGTTGTTGGGAGCCGGGTCTTCGGCGCCTTGGCGGTTAGGCGCACACGGCGGTTTATCACGTGCTGAGATGTGGAACGTCACGGATAAGCGGTGGCGAGCTCTCGTGGAGGATTGGCGACATGAACATGCCCGCGTCCCTTCGTAGCCCGCGCATTCTCCTCGTCGGCCTAGCCGTGGCTGTGTGCATCGCGACGCTCGCATGCGCGTCTGTGGCCGACGCGGACGTCGTTCTTGCGGAAGGTCTCCCGCAGGCGCCGAAGGTGAGCGCCTACCGCTCGGCGCTCGCCTGGAGCGCCTACGACGCCTCGACGCACATGTGGCGCTTGGTCGTCCGTGTCGGCGGCACGACGCAGACCCTCCCCATCGCCGCGCAGGCCACCCCCTTCGACGTCGATCTCGGCGACGACGGTCGCGGCCATCTGGTCGCGAGCTATTCACGGTGCTCGGCACCCGCGCACAACGGCGAACTCCCGCACGGCTGCCGCCTGTACTACTACGACTTCACGAGCGGCCGCGAACGTCCCCTGTCGTTCGCTAATCTCGCCGGAGCCTCGCAGTTCGACCCCTCGATGGCGGCGGGACGCGTCGCCTTTGCGCGGATCGACGACCGGCGGGCGGTAGGTGCGAGCAACCACGCGCAGATCTTCGTGCAGAACCTCGCCGGCGGGCCGCCGCGACGACTCGCCGGTGGCCTTCAGGGCGACGCACCAGCGACAGGACCGAGTAGCCTCGACCTGAGCGCCAACGCGCTCGCCTTCGCGTGGAGCGCGGCCAACGCGGTCGCGCTCGAACCCTACTTCTCGACCTCGGAAGTGCTCGTCGATCAGCTCTTCGGTCCTCAGATCGTGATCGCGCGCGCGTACGAAGAGCAGGAAGACCCGGTGCTGTCGCCGTCCATTTGGGGCGGAACGGTGTACTACGGCGTCGCGGGGGACGGCGAAGAACCCCAATACCAGCTTCTCAGCATGACCATCCGCGGCGCTCACCCCGGTGTGGCTGGCGCCCCGCCGAATTTCGCGAGCACCGCCACCGCCGCCGCCGGCACGATCTACTCGCGCTGCTCCGTCACCGCGTTCGGGTTCCCCAGCGGCCCGCCTTGCGAGGTCGCCCTAGCTGAACACGTCACGTACACCGACCCCGACAGGGCACTGGTACACGTCGCTCGCCCCACGACGATCAGCCTCAGTCCGCAGGAGTCGATCGAGAACAGTCCGGCACGGACCCCCGGCAACTGGCTCGCCTGGAGCGCCTACGATCCCGCCAGCCGCGAGTATCGCCTGATGCTGCGCCGCCCCAGCGGCGCCGTCTCAGCGGCACCGGTGCCTCCGCGGCGAACACCCTTCGATGTCGAGCTCGGGCCGCGCGCGGGCGGCGGCTTGATTGCGGTCTACTCGCGCTGTGCCGTCGAACCGAAGCTGGATCCCGCCGACGGGCTGCCGTTGCCGTCCACCGCCCGCGGCTGCGGCCTCTATCGATACGACATCGGCTCAGCGGGCGAGCATGCGATTCGCGGCGCCGGCTCGCGCTTCTTGCCCAGCGTGTGGAATGACGAACTGGCCTACGCCGCGCTCGGCCATGACGGTCGGCCTGCGCTGTACCTCGGCTCGCTGAGCGGTCGCAGAGCGCCGCGACTGCTATCCGTCGGCCCCGCCGGTCTCGGGACGGTCGGCCTTGGCCCGCGTGCGTTGACGCTAAGAGAAGGTCGCGTGGCGTACGTGTGGGAGTATCGAACGGCGTCCGGCCTGCGCTCAGAGCTGCGGCTCGACGAACACGACGCACCCTCGCGGCTGCTCGGCGCCGTCGTCAGTCCCAGCGGAAGCGCCCGCGAGCTCTCGCCGGTCTTCACCGGCGGCGTGCTCGCGTGGGCAGGCCACGAAGCGGGGGGGCACAGCTGGGTCGCCACGTTCGGACTCGCTAGTCGTCAGATCAGCTCGTTCCTCGCCCCTGATCCCATCGAGGCGTTCGCGACCAACCACTTCGTCATCTTTCACGCCGAGGAGTCTGGCGAGGCCTTCTACGCGCAAGGCGAAGGCCGGGCTGGCGTCTCGATCCGCTTTCTGATCGGTCGCCACCTGGGAAGCCTGACCGTGAAATAGATGGCCGCGGACGGCTGAAGCGCTGAGAGGACGCCCCTGCAGGGAGGCCGGCCTGTCCCTATCCGGACGTCCTTCACGTCGAGGTTCGCGACTCGAAGGGCGACCTCTGGCGGCTGGCGACCCAAGATGCCGATTGGTCGCCATCTGACCCAGCTCAGCTGGTCGAACGCTCAATTGAGGCTGCCGATATCGATGAGAGGTCCGGGGAGTTGCGCTGCAGGCTGTCGGACGGCTCGGTACTCGACATCAAGCCCACGGCGGTTGAGAAAGAGGGCGACCCGCCTTATTGGGAACTGATCAGCCCGGCGGGCGTCGTCCTCGAGTTTGGCCCAGGAGTTCGCTGGCAGATCAGCAGCGCTGACGCCCCAGCTTCATCGCGTCGCTGAGCGTCGAACGAACGAGCGTTTGGGAGTTATGGGCCGTAACCCGGCGTGCGGCGTGAACGCCCTCTGCGGGATCAGCCTGGTAGAAGTCGCGCCATGGGAGGCAACGTCCCGGTCCTGCGGCGGCCGGAGGAGCTCACGAGCGCGTGGCTGGCCGAGGCCCTTGGCACCGGCCCGATCGACGGCTTCACGGTCGAGCCGATCGGCACCGGCCAGATGAGCGAGAGCCGCCGCGTGAGGATCGACTACGCCCCTGGTCCGGATGCGGGCCCCGCGACCGTGGTGCTCAAGACCGCCTCCGCGGACGAGAACAGCCGCTCGGTGGGCGTGGGACTCGGCGTCTACGATCGCGAGGTCCGCTTCTATCGCGAGCTCGCCCCGCGCGTCGGCGGGCCGTTGCCGCAGTGCCACGCGGCCGTCATCGACCCGGAGGGCTGGTTCACGCTTCTGCTCGAGGACGTGGCCCCGGCCGTCCAGGGCGATCAGATCGCCGGCTGCACCGTCGAGCAGGCACGTTTGGCGACACACGAGCTGGCGAAGCTGCACGCCCCCCTGTTCGGCGACCCGCAGCTCGGCGCGACCCCGTGGCTCAACCAGGAGATGGTGCTCGGCCAGGCGCTGATGGCGCAACTGCTCCCCACATTCCTGGAGCGCTACGGCGATCGCGTCGCCCTCGAGCATCAGGGCGTGTGCCGGCGCTTCGTCGAGAGCCTCGACGGCTGGGTGGCCGACCGCCGGCCGCCGCTCGGCCTCGTGCACGGCGACTACCGCCTCGACAACATGCTCTTCGGCGCCGGCGACGCGCCCCGGCGGTTCGCCGTCGTGGACTGGCAGACCGTCGGCTGGGGCCCGGTGATGACGGACCTCTCGTACTTCCTCGGCGGCTCGCTCGCGGTCGAGGATCGACGCGCCCACGAGCACGCGCTCGTGCGCGAGTACTACGACGCCCTCCACGCCCACGGAGTCCGCGGCTTCGACTGGGACCACTGCTGGGCCGGGTACCGCCGCCAGAGCTTCCTGGGGATCCTCATGACCGTCGGCCCCGCGGTGCTCGTCGAGCGCACCGACCGCGGCGATGAGATGTTCCTGGTGAGCCTGTCCCGCTACGCCCAGCAGATCCTCGATCTCGACGCGCTCGAGCTGCTTCCCGAGCCCGGGTCCGGTCGCCCGCCGGCCCTGCGCCCGGAGCCGGCCGACGAGGGACGGCACGCGCCCGGGCCGGAGCAGCTGTGGAACGAGAGCTGGTACTTCGACGCCGTCTCCGAGGACGGTCGCACCGGCGTGTACACGCGCCTCGGGCTCTACCCCAACCTGGGCGTCTCCTGGCTGACCGCCTTCGTCTGCGGACCGGACCGCCCGACCGTCGCCGTCGTCGAGTTCGCGGCGCCGCTGCCCGGCGGCGATCAGCCGACGCTCGACATCGAGGGACTGCATGCCGAGCACGTCTGCGACTCGCCGCTGCAGCGCTTCCGCGTTCGCCTGGACGCCACCGGCGAGACGCACGCCGACCCCGCCGCGCTGCTGCGCGGCGAGGCGGGCGATCCGGTCGACCTCGCCATGGACCTCGCGTGGGAGACGCTCGGGGAGCCCTACGCCTACCGGGTCGCCACCCGCTACGAGATCCCCTGCCGCGTGAGCGGCACCGTGCGCGTCGCGGACGAGACGATCGAGCTGCGCGGCGTCGGCCAGCGCGACCACTCGTGGGGCACGCGCGACTGGTGGTCGGCCGAGTGGATGTGGTCGGCTGGGCACCTCGACGACGGCACGCGCTTCCACGGCGTCGAGTTCCGCCTTCCCGGCGCGCCGCCGATCGGCGTCGGCTACCTGCAGCCGCCCGACGGCGGGCTCGTCGAGCTCGACAGCGTGACCGCCTCGGAGGACGTCGGCCCCGACGGGCTCATCACGGCGGCCCGGATCGTCTACGGCGAGCTGGCGCTGCAGGTCCAGCCGCTCGCCTTCGGCCCCCTCCGGCTGCAGGCGCCGGACGGCCGCATCTCCCAGTTCCCCCGCGCCATGTGCCGCGTGCTCGCCGAGGACGGGCGGGCGGGCGTGGCCTGGGTCGAGTGGAACCGCAACGTGTCCGTGGCGTGACGCCCGAGCGCTCCGCCCGCGCTCGACGCGTCATCGGGGGCCGGCATGCTCTCGCGCCAGCGCGGCGAGCATGTGCTCGGCGATCGCGTCCGGTGTCGGCGGGCAGCCGGGGATGCGGATGTCGACGGGGAGCACGTCCTCGAGGGCGCCCACGATCTCGGCAGGGTCGCCGAGGACGTTGCAGCCCAGCGCGCAGTCGCCGAGCGCGGCTACGAGCCGGGGTTCGGGCATCGCGTGGTAGGCCGTGAGCAGCGGCCCGAGCATCCGGGTGGTCACGGGCCCGGTGACGAGCAGGATGTCCGCGTGTCGGGGGGAGGCGACGATGTCGAGGCCGTGGCGCTGAAGGTCGTGGAAGGGGTTGGTGACGGCGCCGAGCTCGTGCTCGCAGCCGTTGCACGAGCCGGCGTCGACGTGGCGTATCGCGAGCGAGCGCGGCCGGCCGCGGCTCAGGCGCGCCTCGCGGCGGATCGTGGCGAGCTGGCGCAGCAGGACGTACATCAGCGGTCAGCGCAGGCGTAGCAGAGCTCGAAGCTCTTGTTGATCAGCGGGAAGTCGGGCAGCAGGTTGCCGGCGGCGGCGTGCGCGAGCGCCGGCCAGTTGGCGTAGGAGCCGGTGCGCAGGTGCATACGGGCGACGCGCGTCCCGTCGAGCTCGACCGCGCACGTCGTGGCCCCGCGCGGGCTCTCGACAGTGCCGACGCCCAGCGCCGCGGCCGTGGCGCCGCCGGTCGCCGTCCCCGCCGCGAGTGGCTGCTCGAGCAGTCCTTCGAGGAGCTCGTACGTGGTCTCGAGCTCGATCGCACGAACCTGCAGACGTGCGGCGACGTCGCCGCTCGCCGCGGGGGGCGAGGCGGAGCTGAAGCCGCCATAGGCGAGACGCGGGCTGGCGCTGCGCGCGTCCTCGCGGATGCCGGCGGCCCGCGCCGCCGGTCCGACCGCGCCGAGCCGTTGCGCGTCCGCGTGCGCGAGCACGCCGACGCCATCGAGGCGCGCCTGCACCGAGCCGGCGAACTCGAGCTCGCGCCAGGCCGCCGCCGTGTCCGCATGCAGCTCGCGGAGCGCGCCTCGTGCGCCGTCCGCGCTCGAGGCGTCGAGCTCGACCGCTCCGCCCCCGACGCGGACGCTCCCGAACAGGAACCGGTGCCCGAACGCGCGCCGGTTGACCTGCTGCGCGCGATCCTTCAGCGCGGCGAACGCCATCGAGCCGGGCGCGAAGCCCACGCCGGCGCAGATCGCGCCGATGTCGTTCAGGTGGTTGTACAGGCGCTCGAGCTCCAGCAGCACCGTGCGCGCGACGCTCAGCTCGCGATCCGGTCTCAGCCCGCGCGCGTCCTCGACCGCGTGCGCATAGGCCAGCGTGTTGGCTACGGCGCAGGCTCCGCATGCGCGCTGGGCGTAGCGCAGCGCACCGTCGCCGTCATGGCCCTCGGCGGCGCGCTCCAGTCCCCGGTGCTTGTAGAAGAGCCGCGGGTCGAGCGCGAGGATGCGCTCGCCGACGACGTGGAAACGGAAGTGGCCGGACTCGATCACGCCGGCGTGGATCGGCCCCACGGCCACCTGGTGCACGCCGTCGCCCGTCACCGGGGTCATCCACCGGGCTGGATCCTCCGGGTGCGCCGCCAGCGCGCGCAGCGGTGAGTGGCCGGCGAGCTCCAGGCCATGGAGGTCGTGGGCCTCGCGCTCATCCCAGCCAGCGGCCTCGACGAGATCGACGATGCTTTCGACCCGACCTTCGCTCGCCCGGCATGAGATCACGCGCTGACCGTGCGGCGATGTGAGCAGCGCGCGCCAGGACAGGCTCTCGTCGCGTCCGCTCGCCCACGCGCCCCCGAATCGCTCCCCGCCGAGGAGGGCTCGCGCGACGGTCTCGCGCCACGCTTGCGGCGCGACGTGGTCGATCGCGGTCACAGCGCTCCCCTCGCGAGCGTGTCCACGAACGCCGAGCCGGGGAGCAGCAGGCCCGCCGCGGTGAGCGCCAGCAGTCCGCCGCCCAGCACCGCCGTGAGCGCGACGATCGGCCGCTCGGCGCGCGAGCTCGCCCGCCGGCGGTGTCGCCGGGGCTCTCCGACGACGCCCTCGATGAGCGCGTGGAGCAGCCCCAGGAACCCGAGCGCGAGAGCGATCAGAGCGATCGCGCTGACGAGCACGTCGCCGGCGTCGACGCCGCCGAGGAGGATCAGCAGCTCGGACAGGAACAGGGGCGAGGGCGGCAGGCCGGAGAGCGCCAGCAGGCTGACGCCCATCGCGGCGGCGGTCGGCGGGCTGTCGCCGACGACGCCCTCGGGTGCGCGCTCGGCCGCACCGGGGTCGATCCGCAGGAGCGGCAGCGCGGCGTAGAAGCCGAGCGCCTTGGCGAGCGCGTGACCGGCGACATGGAGCACCACGCCGGCGATCGCCAGCGGCGTGCCGAACCCGATCCCGAGGCCGATCACGCCCATGTGCTCGAGGCTCGAGTAGGCGAGCAGCCGCTTCCATGGCAGCGATCGCCAGAGAAACGGCACGGCGACGAGGATCGAGCTCAGCCCGAACGCGATGAACACGCCACGCGTGGTGGCGCCGCCCACGGACGGCTGCAGGATCGACTTCACCCGCCAGGCGATCAGGAGCACGCTCGGCAGCAGCGCCGCGGACAGCAGCGCGCTGATCGGAGCCGGCGCCTCGCTGTGCGCGTCCGGCAGCCAGTTGTGAACAGGCGCCCAGCCGATCTTCGTCGCAAGGCCCGCGAGCAGGAGCACGAACGCGATCAGCGTCGAGTCCCTGGGCAGCGCGTGCGCGGCGGCGCGCAGCGAGTGCCAGTCGAGCGCGTGCAGACCATGGTGTCCGAGGTTCGCCTGGCCGATCGCGAGCACGACGATTCCGAGCATCGCGACCGAGAGCCCGAGCGTGGTCAGCACGAGGTACTTCCAGCCGGCCTCCAGCGCGTCGCGCCGGCCGCTGAACGCCACGAGCAGCGCGGAGGCGGCGGTCGTCGCCTCGACGATCAGCCACGCCACCGCGAGGTTGCCGACGATCGGAACGGCGAGCAGCGCCGCCCAGAAGAGGAACAGCGCCGCGTAGTAGAGGCTCCGCGAGCGCGCGGCGGTCGTCCAGCTGCGTCCGCTCGTGCGCAGGTAGACGGGGGAGACGGCGACGCTGCACAGGCCGACGACCGCGAGCACGGCGAGCAGCAGCCCGCTCGCGCCGTCGACGAGATACCAGTGGCCGCGCAGGGCGGGCAGGCCACCGCGCGCGAGCGCGGTGGCGGCGAGGGCCAGCGCCGCGCCGGCGGTCGGCAGTGCGGTGGCGAGCGCGAGCAGGTCGGCCTGTCGCGGGGTACGGGCGAGCAGCGCGAGCACCATTCCCACGAGCGCCAGCGCGGGCACGACGGCGACGAGGATCGGCACGAGGTCAGTCACGCAGGCCTCGCAGCAGCTCGGTGTCTCCGGTCCCCAGCTCGCTGTGAATCTGGTGTACGAACGCCGCGGCGACGGTCACGATCAGCGCGAGATCGAACAGCGCGCCGAGCTCGACCACGTAGGAGGGACCACCGGGCACGGACACCGCCAGCAGCGACAGGCCGTTCTCGGCCACGATCAGCCCGAGCAGCTGGAACAGGATCGGGCGCCGCGCGACGACGATCGCGATGCCGAGCAGGACGAGCGCGACGGCGGCGTGCTCGGTGTGCGCATCGCCGAGCCCGAGGGGCGGCACCAGGATGACGGCGCACAGCACCACCGCGCTTGCACAGGCCAGGCGCACGAGCGGGCCCGCGGCGGCGAGGACCAGGCCCGGCTCGCGCGTGCGGCGAATCAGCGCGTACAGGAGCAGCGGGATCACGATCGCCTTGCTCAGGAGCACGAAGCCGGCGACGAGGGATTCGCCCGAGCGCCCGCCGGCGAGGCTGAGCGCGCCGATGCCGAGCGCGAGCGACTGCGCGGCCAGCAGCGCGATCGCAACCGATCGGCGGCGCACGACGACCACCGCAAGCCCGAGCCCGAGCATCGCGTCGACGAGCGCGCCGCTCACGTGCCCACCCCCGCGACCCACATGCCGGCGCCCGCGAGCGCGATCGCGCATCCGACCCCCAGGAGCGCCGGGACGCGCAGGATCCGCATCTTCGCCTGCGTCGTCTCGATCGCGGCGAGCGAGCCGCACAGGAACGCCACCCCCGCGACGAGCAGCCCGAGGCTCGCCGCGAACCCGCCCCAGTGCGGCAGGAACAGCTCGGCGCCCAGCACGAGCACGACCCAGTGGCGCGCCGCCGCCGCCCACTGCAGGAGAGCGAGGTCGCGACCGCCGTACTCGAGCAGCGGGCCCTCGTGGATCATCGTCAGCTCGAGGTGCGTGTCGGGGTTGTCGATCGGCTGGCGACCGGTCTCGACGAGCATCACGAGCACGAACGCCAGCGCACCGCACCAGTGCGCCGGCACGCTCCAGACGTGCCAGCCGGCCGCCGCGCTGCTCATCGCCTCCAGATCGGTGCTGTGCGCGGGCAGCGCCGCGACGAGCAGCGCGAGCACCAGCAGCGCCTCCCCGAAGACCGAGATCATCAGATCGCGCGCCGCGGCCATCAGCGCGAAGCCGTTGCCCGTGTCCCACGCGGCGGCGGCCAGCGCGAAGCGGGCGAGCGCGAGCAGCCCGACGAGCACGAGCGCGTCGTCGCCGAGCCCGAAGCTCCCGGCGCGCGCGGCCACCGGGACGATGGCCAGCGCCGCGAGCAGGCACGCCGCGACGAGCGCCGGCGCCAGCCGGTAGACCGCGCCCGTCCCCTCGGGGTCGACGGCGCTCTTGCGCCACAGGCGCCACAACGTCCTGTACGGCTGCAGCGCCGACGCGCCGCGGCGGCCCTGCAGGCGCGCCTTGAGCGTCTGGATCGACCCGGGCAACAGGGGAGCCAGCGCGACGCCGGCGATTTGCACGATGCCGGCGAGGGCGTTCATCCAAGGGCTCCCGTGTGCGCCAGCACGAGCAATCCGATGACAAGCCCGAGCAGGTACGCGGCGTACGTGCGCACGTTTCCCGACTGCAGGCGCCGTACGACGGCGGCCGCCCGCAGGCCCGTGCGGACGGTCGGCTCGTACAGCGATGTGTCGAGCAGCGAGGGCACATGGCCCGTGTAGGTGATGCTCTGCACCATCCCGCCGGCCCGCTCGACCTCGATCTCACGATGGGGGCGCAACACCACCTCGAGCACGAGCCTCAGCGGCTTGGTGAACCCGGCCGAGGTCCAGACGAGCGCTCCCACCACCGGCTGTCCGCAAACCCAGGTCGGCGCCGTCGCGGCGCTGCGCCTTCCACGGACGCCGACCAGCATGGTCGTGAGCACGGCAAGCGCCAGCGCAAGCGTGAGCGATGGGAACGAGCCCGTCCCGGGCAGCACGAGGCCCGCATGCCGGGCCAGCGCCGCGCCATGCGCGCCCGGTGCGAGGCCGGTGAGCGTCGGCAGCACCAGGCCCGGCACGAGGCCGAGCGCGACGCACATCGCGGCCAGTGCGACCATCCCGGCCCGCATGCCCAGCGGCGGGTCGACCGCGGCGGCGCACTCGGCCCGCCGCGGCGGGCCGAGCAGGACGAGCCCGACCACCTTCGCGAAGCACAGCAGCGCGAGCGCCGCGGTCGCCGCCAGCCCCGCGAGCGCGACCGCGCCGGCGAGCGCGACACCGAGGGGACGGTGGAAGGCGACGTGCAGCAGCGACTGCAGGACCAGCCACTCCGATGCGAACCCGTTCAGCGGCGGCAGCCCCGCGATCGCCATCGAGCCGATCAGGAACGCGCCGCCCGCCCACGGCATTCGTCGCAGCAGCCCGCCGAGGTGGTCGAGATCCAGGCTTCCCACAGCGCGCTCCAACGCCCCGGCGCCGAGAAACAGCAGCGCCTTGAAGACCGCGTGGTTGGCGACGTGCAGCAGCGCCGCCGCGAATGCGATTGCGGCCCACGTTCTCTCGCCGGCATCCGCGAACAGCAGCGACGCGCCGAGGCCGAGCGCGATGATGCCGACGTTCTCGATCGAGTGATACGCGAGCAGGCGCTTGAGGTCGTGCTGCACCAGCGCCCACAACACGCCGCCCAGCGAGGACAGCAGACCGACCGCCAGCAGCGCGAGGCCCAGCCACCGCGGTGTGGCGCCGATCCACTGGAACTCGACCCGGATCAGTCCGTACAGCGCGACCTTGATCATCATCCCCGACATCAGGGCGGACAGATGCGCCGGCGCAACCGGATGCGCGCGCGGCAGCCAGGCGTGCAGCGGGATGAAGCCCGCCTTGGTGCCGAAGCCGATCAGCGCCGCGAGCGCCACCAGCGTCTGGGCGCCGGTCCCGGCCGCGGCGAGCGCGGACGGGTTGCCGATCGCGCCGTGGTGCGCGAGCGTGAGCAACGCGATCCACACTCCGGCGCCACCGAGATGCGTGATCGCCAGATACGCGTAGACAGCCGACCGAACGGCGCGATCGCGCCTGGCGACGAGGATCGCCGCCGCCGGCACGAGCGTCATCAGCTCCCAGAAGGCGAGAAAGCTCGTCACGTCGCGCGCGGCCAGCACGCCGGCCAGCGCCAGCAGGAATGCGGCCGTCAACGCGCCGACGGCTCGCGCGCCCGGGCTCGCGGGCAGGTAGTCGCGCGCGAACACGAGCGTAGGCACCGCCGTCAGCGCGAGCACCGCCAGGAAGAAGCCGCTGAGCGGATCGAGGCCGAGCGCCGGCGCGATCGTGCTCCGGAAGGCCGCGCCGAGAGCCTCGCCGCCCGTCAGGACCGCCACGCCGTCGAAGCCGAGCAGCGCCATCCCCGCCGCCTGCACCGCCAGGCCGGCACGCAACCTTCCGTCGATCGCCGCGAGCAGGCCGCCGACAGCGACCGTCGCGGCGCCCGCGAGCGCGACGGCATCGAGCGCGCCCACGGCTAGCCGCGGACCTGAGGTCCGAAGTCCTCCACGGCGAGGTCGTCGAGCAGCGCCCGGTTCTCCTCCAGCGCTCCGGCGATGATCTCCTTCGCGAGCTCGAGCAGCTCCAGCGTGCGCGGATCCTTGATCCGGTAGTAGACGCTCGTGCCCTCCTTGCGGCTCACGACGAGACCCTGCGCGCGCAATGCCGCCAGATGCTGCGAGGTCCCGCTCGAATCAAGCTCGATCGCATCGCGCAAGCTCCCAACCGACTGCTCGCCCTCGCGCAGTAGTTGAAGCAGTCGAACCCTCGCCGGATGACCGAGCACCCGGAAGAAGTCGGCCTTCAGGGCGTAGATGGGAGGCTGGCCGGCGCGAGAAGACCACATACAGATCCAAGAAGTTTACAAAGTTATAAGATTCTTGAATACGCCTCGCCGTCCGCCCGCGGCGGCCGAGAGCGCCGGAGGCGAGGATGTAGACTGCGCGCCCACCGACCGGGAGGGAGGCAGCGCAGCATGACGACCGTCCGCGACGCCGCGTTCGAGCTGTTCCGCGCGCGCGGGATGACGACGATCTTCGGCAACCCCGGCTCGACGGAGCTGGCGATGCTCGGCCCGCTCCCGGAGGACTTCCGCTACGTGCTCGGGCTGCAGGAGGCGGTCGCCGTGGGCATGGCCGACGGGTTCGCGCAGGCGAGCGGCGGCGTCGCGCACGTCAACCTGCACACCGCCCCCGGTCTCGGCAACGGCGTCGGCGCGATCTTCAACGCGCGCGCGAACAAGGCGCCGCTGCTCGTCACCGCCGGCCAGCAGGCGCGCTCGCTGATCGCGATGCAGGCCAACCTCACCAACCGCGACGCCGTCGAGGTGCCCAAGCCGTACGTCAAGTGGAGCAACGAGCCGGTGCGCGCGGCGGACGTCCCGTTCGCGCTCGCGCAGGCGATCCACAACGCGTCGCTGCCGCCGCAGGGACCGGCGTTCGTGTCGATCCCGATGGACGACTGGGGGCAGGAGGTCGCGCCCGTCGACTACGCCACGCAGATCGCGCGCACCGTCGACGGCCGGGCGCAGGCCGACCCCGCGCAGGTGGCCGCGCTCGCCAGGCGCCTGCGCATGGCCGCGCGCCCCGTGTTCGTCGCCGGCCCGGAGATCGACGCGAGCGGCGGCTGGGACGCGGCGGTCGAGCTCGCCCAGTCACAACGCCTGCCCGTGTGGGCCTCGCCCGCGACCGGCGGCGGGCGCATCGGCTTCCCCGAGGACCACCCCGCCTTCCAGGGCGTGCTGGCGCCGGCCGTCGCGCCGCTCGCGCAGGCGCTCGCCGGCCACGACCTCGTGCTCGTCGCCGGCTCCTCCGTGTTTCCCTACTACCCCAACATCCCCGGCGACTTCCTGCCCGAGGGCGCGCAGCTGATCGCGATCACCAGCGACCCCGACGAGGCTGCGCGCGCGCCGATGGGCGACGCGATCGTCGCCGACGTCGCGCTCACGCTGCGCGCGCTCGTCGCCGAGCTCGCCGCACGCGCCGGCGGCGGGCGGCCCGACGGCGACCCGGCCGAGCGCGAGCCCTCCGAGCGCGAGCCGCCGCCCGCGCGCTTCGAGCTCGAGGCGCCGCCGCCGGGCGAGCAGATCTCGGGCGGGGAGGTCCACACGCTGCTCGCGGGGCTGTTCCCCGACGACGGCATCGTCGTGCTCGAGTCGCCGTCGAGCACCGCCGCGCTGCGCAACAACCTGCGCCTGTCGCGTCCGGGCTCCTACTACTTCAGCGCCGGCGGCGGCCTCGGCTTCGGCCTCGCCGCCTCGCTCGGCGTGCAGCTCGCGCAGCCCGAGCGCCAGGTCGTGTGCGTGCTCGGCGAGGGCTCCGCGCAGTACGCGATCACCGCCTTCTGGACCGCCGCCGCGTACGCCATCCCGGTGAAGTTCCTCGTGCTGCGCAACAACGACTACTCGATCCTCAAGTGGTTCGCGATGCTCGAGAGCGTCGAGGGCGCGCCGGGCCTCGACCTGCCGAAGCTCGACGTCGCCGCCACCGCCGCCAGCTACGGCGTCCCCTCCAGCACCGTCGCCGGGCGCGACGAGCTGCACGCCGGCCTAGTCGACGCGCTCGCCCAGGACGGCCCGCGGCTCGTGCAGGTCGACGTCGCCCCGGGAATGGCGCTCGCTTGACGGCGCTGCTTGCCCCGGACACCCGGCGCATCGGGCGCCCCCCTGGCCCGCCGCACGACGACCGCGCGCCGGACAGCCTGGCGGCCGGCACGCCCGAGCCGCTGCGCTCGGACCTGATCGCGCTGCTCGGATCAGAGCGCGTGCTCGCGCGCGCGATCGACCTGGTCGCGTACGCCTCCGACGCGTCGCCCTACCGGCGCCTGCCGGCGGTCGTGGTGATGGCGCACGACGCCGACGACGTCGGCAAGGTGCTCGCGTACGCGCGCAAGACGGGCATGCCCGTCAACTTCCGCGGCGGCGGCACGAGCCTCAGCGGGCAGGGCGGGACCGACGGCATCCTGATCGACGTGCGCCGCTGGTTCTCCGGCGTGCGGATCGAAGACGGCGGGGGCCGCGCGCGGCTCCGCACGGGGACGCTGCTCGGCCTCGCCAACCGCCTGCTCGCGCGCCACGGCCACAAGCTCGGCCCCGACCCCGCGAGCAAAGACATCGCGACGCTCGGCGGCGTCATCGCCAACAACTCCGGCGGCATGCGCTGCGGCGTCACATGGGACCCGTATTCGACGGTCGAGTCGATGACGCTGGTGCTCGCGTCGGGCACCGTCATCGACACCGCCGCGCCGGACGCCGAGGACAGGTTCGCGGCGGCGGAGCCGGAGCTCGCGCGCGGGCTCATGCAGCTGCGCGAGGAGCTGCTAGCCGACGCGGAGCTCGCGCAGCGCGTGCGGCGCAAGTACGAGATCAAGAACGTCACCGGCTACCGCCTGTGCGCGTTCCTGGACGCGGAGGAGCCGCTGGAGATCTTCCGGCGCCTGGTCGTCGGCTCGGAGGGCACGCTCGCGTTCATCGCCGAGGCGGTCATGCGCACGCGCCCGGAGCCCAGGTAGACGGCGCTCGCGTGGGTGCACTTCGCCGACATCGACGCCGCCGCCGCGCCGGTGCCAGCGCTGGTCGCCGCCGGCGCGCGCGCGACCGAGCTGATGGTCGCGCCGGCGCTGATCGCCGCCGCGTGGAACCTGCCGGGCACGCCCCAGGAGTGGCGCGAGCTGCCGCCGGCGTCGGCGGCGCTGATCGTCGAGCTGGGCGGCGAGGACGACGCGGAGCTCGACGCGCGCGAGGCCGCCGTCAACGAGGTACTCGCCAGCCACGAGCTGATCCAGCCGCACCGCTTCACGCGCGAGCGCGAGGAGATCGAGCTCGCGTGGATGGTCCGCGAGGGGCTGTTCGGGCTCGTCGGGCGCCTGCGCCTGCCGGGCACCGCGCTGATCGTCGAGGACGTGTGCGTGCGCCCGGAGCGCATCGCGGAGTGCGCGCGCGACCTGCAGGCGCTGCTCGGCAAGCACCAGTTCCTGGTCGGCGTCGCCGGCCACGCCTCCGCCGGCAACCTGCACTTCCAGCTGACGCCCGACTTCACCAAGCCCGAGGACCTCGAGCGCTACGAGGCGTTCATGGGCGAGCTCGTCGAGCTGATCGTCGGCAAGTACGACGGCTCGCTGAAGGCCGAGCACGGCACCGGCGTGAACATGGCGCCGTACGTGGAACGCGAGTGGGGCGCCAAGGCGACGGCGATCATGTGGCGCGTCAAGGAGCTCGCCGACCCGCACGGGGTCCTCAATCCCGGTGCGGTCCTGAACCGCGACCCGGGCATCCATCTAAAAAATCTGAAGAGCCAGCCCGCGATCGAGGAGGTGGCCTCGCAGTGCGTGGAGTGCGGCTTCTGCGAGCCCGTCTGCCCGAGCCGCAACGCGACGACGACGCCGCGACAGCGGATCGTGATCCGCCGCGAGATGGCGCGGCAGGCGGCGGGCTCACCCGTGTACGAGTCGCTGCTGCGCGACTTCGAGTACGACGCGCTGCAGACGTGCGCCGCCGACGGCACGTGCCAGGGCGTGTGTCCCGTCGCGATCGACACGGGCAAGCTCGTCAAGGAGCTGCGCGCACGCGAGCGGGGCGAGCGCGAGGAAGCGGTCGCGCTCGCGATCGCAAGGCGCTACGGCGTGGCCGAGCGCGCGGCCCGGGCCGGGCTCGCGGCAGCAGGCGTGGCCGCCGACCTGGTCGGTCAGCGGCTGGTCGCGCACGTACCCGAGCTCGTGCGCCGTCGTGTCAGCAACGAGCTCGTGCCGACGCTGCCGGAGAACGTGCCGCCGGCGGCGCCCGCGCGCATGCCCGTCACCTCGCGCTCCGGGGCGGCGGCGGTGTACATGCCCGCGTGCCTGAACCGCATCTTCGGCAACCCGCGGGGGGCCGGATCGCCGGGAGCCGGCGCTGCGTTGGGCGGCGAGCCCGCGCCGTCGCTGCCCCAGGCGCTCGTCGACGTGTCCGCGCGCGCGGGGCTGCCGCTGTGGATCCCCGACGACGTCGCCGGGCACTGCTGCGCGACGCCGTGGAGCTCCAAGGGCTACCGCCGCGGCCACGACCACATGGCCGCGAAGACCGCCGCCGCGCTGTGGCGCTGGAGCGACGGCGGGACGCTGCCGGTCGTGATCGACGCGAGCTCGTGCGCGCTCGGGCTGCGCGAGGAGATCGCGCCGTGCCTGTCCGACGCCGAGCGCGAGCGCTTCCAGCGGATCGAGATCCTCGACTCGATCGCGTGGGTGCACGACCGCCTGCTGGCGCGGCTGACCGTCGGGCGCAGGCTGGAGCGCATCGCCGTGCACCCCACGTGCGCCGCCGGCCAGCTCGGCCTCGCCGGCAAGCTCGAGGCGATCGCGCGCGAGCTCGCCCACGACGTGCTCGTCCCCGCCGCCACCACCTGCTGCGGCATGGCCGGCGACCGCGGCCTGCTGCACCCCGAGCTGCCCGCCTCCGCGCTGCGCGACACAGCCGCCGAGCTCGCCGAGCGCAGCGCCGAGGGCGATCGCGTCGACGAGCACGTGTGCAGCAACCGCACCTGCGAGATCGCCCTGCAGCAGGTCACCGGCGCGCCCTACGCCTCGTTCGTGCTCGCGCTCGAGCGGCTCACGCGGGGGTAGGGGATCACGACGGCGTGCCCGCGTTCCCGACGCGAGGTCGGCAGGGAGGCTGGTTAGAGCCGAGCGCTGGTAGACTCAATGGCGTGACCACTGAGGTGCCCACATGAAGGTCGTGACCGTGCGCGACTTCCGCGATCATGCGACCGAGATGTTCCGCTCTGACGACGTGATTCTCGTCACGCGCGAAGGCACGCCGGCGGGCTTCTTCCTGCCGTGGGACACGCCGGAGCTGCCGGTCGAGGTGCGCCGCGAGGTCTTCCTGCGCCTCTCCGAGCAGGTTGGCGAGCAGCTGGCCGGCAAGGGGGTCAGCGAGTCGGAGGTTCTGGACGATTTCGCTGCCTCCCGCCGTAGTAGCTGACGCAAACGTCGTCCTATCTGCACTGATCGGCGGCCGAGCCCGCCTCGTGGTCGCCTCTCCGCAAGGCCCTGAGTGCATCGGAACACAGGCAGTCGCCGAGGAGATCGCCCGCCACATACCGGGCTTGGCCGCCAAGCGTGGGCTGGATCAAGCTCTCCTGTTCGCTGCCCTCCAAGTCATGCCGATCGCGTGGAAGCCGGCGGTTGACTACGAAGACCATCGGGAGGAGGCCGAGAAGCGGATCGCCGCTCGCGACCCCGACGACTGGCCAACGGTCGCGCTCGCGCTCAAGCTCGAGCTGCCGGTCTGGTCGCAAGACAAGGACCTCGCCGACGCCGGCCTCGAAGTGTTCACGACCGGCGACCTGCTCGACGCGCTACGAGGCGAAAGCTAAAGCCGGATCTCGATCGCCGAGGCAACACCCGACGCTCCCGCTCTTTACACCGCTGCTTCCAGATCGGGCTTATGCGCGTAACTTGCGGAGACGGTCATCGCATGCTGAGGTACGCGGGCTCATCATCGGCGTGGCCGCGCAGGTGGCCCCGTCTAATAATGACGACTACCGAGATCACCTTGAGAGCCCAGTCGGGAGCCTTCCATAGGGCACGGAGCCCAAGTGCGGTGAAGATCTCGGCGGACGTTAGATGTGCCATCGTGCCTCCTCACCTGGACGCGTGCCCGGCGCGTCGCCCGTGCCGCCCTTGAAAGGCCAAGGTCTGCCGAAGAAGATCCTCTGGTATCCACCCTGCCGCGGGCCCGAAGACCTCGTAAAGCGCCAGCGGCGCCTTGGACTTCCGGGGTCGTGGCACTCGTAGCTTCAATGCGCCTTCGACTCTGCTGGCTGGAATAGTGCCTGGTGTGAGTTCGCTATGGGCAACGCGGAGCACGCGACGCGCTGCGCGCCACGTCTCACGTCGTCTGTGTTGCTGCCACGAGCCGCTATACGGGCCTCGTTGACTGGCCTGCCAACGAATAGTCTTTATGGCTCGCCCCACCTCCCGGACGCGGGCCGGTGTCGCGCCATAGCGCTTCCGAAATGGCTCTGCAAGCTGCCGGGGCGACGCGTATCCGGCTCGCCGTGCGGCCTCCGAGGGTGGCTTGCCTCCCAGGAGCGTTAGCGCGGCGCGATCCAGGCGGAGCCTCCGGCTCTCCTCGCGCACTGTGGTTCCGGTGCTCGCAAATGCACGATTAAGCGTCCGCTCGCTGCACACGAGCGCCCGAGCAACTTGGCTCGGGGCTTGGCAGGGATTCAGCCTTAGGGCCTATCCCGGTTGGGTGGTGGCGTGGGTTGCGAGGCGTGCCTTCTTGAAGGCGATGAGGCCGCTGGCGAGCTGGAGTAGCGCGAGGTGGTTCTCGTCCTTCTTGGACCAGCGGATGAGAATGGCGCGGTTGCGGTTCAGCCAGGAGTGACATGCCTCCACCACCCAACGCCTGGCGCGCCAGCCGGGTGTGCGCGCTTTCAGCTTGATCTCCTCGCCGCGCGCTCGGATGTGCGGCGTGTAGCCGTGCTTGACCGCCAGCTCGTGCATCGGCGGTGAGTCATAGCCACGGTCCAGGCACAGGCCCTGCGGCCGGCGGGCCGTCGGCTTCGGTCGTTTGATCGGGATGCTGTTGAGGGTCGGCTCTAGCAGCGGCTGATCGTTGCGGTTGGCGCCGTCATGCGCCAGCCCGATCGGGACCCCCGCTCCCTCGCTGAGAACCGAACGCTTCGCCCCCCCTTGGCCCGGTCAGTGGGATTCGGGCCGGTCTTCGCCCCGCCGAGCGGCGCCTTGGTCATCGCGCCATCGGCTGCCAGCCACGCCCAGTCGATGCCGACGACCTTGTCGTACTCGAGCAAGCCTTGGCGCCAGATCTCCGCGAACACGCCGGCCTGCTCCCACTCCTGAAAACGCCGGTGCGCAGAGCTCGAGGAGCACACCCCGGTCGCGTTCAGCGCGTTCCACTGCATCCCGGTCCTGAGCACCAGCAGGATCGCGTCCATCGCGTCACGATCGGGCACCCGCGGGTTGTGGCAACCCAGTGGATGCGAAGGCCGGTCGGGCAGCAACGGCTCGATCCGCTCCCACAACCAGTCCGGCATCCGCCAACCATCATCACGACTGACCATGTAGCCCATCACAGACCCCCTGATCGAGTGGCATGACGACCTCGACCAAAAGATTCAACGCAGCTCTACATAACCCTTCCGGGATAGGCCCTTAGCCGCTCCCGCGCCTCGCGGACGAGCTCCCTGTAGAAGCCTTCAGTCGTGGGGCGATGTGTCACCCAGCAACAGATACGATACTTCCCGGTCGATCACAACCCCATCGTGGGGGCTGACGTCATGGCCGACTGTGCAACCCGGCTTCGTTCGAGCAGGGTTGCACAACAAACGTCCGAAAACACGCCAACTTTGAGGCGTGTACCAGCGCTTGAACCCGGCGCAATCGCCTTCATCCAATCCGCTAGGGTCTGACCTCGATCCGCGAGGCAACAATCGCGGGTTCGACTCCCGTCGCTCCCGCCTTCGGCACCACCCCTCGTCCGGGTCGTGTTCGTGACTTTGTTGGGCCACTTGGAAGTACGGCAGGAAGTCGTCGTGAGGCTGTACGGCGACGATCTGGCCGTTCTGTGCCCATATCTGGCCGAACAGCGAGGAGGAGCTTGCGTCGCTCGGCGGGCTCGGTCTCCAGCTCCCAGAAGCGGGGGAAGTCCTCCAGCAGCGCGCGGGCGCGGTCGATGGCGGGCTCGGTCGGTGGGCCGAGGCGCTGCTTCGCCGCTCCCCGGTCGGCTCGCTGCTAGCGGTGTTGACGGTTTGGACTGGCGCGCACGAGAAGCGGGTCCGCGAGTGGGCGAGGCGGCAGCGTATGGGTGCCGGTCCGATCGGCGTCTTCGGGCTCGCCGATGTAGTCGGCGTCGTGAGGCAGACGGCCGTTCCGCGGGCGTACAGGGACAACCCGGTGCTGGTAACGATGAAGGTGCTCGAGGCGGCGGGGATGCTGTCGGCGACGTAACGCGTGCGGGCGCTGGGTGTATCCGTGGCGATGGACGACGATCAGCTCTGGCCCTCCCGTCCGCCCACGCCGGGGAGCATCCCCGCCTTCGAGGCGGAAGAAATGCGGCGTCTGCGCACGTTCAGTCGCGAGGGGCGGGAGCACGAGTTGGGCGAGCTGCTGCTCGCGCTAGCCCAGCGCTGGGTCGTCAGCTTCGAGGATATGGTGATCGCCACCGAACGGTCACCCGAGGAGGTCGCCCGAATCATCGAGACGTTCCGCCGGCACGATGAGTTCTGCCGGGCGAACGCGACGGCCGACCGGCTGCGCCGGCACGCGCTCGCCTTCCTGTAGCCGAAAGCGGACCGTCCTCGGTGATCGCGGCGGTATCGGATAGAAACCCGCGGCGTATCCGCTGGTAGCCTGAGGGCATGGCAACCAGAGCGGTCAAGACGGTCGATGTCGATGCTGGCCTGCTTGAGGAGACTCGTAGCGCGATGCGGCCCGCCGCTGAGGCGGCCGACGCCGAGGTCGTTGAGCGGGCACTGCGCTCCTACCTGGGCCGCCGGGCGCTCGATGCCTCCCAGGCGATGAGCGAGCTCTCTGAAGAGGACGCCCTGCGGATCGCCAACGAGGAGCTGCACGCGATGCGCCGCGAGCGTCGCAGCGCCGCGTGACGCGGATCGTCATCGACCCCGGCGTCCTGGTCTCCGCGTTCATCTCCCCAAAGAAGGCCGCGCCCGCGCTGCTTGTGGACGCCTTCCTCGACGGGAACCTCGATGTGCTCGTGTCCCCGGCGCTGATCGCCGAGCTGACCGACGTGTTGGGCCGTGAGAAGTTCTCAGCGCATGCGGCGGAGGGCCGTTCGGCAGCGTACATAGCAGCCCTACGCGATCGAGCGACAATGGTCGAGGACGCGCCGCCCGGCTCTCCGAGGACCGCCGATGCCGACGACGACTACCTGATCGCGCTTGCCCACGCGCACGGGGTCGATGCGGTCGTGTCCGGCGACCGGCACCTGCTCGACGCGGCATCGAGCGAGCTGTCGGTGCTCACACCACGCGATCTGGCCGACCGTCTTGGGCTCGCGTCAGCGGGCTGATGGCCGGTATCACCACTGACCGGCGTGCAGCTACCAAAGGTCGGCCGCAACCTCGGAAGGATCCAGGAGCCAATGAAGCAGCGCATCGGCGAAGCGCGTGTCCTCCATCGTCGTAGCCAAAGTGCTCCACGGATTTCTGAGCACGTCGTAAGTGCTCTGCTCGTCCCTTGCGCCTCGCCATAGCCTCAAAGCGTCTTCAATCTCATCGGCGGGAAGACGTGACTCGTAGAGGCTGACTATCAGCTCAGCCGGCGGTTCTGCGAATGCCGCGGTCAGAGACGACTCGCTCCTTGCAGTTTCTCCGAACTGCCTTATCGCCGGTGCGGCCTCCGGAAGCAACTGCAACTGCCCCGCGGCGGCATGCGCGTAGCGGCGCGCCTCGTCAAGTCGGTCGCTCAACGCCTCCGAGTCGCCATACGCAGCGGCGCCTTGGGCGCGCTCATAGGCGCGAATCGTTGGATCTAGGAAGAACACGGCGTCGTTCATTGCTAGGACCGCATAGCCGATCGGCCGCATGGGATCATTGAGCGCAAAGGACGTTGGCGGTCGGAGGGGACGCGGTTTAAGTCGGACACTGGATCGGAACTCGGGGTCCGGGGGATCCTCAGCGATTAGCTCCGCTCGATAGGCGAGAGCACGACCCAAGACGGCAATCAGACCGAATGGGACAGCGACGGGCGAGGTCATTGCTCCTCCGACTGCTGCGGCGATGGCAGCGGCGATACTTCCGCTCGTCCAAACGCGCTTCTCGTCCCGCGCTCGCTCGCGCAAAACTGGATCTCGCGTCATAAAAAGACGATATACGTCGCAGGAGACAGCTTTCGTTCCTCGATATGCGTTGACTCTTCGGATCTCTGCTGCGCGGCTCGTGAGGGGCGCCGTCGGCCGCTATGACCCACGACCAACGGGGCGCCGCAGGCAGTTCCCCCAACCGCTTATCGTCCCAGGCGAGTGCCTGCCGCCGGCCGGCGACGCGCTCGTAGTCACATGGAAACGACCGTACCGCGCACGCACGGTACAAGCTGGGGCGGACCCGGTGCGCGCTCGTCCCGCCGTCCGGTAGTGTCATGCCGGGTGAGCGGCCGTCAGTCGTTGTCCGGCGAGACCTCGCTCAGCGCCGACCCGACGCTGCTGGAAGTCGTGCCGTGGTCGTACGGGTTCGGCCACAGCTGGGCGGTCCGCTGGCTTCTAAGTCAGCCAGAGTTGGCTCCGCTCGTACTTGGCGCCGTCCCCGGGTGGGACCTCGGACCGAAGCCGCGAGTCGTCGACGTGCCGCGCACCGAGACACGGTTCAAGGGCGTTCGCGCCGACCTAGCGTTCTCGGTCGCTACGGAGGGCGAGGTGCCCGAGGATGTTGCGCTTGAGACAAAGGTCGAAGACACGTTTCGCGCCAGGCAAGTCGCGGCTTACCGTGACGCTGGGCGTACGCCGTTGATGTATTTGCCGGGGCTCACCGGCTTCCTTATCGGTGGCAACGCACGTGAGTTCGATGAGCTTTATCTCACTGGCGAAAATCTCGCTGCCGCCTTGTCCGACGCCTTGGACGGCAAGGCGTTGCCACGGATGATTGACTCCTACCTCCGCGTTGTGGGTCGCGAGGCGATCCGGTTCAACGAGGCGCTGATCAGCGTTCGGGACCGCGGAAGCGCGCCGGAGAGCCAAGGAGAGACGCCATGGCCGTCGCTGTTGGATGTCGCGTGGCTCGTTGAGGTACATCGCGGCATCAAGGAACATGCGCCCGCCTACGACATCGCGACTGCCTGCAGCCTACGGGCGGAAGCCAACGACCGCGGCGTCTTCTGGCACGGCTGCCGCGAGACCTTCCCGAGTCTGTCGCACGACGACCAAGTCGGCCTGTACATCGACGTGATCGCGTCTGTCCATCAGCAGCGATGGTCGATCGCCATCAAGGCAGGGTGGGGGAAGGGAAAGCTCGCTCCGGTTGTGGAGTACGCCCGCGCCGTCCCCCCGCCCGGTGGTCAGAGAGAGTGGCGTGCCGGCAACCGCAACCTCGGCGGCGCCTCTAAGACCGTCTGGTCGACAATCGTCACGGGCATGAGGCCGACCGAGGCAGCCGAGATCGTAGTTCAGGCGGCCGTGTGGATCCGCGACGTCGCAGCCGCAGCAGAAAGGGCGAGTTGATGAACTGGCTTATGCTCCGCGGCGACTCGCGAGTGTCGGCTGGGCTTCGCTTCGGACGCCCTGGCCCGGACGATAAGCAGCAGTTCCGCCGCGCGACCGTCGGCGCTACGACTCTGCCAACCTCGATTGACCATGCGTCGAGTCGTCCCTAGCGCGAATCTCGATCGGTGGTGCCGAACGCGCGTCCGACCCCACTCTGACCCACGACCAATCTGGCGACCCCGGGGCAGCTCTCGACAACCGCTCATCATCCGCGCCAGCACGATTCTCGGTGCGACAGAGGCTCCTGCCCAGATTGCGAACGTGTCGGCGTGCTCTGCGGAGCTGACGGAGGGCCCGCTAGTCAGTGCGTGTGCGAACTCCTTTCTGACCGCGGGAGCTCATCATTCTTGAGGATCTGGTCGCTGCCTGAGTGCCCGTAGCAGCGGGTGGAGTACATGTGGCGGCGCACGGAAGTTCTGGAGCCGTAGGTGCCGCACGCCTCGTCTCCGCGTGCCGGCCGATCGGATTCGTCCCAACGACTCGGCTGAGGTTGTTGTGGAAGGATGCGCCGATGAGCCGCTCCTGGTGCAAGGTGAGTCAATGGCGAACCGGTTGATCGTTGACATCAGTTCGGATGGTCGCGCCTCTGTCAGCAGTTGGCCGGAGGGCGAGCAGCTGCCCAGCCCTGCCGGTGAGCCGTTTCCGCTGGTGTAGTCGGCCAGGAGCTTGCGCATCGCCTCGGGGTCATCACGCAGCACGCGCCGCCGCGCGTCTTCGGCTTCCTCGCACTCCCGGCGGTAGGCGAGCACCTGCTCGTAGGGCTCACGCGCGGCCTCCAACACGTCGATTAGCGTGAGGCCGACGTTCCCGTCCAAGTCCTCGAGGCACGCGTCGCGTAGTAGACGACCGGGCGTCCACGCGACCCCGGCGGCGCCAGCGACGAACGCATGACGGCCATGCTGGCGCGGACCGTAGGAGAGCGCCCGTCCGAGCGCTCCCACGAACTTCGCCGCACGGGCGTCGGTCGTCGTGAGGAACAGCAGCGCCGGCAGGAACAGGTGCCGCCCCCGCCAGTCTTCGCTCGCGGCATAGGCGGCGTACAGCTCGGCCTTCTGGCGTAGCCGCGTGTGCGACATCGTGCCGAGGTCGATCTCCACGAACGCGCCGAACTGCCGGCTCTGCCCGTCGACGAGGATCACCATCGCGTCCGGGGCGAGCGCCCGCTCCTTACCCGCGCTGTCGAACAGCTCCCGCGCCTGTCCCTCGCGGCGATACTCCTGCACCGACAGGCCGAGCGTGCCGGCTTCGGTTTGGAGCGTTACGTACAGCTCGGTGAGCGCGGCGGCGTGCGCGAGGAAGATCGGGTTCGGCCGGCTGCGCTCCCCGCCCCTCGGCATGGGCTCGCCGCGCATCAGGCAGTCCGCGCGCCGTGTCGGCCAGTGATGGTTCGGCGCCGAACCCTGATCGCGGTATGGGCGTGTGCGCCCGGCTAGTAGTGCTTCGTTAGGTTGAAGGGGTTTGGGTCGGGATCTCGAATCTCTCGTCGATACTGCTGTCGATCGGGAGGTCAAGATGCAGGCTGTGGCTGGTCTTTCGCCGGGTGAGCTTGCGCGTGTGCGAGGGCGCTTGGAGGAGTTTGCCGGGGAGATGTTCGACTCGATGCGCCGGAAGGACCAGCGGCGGTGGGGCGAGGTGTATCTGCGCGGGCTGATGCTGGATGGCAAGCGCAAGTCGATCGAGCCAATGGCTGCGCGACTCGATGACGGGGACGAGCAGTGCTTGCAGCAGTTTGTGAGCCAGTCGCCGTGGGATTGGCAGCCTGTGCGCAGGGCGTTGGCGGCGCGGATGAGTGCTGAGATCGAGCCCGAGGCGTGGATCGTTGACGACACCGGGTTCCCGAAGTTCGGGAAGATGTCGGTCGGGGTCGCGCGCCAGTATTCCGGCGCGCTGGGAAAGGTCGGTAACTGTCAGCTCGGGGTGTCGATCAACGCCGCGTCAGAGCAGGCGTCGTGTCCGCTTGACTGGCGGCTGTTCATCCCGCAGGAGTGGGACGAGGACAGCGAGTTCAACCAGCAGCGGCGCGAGAAGGCCAAGCTGCCGCAGGATGCGCACCACGTCGAGAAATGGCGACAGGCGCTCGAGATGATCGATGAGCTGATTGGCTGGGCGATCAAGCCGCCGGTGATCCTCGGCGACGGCGCCTACGGCGATATCACCGAGTTCCGTGGTGAGCTTGAGAAGCGCGAGCTGCAGTATGTGCTGGACGTCAAGAGTGCCACTTCCGCCTATAGCGAGGAAGTCCAGCCCGAGCGTCCAGAGTGGAAAGGGACCGGCAGGCCACCCAAGCCGCGCTACCGCCAGGAGCCATCTTCGCTGAAGGCGCTGGCCCTCGCCGCCGGCAAACAGACCGCTCAGACAGTCACCTGGCGGGAGGGCACACGCGGCAGCATGACCTCGAGGTTCTTGGCACTGAAGGTCCGCCCCGCGAACATTCAGCTGCGCAACAACGCCAACCGAAACGGCGAGGAGATCCCGGTCTGCTGGCTGCTGTGCGAGTGGCCCCCCGGCGAGGACGAGCCGACGAAGTACTGGCTCTCCAACCTCCCGCCCGACACATCACTAAAGACGCTGGTGAAACTGGCGAAGCTGCGCTGGCGGATCGAGCACGACTACCGCGAGCTCAAGGACGCGCTCGGCCTCGACCACTTCGAGGGTCGCACCTACCGCGGCTGGCACCACCACGTCACCCTCGTCTCGATCGCCCACGCGTTCCTCACCCTGGAGCGAACCCGGCACCCTCCAGCCAGGGCGGCAGCCTAACTCTCTTCGCAATCGTCCGGGAGCTACAAGCGCTCCTGGCCTGCTGGCAGGGAACCTGCCCCACCTGCCACAGAGAGCTGCCGCCCGACCACCAACTACGACCACCACCCACCTAACGGAGCACTACTAGTGGGTCTCCCATAAACGTTGCGCCCGTAACCGTGTTGTTCAGGCGGCGATGAGTAGGCGGCGCTCGGCTTTGATCAGGCGCTGGTCGCGGTGGGGTCCGTTGCGGTAGGTGATGTGTGCGGCCATTGCGCGGGTGAGGGTGTCCCAGTTGGGGTAGTCGGCGTTCTTGATGACGAACTCGCCGATTGCCCAGAAGTGGCACTCGATGCGGTTGAGGAAGCTCGCGTAGGTGGGCGTGAAGACGAGCTCGACGTTGCTGGTGGCTGCCCATTCGCGGATTGCGTCGGTCTTGTGCGTCGAGAGGTTGTCCGCGACCAAGTAGATCCGCAGCTTGGGGTCATAGCGCATCCGGATCTGGCGGTAGAAGGCGAGCACCTCGCCCGCGTTCTTGTGTGCGCGCAGGCGTCCGTGCAGCCGGTCGGCGTGAACGTCATAGGCGCCGAAGAGGTAGCGCACACCGTCGAGGCGCTTGTAGGTCGCGCGCAGCCGCTCGGGCCGTTTGGATGGTGCCCAGCCCGAGCCCTGGTGAGGGATCCGCTGGATCGGCCCCATCTCGTCGAAGCAGACGACGACCCCATCCTCGGGTTTGGCTCTGTAGAGCGAAAGGACACGCTCGGCCTTGCCCTGGAAGTCCGGGTCCGGGCTCCACTTCCACGAGCGTGTGCGCTGGTGGGAGAGCCCGGCGCCGATCAATGTCTGGCGCAGCGCCTCCTCGCAGAGATCCACGCCCATCCCGGCCAGATGCGCCCGCAGCTTCGGTAGTGACCAGCGCGTCAACGGGACGCCCTGGTGGTCGGGGCGGGTGCGTGCGACCGCGATGACGCGATCGCGCTGCTCGGGCGTCGTCTTCCTTGGGCGCCCGCCCCGGTAGTCAGGGTCAAGAGAACCGAACCCCTCCTCGTTGAACGCATGGATCACCTTGCGCACATGCGACTCGTCGCTGCGGACCAGCCCAGCGATCTGCGGCGCACCCATCCCGGTCGAGGACGCGAGCAGAATCATCGCCCGCTGACGCTTGGACTGGTACTTGGCACGCTTGGAGATCGACTTCAAGCGCGCCCCCTCCTCCCACGAGAGCTCGCGCACGAAAACCTCCGGCGGACGCATCACCACCTCCTGGCTCGGGAACACGCATCCCCTGTTCGCCGCCGAAGGCAAGTTTCCGGTCAAACGTTTATGGGAGACCCACTAG
>JBKQHH010000136.1:0-9735 GCA_052148875.1 Solirubrobacteraceae bacterium
CGCCGAGGCTCGCGCGCTCGCCACGGCGGGCCGCGCGGCGGTCGCATCGAGCGGGTGCCGGTGCCGGACGGAGAAGCCCCGCGTGCTCGGATGACCATCTAGAGTTGGCCCCGGAAACCGGCCAAAGGAGACTTCGAGACACCCATGACCCAGACCCAGTCCGTCGAGACCGAGCAGGCCGCACGCGAGGCGAGCGGCGCCCATCCGTATGGCCGCTACCTGGAGGAGTTCGAGGTGGGCGACGTGTACAAGCACTGGCCCGCCAAGACCGTGACCGAGTCAGACGACCACCTTTTCTGCCTGATCACCATGAACCATCACCCGCTGCACCTGAACGACGTGTACGCGGCGAAATCGCAGCAGGGGCGCAACGTCGTGGTGGGTCCGCTCGTGTACTCGCTCGCGCTCGGCATGTCCGTCAGCGACGTCAGCGGCAAGGCGATCGCCAACCTCGCGACCGAAGAGCTCAAGCACCCCGCGCCGGTCTTCCACGGCGACACGCTGTTCTGCGAGTCGGAGGTGCTGGAGAAGCGCGAGTCGCAGTCCAAGCCCGACCGGGGCACGGTCAAGGTGCACACGCGCGTGCTCAACCAGGACGGCGTGCTCGTGGCCGAGTTCAAGCGCCTCGTGCTCGTGCCGCGCAAGACGCCCGGCGCGGGCGCCGGCGACGGGATTGTCGACTAGCAGGGCGTGCTGTACGCTTTTCTGGCCGCCCGCGGAGGGGCGTTTTTCTTTTCTTGTCACCGGAGCCACTCCTGGCCCGGTCGCAGCGCAGCCGATCGCAGATCGCCCAGCGCGCCGATCATCCCCGCGAACCGAGGAGCCGCCTGGACCCCATGAACACCACCGTTCCCGCCCCCACCACGAACGAGCGACTGCTGGCCTGGGTCGATGAGATCGCCGCGCTGACCGAACCCGACCAGATCTACTGGTGCGACGGGTCCGCGGAGGAGTACGACCGCCTCTGCCAGGACCTGGTCGACGCGGGAACCTTCGAGCGGCTCGCGGACGCCAAGCGGCCGAACTCCTACCTGGCGCTGTC
Organism: Solirubrobacteraceae bacterium; assembly: GCA_052148875.1. GTDB lineage: Bacteria > Actinomycetota > Thermoleophilia > Solirubrobacterales > Solirubrobacteraceae > Palsa-744. Next base: position 1,043 of record JBKQHH010000136.1, read on the forward strand.
GGACCCAGGCGACGTCGCGCGCGTCGAGGACCGCACGTTCATCTGCTCGGCCACCGAGGCGGAAGCAGGCCCGACGAACAACTGGCGCGAGCCGGGCGAGATGCGCGAAGCCCTGACGGAGCTGTTCGCCGGCTCGATGCGCGGACGCACGATGTACGTGGTGCCGTTCTCGATGGGGCCGCTGGGCTCGGACAAGAGCCACGTGGGCGTGCAGCTGACGGACTCGACGTACGTGGCGGTGAGCATGCGGATCATGACCCGCATGGGCCAGGGCGCGCTCGACGCGCTCGGCGGCGGCGACTTCGTCCCTTGCCTGCACTCGGTCGGCATGCCCCTGGCGGACCGCGTCGAGGACGTGCCGTGGCCGTGCAACGCGGAGAACAAGTACATCGTGCACTTCCCCGACACGCGCGAGATCTGGTCCTACGGCTCGGGCTACGGCGGCAACGCGCTGCTGGGCAAGAAGTGCTTCGCGCTGCGCATCGCCTCGGTGATGGCGCGCGACGAGGGCTGGATGGCCGAGCACATGCTGATCCTCAAGCTGACCTCGCCGGAGGGCGAGGTCAAGTACATCACCGGCGCCTTCCCGAGCGCGTGCGGCAAGACCAACCTGGCGATGCTGATCCCGACGCTGGAGGGCTGGACGGTGGAGACGATCGGCGACGACATCGCGTGGATGAAGTTCGGCGATGACGGGCGCCTGTACGCGATCAATCCCGAGGCCGGCTTCTTCGGCGTCGCGCCGGGGACCGGCGAGCAGACCAACCCGAACGCGATCCGCACGATCGAGCGCAACTCGATCTTCACGAACTGCGCCAAGACCGATGATGGAGACATCTGGTGGGAGGGTCTGACCAAGGAGCCGCCCGCGCATCTGATCGACTGGCACGGCAACGACTGGACGCCCGACTCCGATGCCCCCTCGGCGCACCCGAACGCGCGCTTCACGACACCGGCCGCGCAGGACCCGGCGATCGCGCCGGAGTGGGAGGACCCGGCGGGTGTGCCGATCGACGCGATGCTGTTCGGCGGCCGGCGCTCGACGGTCGTGCCGCTCGTGACCGAGGCGCTCGACTGGGAGCACGGCGTGTTCCTGGGCGCGGTGATGAGCTCGGAGAAGACGGCGGCGGCCGCCGGCACGGTGGGCGAGCTGCGCTTCGACCCGTTCGCGATGCTGCCGTTCTGCGGCTACAACATGGCCGACTACTTCGCCCACTGGCTGAAAGTCGGGCGCACGTCCGGCGCGAAGCTCCCGAAGATCTTCTACGTCAACTGGTTCCGCAAGGACCCGGCCGGACGCTTCCTGTGGCCTGGTTACGGCGAGAACTCGCGCGTGCTGTCGTGGGTGTTCGCACGCTGCGCAGGGCATGGAGCCGCCCGGCAGACCCCGATCGGGTTCATCCCGCCCGTTGGTCCCGAGGGCATCGACACCCGCGGCGTCGACGTCTCCGAAGAGGCGATGGCCGAGCTGCTGCGCGTGGACACCGAGGAGTGGAAGGCCCAGCTTCCCCAGTTCCACGAGCACTTCGCCAAGTTCGACAACCTCCCCGACGAGCTGCACGCCCAGCTGAAGGCGCTCGAACAGCGCCTCAGCTGAGCATCGCTCTAGGACGCCGGTAGGCAAGCGAGGCAAGGACGCAGGGAGCGTGGCGTGCTTTGCACGCGAGCGGCCGAGGACGCAGCATCGCGCCGCCTAGCGGCGTCCTAGTCGTGGCCGTGGTTCTCGCCGCCGGCTGCGGGGGGGCGTGACTCCTCGGCGAGCGAGGTGATCGTCAGCGCGCCGCGCGCGGAGGCCTCGAGCACGTCGGTGGCCTCCTCCAGCGAGCGCGCGTACAGCTCGACCAGCAGGTGCACGATGATGCGGGCGTCGTCTTCGTGCTTGTGGAAGCGCACGTGCGTGAAGAACTCGCGCACGCCATGCTCGCCGAAGGCGGCGTAGGAGAGCGCGTCCCCGGCCTCCGGCCCCGAGCAGCTCTCGACGTCTTCGGAGTCGACCGTGACCGTGCACGAGGCGACCCACGGCGTGCCGGCGATCATCCGTTCCCAGCGATCCTCGATCGGCTCCACGCGCCCGTTGTTGAAGCCGAGGTGCGGCTGGTCGTGCATGCAGTCCAGGCACTGCACGACCGCCTCCTGGAGCTCGTCGACGACTTCCGCGCGCTCGCCCGTGTCGGGGTCGATCTTGTGGATCCCCTCGTAGTGGACCTGCACCTCCAGGTCCTGGGACCAGCAGCGGTAGCAGCGCAGCCAGCTGCGTGCGCTCGTCTCTGCCATTGAGCCCTCCATCGGGGTCATTGTAGGCCCCTCCGACAGGCTCCCGGGCTACCCGAACGTGAACGCGTAGCCCGTCACCCCGTCGGCGAACCGCAGCGACAGGCGATGCTGCTCGTCGCGCGGCAGCGACACGAGCCCGTACAGGCGCTGGCGGCGCACCGTCACGACGCCGCCGTGGACGTCGGCGCCGGAGTCGGCGGCGGAGATCGGGTGTCCGTCCAGCAGCACCTGCACCGGCAGCGGGCGTTCGCCGGGGGAGCTCAGCACGAGATACACGTTCCTGGCCTCGAACTCGAGGTCGATGCCGGCTTGCGAGACCGCTTCGGCGGGCTGGGCGTCGATGTTCCACGTGCCGCTGTAGGCGAGGTCGTTGAGGGCCAGCGCGCCGCTGGGCGGCGGGCCGTAGTCGTGCGTGCCCGTGTTCGGGCCGTTGATCCATCCCTGCGCGCGCGCTGTCCCCAGATAGGTCTCGGGTGTGGCCTCTTCGGAGGGCACGACCACGCCCGTCGGGCGGCTCTTGGCTCCGACCTGTTGGCCGGCTTCGGCCAGCAGGGCGCGGATCGCCGTTTCGGTCGTGCCGTAGTCGCCCTCGCCGAACGCCGTGTAGCGCAGATCGCCGTGAGCGTCGATCAGGTAGTCGGCGGGCCAGTACTCGTTTTCGTACGCGTTCCACGTGCCCATGTCGTTGTCTTGCACGACCGGGTAGCGGATCCCGAACTGCTGGATCGCGTCCTCGACGTTGCTCGCCTCGTGCTCGAAGGCGAACTCGGGCGTCTCGACGCCGACGATCGTGAGGCCGTCCTTGCGGTAGGCGGCGTCCCACGCCTTCAGGTAGGGCAGCGTGCGGATGCAGTTGATGCACGTGTAGGTCCAGAAGTCGACCAGCACCACGCGTCCGCGCAGCGCCGCGAGCGTCAGCGGCGTGTGTGAGTGCCCGCCCACCCCCGTGTTGAACCAGTCCTCGGTTTCCGTGAATTCCGGCGCCGGGCCGCGATTGGGCAGGGCTTGCGCGTCGGCGAGCAGACTCGCCTGGGAGGCATTCACGGCCGCCACGTGAAGCTTCGTCGAGGAGCCTTCGCAGGGGGAGGCGCCGTTCGCGGCCTTGAACCTCGCCCCGTGGCCGGTGATCTCGTGCAGCCGGCTGGTCACCGTCTTCGAGCACTCAAGCGTTGCGGTGAGGTTGACGTCGGGGATCTTTTCGGCGACGAACTGGTCGAAGTTGACGTCCAGGTTGGTCACGATCGCCACCGCCGTGAGGATCATGATCGTGCCGAGCACGCGCTGCAGCGTCGGCCCGCGACCGGCCTTGCGGACCCGGTCGAACACGCGCCTGCCGCCGAGGGCGAGCGCCAGCAGCACGATCGCCGACCCGGCGGCGTAGGCGAGGCCGATCGCGATCGTTTTGCCCGACGCGGCGCTGACCGAGATCACCGCCGCGAGGATCGGGCTCGCGCACGGCGTGTACACGAAGCCGAGCGCGCCGCCGACGAGCAGTCCCGACAGGAAGCCGTCGCCGTGGGTGATTCGGATCCCACCCACCCCGAAGCGAGCCAGCCGCGACAGCGGCGCCTCCAGGCGCGCGGCCACGTCGGGCATCAGCAGCGCCAGGCCGAACGCGAGCAGCACGACGACCGCCACGTCGCGCAGCGGATCGCTGCCGAGCCCGACGCCGTCGACGACGTTCGCGAGCCCGACGACCGTCACCGTGAAGGTGATCGACAGGCCGAGCACGATGCCGAGCGGCCGGCGCCGGCCGCCCACGCCGCCCGCCGAGAGCAGCGCGGGCAGCACCGGCAGCGCGCACGGCGACAGCGCGGTGCCTGCGCCGGCGAGGACTGCGAAGGTCAGGAGGACGAGCATCGGCTTGTCTTACAGTCTGCCGAGAGGCGCGCGCGTTACACGCCGGTCAGCGCCTCAGCATCACGTACACGGTGGTGGCGGCGAACGCCATCTGCCCGAAGGCGAGCGCGGTGCCGAGGTTGACGGCCCCGAGGGCCCCCGCGAGCGCGCTGGCGAGCACGAAGGCCCCGAACATCAACAGCAGGTTGCGTCTCATGCGATGCTCCGCTCGAGCGCTGAGACGAGCGCCCGCACGTCCAGGCCGGGGTCCTGCTCGCCCAGCAGCGCCCGCGCGGCGCGGCGGCCGCCGAGGGCTCTGACGCCGAGCTCGCCATGCTCGACCGTGAACTCCGTCAGGGCCGCCGCGCGGCGCGCGGCCAGGCGTCGCCGGGCCAGGTCGAGCCCGGCGCGGTGCTCCTCCAGCGCCGCCACGAGCTCGTCGATGCCGCTGGGCGGAGGCAGGGCGGAGACGGCGAGCACGCTCGCGCTCGTGGAGCCGAGCGAGCGCAGCGCGGCGCTCAGGTCGCGTCGAGCGCGGAGGGCGATCTGGCCGAGGTCGGCCTTGGTGACGACCAGCACGTCGGGGATCTCCATGATCCCCGACTTCAGGAACTGCAGCACGTCGCCGCCGCCCGGCTGCACGACGACGAGCACCGTGTCGGCCACGTCGGCGACGTCTGTCTCGGCCTGCCCGACGCCGACCGTCTCGATCACGACGACGTCGAACGCCGCCGCCAGCGCGTCGGCGGCGCTGCGGGTCGCCCACGCGAGTCCGCCCAGCCGCTCGCCGGCGGCGGTCGAGCGGATCAGCAGGCCGCTGTCGGCCGGGTCGAACTCGATGCGCGCGCGATCGCCCAGCAGCGAGCCGCCCGAGCGGCGCGAGCTCGGGTCGACGGCCAGGATCGCAACCGTGCGCTCCTGTGCCCGCCAGGCGTGCAGCAGCGCCGAGAGCAGCGTCGACTTGCCGGCGCCCGGCGGTCCCGTGACGCCGATCACGTGCGCCGGGGCCTCGCCGCCGAGGGCGGCGGGGGAGACCTCGCGCAGCAGCTGCGCCGCCTGCTCGCGGTCGGCGGCGGCGGTGCTCTCGAGCAGGTTCAGCGCCGCGGGCGCCGCGCTGAGGTCTCGTGCCCGCAGGCGCTCGCCCAGACCGGCTCCGTCGGCGCTCACGTGCCGGCGCTCACGCTGCGCCGTTGGCGGAGGCGCCGCCCGCCGCGACGGTCGGTCGCTCGGCGCCCTCTCCCACGATCGCCACGATGTCGCGCATGATGCGGGTGATGTCGAAGTCCTTGGGCGTGTACACGGCGGCGACGCCGGCTTCGCGCAGGGCAGCCACGTCCTGCTCGGGAATGATCCCGCCGACGACCACCGGGGCGCTCACGCCGGCGTCGTGCAGCGCGTCGATGACCGCCGGGATCAGCTCGCGATGCGAGCCCGAGAGGATCGACAGGCCGATCACGTGCACGCCCTCCTGCAGGGCCGAGGCGGCGATCTGCGCGGGGGTCAGGCGGATGCCTTCGTAGACGACGTCCATGCCCGAGTCGCGGGCGCGCACCGCGATCTGCTCGGCGCCGTTGGAGTGGCCGTCCAGCCCCGGCTTGCCGACGAGGATCTTGGGCCTGCGTCCGAGCTGCTCCTGCAGGCGCGCCACCTCGCCGCGCAGTTCGCTCAGCTCGCCATCTCCGGACATGGCAGCGGCCTCGCCGACGCCGGTGGGGGCTCGGTAGCTGCCGAAGACGTCGCGAAGGGCGCCCGCCCACTCGCCGGTCGTGGCGCCGGCGCGCGCGGCGGCGATCGTCGCGACCATCAGGTTCTCGGAGGCGCTCTCGTCGCGGGCGAGCGCCGCGAGCCGCGCGAGCGCCTCGTCGACGGCCGCCTGGTCGCGCTGCGAGCGCCAGCGGCGCAGCGCCTCGATCTGCTCGGCTTCGAGCGCCGGGTCCACGACCAGGATGCCGCCCTCGGCGTCCGCGGTCAGCGGCGAGACCTCGGTCTCGGTGTAGCGGTTCTGCCCGACCACCACCTGCTCGCCCTCCTCGATCCGGCGGATGCGCGCGCGGTGGCTGTCGACGAGCGCCGCCTTCATGTACGGGACCGCCTCCACAGCGCCCCCGAGCTCGGCCACGACGGCCATCTCCGCGCGCGCGCCCTCCAGCAGCTCCGCCACGAGCGCCTCCATCACCTTCGAGCCCTCGAAGATGTCGGGGTACTCGAGGATGTCGGTCTCGTACGCGAGCACCTGCTGGATGCGCAGCGACCATTGCTGGTCCCAGGGTCGCGGCAGCCCGAGCGCCTCGTTCCAGGCCGGCAGCTGGATCGCGCGTGCGCGCGCGTCGCGTCCGAGCGTGACCGCGAGCGCCTCGAGCACGATCCGCTGCACGTTGTTCTCCGGCTGGGCCTCGGTGAGGCCGAGCGAGTTGACCTGCACGCCGTAGCGGAAGCGCAGGTGGCGGTCCTCCCGCACGCCGTAGCGCTCGCGACCGAGCTCCTCCCACAGGATGGACATCGCGCGCAGCTTGGCGTGCTCCTCGACGAAGCGCACGCCGGCGTTGACGAAGAAGGAGATGCGCCCGAACACCTGCTCCAGGCGCTCGTCCGGCACGCGCTCGCGGGCGGCGTCGAGCACGGCGATCGCGTTGCTCATCGCGTAGGCGATCTCCTGCACGGGCGTCGCGCCGGCCTCCTGCAGGTGGTAGGAGCAGATGTTGATCGGGTTCCACTTGGGGACGTGCTCGACCGTGTAGGCGATCATGTCCGCGATCAGGCGCATCGACGGCGCCGGCGGGAAGGCGTAGGTCCCGCGTGCGAGGAACTCCTTGATGATGTCGTTCTGGGTGGTGCCCTGGAGCTGCTCCTGGCCGACGCCCTGCTCCTCGGCGGCGACGATGTACAGCGCCAGCAGCCACGCGGCGGTCGCGTTGATCGTCATCGAGGTGTTCATCTCCCCGAGCGGGATGCCGCTCATCAGCGCGGCCATGTCGCCGCGGTGGGAGATGGGGACGCCGACCTTGCCGACCTCGCCGCGCGCGAGCTCGTCGTCGGGGTCGTACCCGGTCTGCGTGGGCAGGTCGAAGGCGACCGACAGGCCCGTCTGGCCCTTCTGCAGGTTGCGCCGGTAGAGCTCGTTGGATGCCTTCGCCGTCGAGTGACCGGCGTAGGTCCGCATCATCCACGGCCGGTCGCGCTCGGGCAGCCGCGCAGAGTGCTCACCGCTCATGCAGCAATTGTACGGTCGCGCCGCGGGCTTTATCCTGCCGCTCATGGATCAGACGCTCGAGAAGCCGCGCACGGGCGGGCCGGGATCAGGCCTCGGGGGCGCGTGGCGGGTGATCGTCTGCAACGACGACCACAACACGTTCGACCACGTCGCGCGCACGCTCGCCCGCTTCATCCCCGGGGTCACGCTCAAGCGCGGCATGGAGATCGCCAACGTGATCCACGCCTCCGGCCGCGCCGTCGTCTACAGCGGCCACCAGGAGGCCGCCGAGCACTACTGGGAGCAGCTCAAGGGCGCGGGGTTGACGATGGCGCCGCTAGAGCAGGGCTGAGACGGGCGTGGACGCGGCGCCGCTCAGGCGCTGTGCACGCCGTGGCCGTTGCCGTGCCCGTTGCCGAGGGCAAGCTGCTCGTCGCCGACCGCGCCGTGCGCGGTGCGGTCCCACCAGCCGTAGAGCACGGGCACCTGGTACCAGCTGGAGTGGGTCGCGCGGAAGTAGGTCATCTCCGGCCCCTCCCAGTAGCGTTCCCATTCGAGGTACTCCTCGAAGGCGGCCAGCTGCTGGAAGCGGTAGCGGTCGTCGCGCTGGCGGTAGACCGCATAGGAGCTCGCGCCGTAGCGCAGCGCGGTGGCGGCGACCTCGTTCAGCGCCTGCTCGAAGTCGTCGCCGCGGAAGCCGGTCGCGTACCAGGGGACGATCACCGTGCCGGCCATCAGGCGCCCACCTCCGCGTGGATCGCGCCGGGTCCGTCGGCGCTCTTGCCCTGACCCTCGGCGTCGGCGCCGACGAGGATCGAGATCTTGCCGAGATGCTTGTTTTCGAGCATCAGCTGGTGCGCTTCGGCGACGCCGTCGAAGCCGAGCGTGCGCCACAGCACGGGGCGGATCTGGCCGCTCTCGATCAGCTCGTTGGCCTTCGTGCACTCGTACGCGTTGGCGAAGTGCGAGCCGAGGATCTCCTTTTGGCGCATCCACAGGTAGGCGACGTTGAAGTCGACATCGATCCCGGTGGTTCCGGCGCAGATGACCACTTTGCCGAAGGTCTTGACGGTGAAGACGGACGTCGGGAACGTCGCTTTGCCGACGTGCTCGAAGACGATGTCGGGGGCGTCGCCGAGCACCTCCTTGACGCGCTTTGCGAATGCCCGGGAGACCTTGAAGCGCTCGCTCTCCTCCGCCTCGCTCTCGCCGCCCCTGCGCATCATGCCGGCGAACTCGCCGCGGTCGATGAAGTCGACGGCGCCCAGGCGCTTGACGAGCTCACCCTTCTCGGCCGAGGAGACGACGCCGACCGAGTGGGCGCCGGCGGTGGCGCAAATCTGGGTGGCGAACACGCCGAGGCCGCCGGCGGCCCCCCAGATCAGCACGC